>CAZGVK010000189.1:0-22953 GCA_964529095.1 uncultured Elusimicrobia bacterium
AGGGTTGACGCAATAATAACTTTGTGAATTTTGGATGTCGAGGCGATACTCTAACAAGGCGCGAGAAGGGAGCATACCGATAGGGTGTGACCGACGACCGAGCCATAAGGCGAGGAAGTGTCCCTTCAAAAATTCCGAAGAAAGGGATCGAGCAACGCAGTTAGAGTGAAGCATCGGCATACAAAAACACATAGTTATTATTGCGCCAACCCTAAATCTCCTCCGGACGCAGGGGCGCGATCTGCGCTTTCAGCAGTCATCCCAGCGTCCAGCACGCGGGCAATGCGCCCGATCAGAGACCGGTTTGCACGCGCCAGAGGGCGGCGTACGGCCCGCCGTTCTTAATGAGCTCCAAGTGGGCGCCGCTCTCGACCACGCGTCCTTCGTCGAGAACGAAGATGCATCCGGCCTTCACGATCGTAGAGAGCCGGTGTGCCACAATGATCGTCGTGCGTCCGACGACAATGCGCTCGAGGGACTTTTGAATCGCGGCTTCGGTTTCATTGTCCACGGCGGAGGTGGCCTCATCGAGTATGAGAATCGGCGGGTCTTTTAGCGCTGCGCGCGCGATCGCTATTCGCTGACGCTGGCCGCCGGACAGTTTCTGACCGCGCTCACCGACGGCCGTGTCGTAGCCCTGAGGCAGGTTGATCAGGAACTCATGAGCTTCCGCCGCTTTCGCGGCATCCACCACCGCGATCTTGTTTTTCTCCGGATCGCCGTACGCGATGTTCTCACGCGCCGTGCCGTGGAACAGAAAGGTATCCTGGCTCACGAAGCCGATCGCTTGCCTCAGTTCGCGGAGATCAAAGTTCCGGATATCCTGTCCATCGAGCAGAATGCAGCCCGAGGTCGGGTCGTAGAAGCGCAGAAGCAATTTGACGAGAGTCGTCTTGCCCGAACCTGTCGAGCCCACGAACGCCGCCGTCGTGCCGGCGGGAATCGTCAGTGTTACGTCGCGCAAGGCAGGCGTGCGCCCGGGATAGGAAAACGTGACGCCGTCGAAGCGAATCTCACCCTTGATCGATGCGCGCGGCAATAATTTGCGCTCGGAAGATAAAGTGATGGGCGTCTCCAGTAAGTTGAGTACGCGCGCCGTGCTCGCCATCGCGCGCTGGTACAGGTCCACGGTCTCAGCAAGGCCCGTCAACGGCCACAGCAGGCGCTGTGTCAGGAACACAAGCACGGAGAAAGCGCCCACGCCGATTGTTCCGGCGAGTGCCAAATTGCCGCCCACCACCAAGGTCGCCAGAAAGCCGCCTAGAATCGCCATGCGAATGATCGGGATGAACGCCGCGCTGACCTTGATCGCCTTCGCGTTGGCGACCATGTAGGCGAGGCTCTCAGCGCGGATCGCCTCTAGTTCGCGCTCCTCAGCGGTATAACTCTTAATAGTCGCGATGCCGGAGATGTTGTTCGACAGCCGTGAGGCGATTGAGCCGGCCTGCTCGCGCACTCCGGCATAAAGCGGCTCCAGGCGGAATTGATAAAAAAAGGCTCCGGCGAGTATGAACGGAATGGGGAGCATCGCCAGCCCCGCGACCGCAGGCGAGATGTAGAAGAACACGCCGCCGACAAGGACCACGGTCGCAAAAACCTGGATCAGCATGTTCGCGCCGCCGTTGAGGAATCGTTCGAGCAAGTTGACGTCATCGTTAAGCGTCGCGACGAGGCCGCCTGTGCTTTTGTCATCAAAGAACGCCATGTCGAGCTTCTGCAGCCGAGCGTAAGCGTCGAGCCGCAACTCGTGCTGGATGCTCTGGGCGAGACCGCGCCATTGGATCTCATATAAAAACTCGAAAATGGATTCGAACGCCCAGATGACAAGCGTGAGGCCGGCAAGGGCCAGCAGCTGCGAAAACGGAGCCGTGAATCCGAATCGCGCGAGCGCCGACGCCTTGCCGTGCGCGACGACGTCTACGGCCATCCCGATCAGGATTTCGGGAGCGATATCAAAAAGTTTATTAAGGAAAGAACACAACGCGGCCAGGCGGATCGTCGGTTGGTGCGCTGAAGCGTACTTGAATAAGCGGCGCAGGGGAAGGGACGAGGCATCTCCAGGCATTCCGAAAAAATACGACATTGCGTTGGTGCCCATAGTTCTAAGACTTGCCCGCCCACCTGCGCGGGGAAACGGCGGCCGGTTCACCGGAAGCGTCGATGTTCCAGCAACGTTCTCCGAGAATAGACTCGATGGCCCCAAGCATATCCTGATTTATTCTGACACGCTGCATGAGGTCGAGAATCGCCACGCCCGCGGAAGTCTGCTGTTCAAGAGCGACCGGGCAGGTGCCCTCGAAGCGCATGAGAAGGTCGCGCAAAGCCTCGAGCTTTTCGGTGCCGACGGTCGCGTCGCACTTCAGGCGCAGACATTTGGCGAACTTCGTTACAGACAGGTCAAGCGGAGTTATGTCGTCGACAATCATCTCCGGAGCGCCGACGCCGGCGTCTTCGCCTTTGAATGAGAGTCGCCCGGTAGCGCCCACAAACGCGCCGATCTTGGCTGTATTATTGACGCCTGCGGCGTAGGTCTTTGGGAAACAAAGCAACGCCATCTCGCCCGTCAAATCCTCGAGCGTGATGATCACCCAAGGCTCGCCTGTTTTCTTGGAGACCATCTTGCGCATCTTGCTGATCATGCCGGCTAGGCGTACGGGTGTTGTGATTTCAGGCGTTAGACGGCTGACCTCGTGCGTAGCGACGGCTTTGAGCTGAGCCTTCACCGATAAAAGCGGGTGCCCTGAGAAGTAGAAGCCCAAGACCTCTCGCTCGAAGGCCAAGGTGTCATGTTCGGAAAGAGATTTTATGATGGAAGTTCCGTCCGCATCCATGGACAGGCCTGAAGACAACTCAAAAAGAAGCCCCTGCCCCTTGTCGAGGTCGGCTCGTATCTTCTGCTGGCGGCCAACGGCCGCGTCAACGGCAAACAAAAGGCGCGCGCGCGCGGCGGGGGCGGGCTCACCTGCGCGCAGCCCATCGAGAGCCCCAGCCTTGATCAGCGACTCAACAGCCTTCTTGTTCAGCGCACGAAGGTCAATGCGCGCGCAGAAGTCGTCGAGAGATTCGAAACGTTTCTCGCTTGCCGCATTGACGATGGACTCGGCAGCGAGCGAACCGACATTCTTGATCGCCAAGAGCCCGAATCGTATCTCGTTATTCTGGATGTCGAATCGAGTCTTGGATTTATTGACATCCGGCGGTAGAATCACAAGACCCATGCGACGGGCCTCGTCGAGATATGTAACGAGCTTATTTTCTTTGTCTTCGACCCCAATTGAGGAATGCCCGATCTCGGAGGTCAGCACGGCGGTCATGAACTCGATAGGGAAATTAGCTTTCAAGTAGGCCGTCTGGTAAGCGAGGATGCCATAGGCGACGGAATGCGACTTATTGAAGCCGTAGCCGCCGAACTTCACCATCATGTCATAGATCTTATTTGCGAGCTTGGGATTCGTTTTATGGACGGCAGCGCCTTTGACGAACTTGTCCCGCATTTTTTCCAAGTCCTCGGAGATTTTCTTGCCCATCGCCTTGCGTAGCCCGTCGGCTTCGCCAGGCGTAAATCCCGCGAGCTTCTTGGCTATTTCCATGACCTGTTCCTGGAAGACCATGCAGCCGTAAGTGTCCTTCAGAATATCTTCAAGGAGCGGGTGGTTGTACTTAACCTCCTCGCGACCATGCTTGCGGTCGACAAACATGTCGAGCATGCCGGACTGCATCGGGCCGGGGCGAAAGAGCGCGATGAGCGAAACAATATCGTCAAAGACGGTCGGCTGGATGCGAAACAGCAGTTCGCGGATACCGGAACTATCGAGCTGGAACACGGCGAGGGATTTCGCCGTGCGCAGCATCTCGTAGGTCTTGGGGTCGTCCATCGCAATTGTGTCGATATTAAACTGGTGATCATGCCGCTTCCTCGTCAGATTAACCGCATCGTCAATGATGGAAAGCGTGCGTAATCCGAGAAAATCAACTTTGAGCAGGCCCAGCTTGGGACAGATATCTCCATCGTACTGCGTCGTCACAACGTTGGATTTAGCGCCCTTGGCGAGCGGCGTGTATTTAACCACAGGTTCTTTAGTAATGAGCGTTCCCGCCGCATGAACTCCGGTGTGGCGCTTGAGTCCTTCGAGCTTGAGCGCCAACTGAAAAAGGCGCTTGACGGAAGGATCCTTGGCGATCTCCTGTAATTCGGGGCCCTGCATTGCCTCGTGCAGGTAAACGTTCGGGCCGGTGGGTATCTTCTTGGCAATCTCATCAATCTGCGTTAGCGGCATGTCGAGAACACGGCCCACGTCACGGATGACGAGTTTGGCGCCGAGAGAACCGAAGGTGATGATTTGAGCAACGCATTCTTTCCCGTATTTTTCGCGCACGTAGGCGATGACGCGCTCACGGCCAGTGTCCGCGAAATCTATGTCCAGATCGGGCATTGATTTTCGATCCGGATTGAGAAATCGTTCAAACAAGAGCCGGTGCTCAAGAGGGTCGGCATTCGTGATGCGCAGCGCATAGGCAACAAGGGCTCCCGCCCCGGAGCCGCGGCCGGGTCCAACGGGTATGCCGACAGAGCGTGCGTATTTGATGAAGTCCCAAACAATCAGGAAGTAACCCGAAAATCCCATGCGTTTAATAACGCCGAGTTCATACTCCAAGCGTTCTTTATATTCCGGTCGAATGCCGGCCTTGAAACGCTCCTTGAGGCCCTCGATGCAGAGATAAGTAAGATACGAATCCTGGCTAAAGCCTTCCGGAACCATGAACTCGGGCAGCAGCATTTGGTCCATCGGGATTTTAAGATTACACATCTCGGCGATCTTGAGCGTATTGAGGCAAGCCTCGCTTGAGATGCCGTCAAAAAGACGACGCATCTGATCCGGCGATTTGATGTAGAACTCGCGCGAGTCGAATTTAAGGCGTTCGGTGTCCGCCAACTTGCGACCGGTGGCGATGCAAACGCGCGCGTCCTGCGCCTCATAGTCGTCGGGCTTCCAGTAATGGCAATCGTTCGTCGCGACAAGTGGGATTTTTGTCCGCTTGTTGAGCTCGAGCAGGGCACGGGTCACCTGATGCTGCTTGTCGATACCGTGGTCCATAATCTCCAGGTAGTAGCTGTCCGCTTCGAGATTGTCGCGAAACCAGGCAACGAGTTTTTCGGACTGGGCCGAATCACCGGACAAAATCGACTGGTTCAACTCCGACTTCAAGCACCCCGATAAAACGACAAGGCCTTTGGAATGTTTGGCCAGAAGTTCCTTGTCGATACGCGGATCGTAATAATAACCTTCTTGGAATGCGACCGAGCACAGCTGCATCAGGTTCTGGTAGCCCTCATAGTTCTTGGCCAGGACCGTCAGGTGGCAATTCTCTTTCTGGCTGTGGCCGCGGTCAAAGCGCGTGCCTTTGGAAATATACATCTCGCAACCGATGATCGCCTTGAGGCCGACGGCTTTTGCGTTTGCATAGAACTCGACGGCGCCATACATGTTGCCGTGATCGGTGATCGCAAAGCCTTTGGCGCCGGTCTCGGCCAGGTCCTTGAGCGCCTGCGAGGGACGCCCATCCTTGTCGGAAAGGCGAATAATCCCGTCCATCAGGGAGTATTCGGAATGGTTGTGAAGGTGGACGAACTCAGGCTTGGGCATAATCTGCTTTGCTACAATGCGGCGCGATGAAAAATGGCGACACGAACCTTGTCGAGACGTTTGTGAGCAAAAAAACCGTTTGGCGCGGCAATGCCGTGAACTTTGACGTGGATACCGTCAGGCTTCCCAACGGCAAGCTCGCGACCCGCGAGTACATCGCTCATCCCGGCGCTGTCGGGGTCGTGCCTTTTCGCGACCGCGACACGATCGTGATGGTCCGCCAGTATCGTCACCCTGTCGGCGCGGTGACCCTTGAGCTTCCCGCCGGGAAGCTCGACGCCCATGAGTCTGTTCTTTCCTGCATCAAGCGCGAATTGGCGGAAGAAACCGGCTACACCGCCCGTACGTTCACGCCGCTGATACGCTACTGGCCAACCCCAGCCTTCGCCAACGAGATACTGCATCTCTATGTCGCGACCGGGCTCAAGAAAGGGCGCGCAAACACCGACGAGGATGAGTTTCTCGAGGTGGTAAGCGTCCCCTTCAAAAAGGCCGTCGCGATGGTGCGTTGCGGTAAAATCCGAGACTCGAAAACGGTCATCGGTTTGTTGTCATGCGCCGTCTCCAGAAGATTATACTAAATCATCCCATGAGTCTTTCTCGATGAAACCGGAAGAAATCAAGACCTGGGAATCATTCCTCAAGCGTACGCCCCTATTCTCCGGCTTATCCATTGAAGATTTAGGCAAACTTGCCGCGCGTCTGCAGTTGCTCTCCCTGCCCAAAGGCGCCACTTTGTTTCGGCAGGGCGATGAAAGCGACGCCCTCTATCTCATCGTTTCCGGTCACGCGCGCCGCTACCGCGGCAAAGATGGTCAAGAAACCCTCGTCGCCTATCTCGGCCGCGGCGATGTCGTCGGCGAGACTGGAATGCTCACCAGTGCTCCGCGTTCCTCGACCGTGCGGGTCGATGCGACGAGCACGCTGCTGAAACTTCCGCGCAAGGATTTCGAAAACGTCCTGCGGGTGCACCCGACCATCCTGCTACACCTCTCGCGCACGCTCGCCAACCGTCTCATCGAAGGTGGCCAGGCCGCGCTGCGCCCATCGTCGGAGCAGGATCGTCTCGTGGCGCTTGATTGCGCACTGCCGCGCTCGGACCGCGCACTGATCGCCTGGCGCCTGGGCTCGGAGCTATCGGCGCAAACACGCAAGCGCGTACTCATAGTGGACCTGGTTCCAGAAACCGGAGACATCGCCCGCGCCGCCGGTATCAAACCAAAGCCTCTCAGCGAGACTGAACTCCTCAACACAAATTTACGAGACCCCGCCGCTTTGGCAGCGCTGGCGCAAGAGCATCCGTCGGGAGTGCGGGTCTTGTCCGTGTCGCCCGCAGCGCTCAGCGGCCGTATGTTCAGTCAACTGTATCTGTTCCTCAACGCCGTGCGCGATAGTCACGATCTCGCTTTGCTCTGCCTGGGCGGGCCGCGCGGCGACATCGAGTGCGCAGCGCTCACCGAGGCCGATCTCATCCTAATGGCCGGCTGCGATGCGCTGCGGCCGCAGTACCGCCATATGGAAGTTGAGGTGCCGCCGCTTGCCGAGCAATCGCACCGTCTTCTGAGGGTGTGGATTGGAGATCTTGAGCCCGAGGACGCTCCGCTTCTCATCGGCACTGAACGCGTGCTCGTTCCGTGGAGCGAGGCCGCATCCGAAGCCTATGCGCGCGATGGCAAGGCCGACGCCGCTTTCGCCGCCGAGCCTAAAGCCGCAAAAGCTCTCGGACGTTTGGCGCGCCGCATCGGCGGCGTGCAGGTCGGCCTGGCTCTTGGTACGGGAGCCGCTCTCGGCCACGCAGCGATCGGCGTTCTGAAGGTCCTCAAACGAGAGGGTATTCCCATTGACATCATCGCCGGCACCTCGATGGGATCTTTGATCGCCGCCTGCTACGCCGGTGGCTACGAGCCTGAGGAAATCGAGGAAATCGCTCTGCGCATTGATAAATCGTGGGTGTATGAAAATCTATTTTGGGACCTTACGGTACCGCGCTCGGGTTTCTTCGCCGGGGAGACTTTGTTGCGCTTCATCCGCTCCTACATGGGATCTCGCGAATTCGGCGACATGGACATACCGCTGGCCTGTGTCGCCGCCGATATCGAAACGGGTCAGGAGGTCGTTCTTCGCCAGGGCCGCGTCGCCGAAGCGATTCGCGCCTCCTGCGGCCTCCCCTTGATTTTTGAGCCGATCCAGCTCTCGGGCCGCTGGATCGTCGATGGCGGCCTCGTTAATCCGGTTCCGACGCGAGTTATCGCCGATATGGGCGCTGACATCCTGCTCGCGGTAAACTTGACCATACCCGCCAGCGATCGCAAGACTGCGGTGCGCGAGCGCCAAAGCCGACGTCTCTTAGATCAGCCGATCAACTTAAAGACCTTGAGTCAGGTGGCAAGAATCGCAATGCCCAAGGCCTTCCGCGCGCCGAATTTTTTTGAGGTGTTCTTTCAAATGATCTATACCATGGAGTATGAGGTCGCACAGGCGCGCCTGGATCTTGCGCATGTGACAATGTTCCCCGATCTTGAGGGATTCTCCTGGACCGAGGTGCACCGCGCCCGTGAGATCATCCACGCAGGCGAGGTGGCGGCAGAAGAGGCGTTGCCGCGCATTAAGTCATTGATTCCCGCGTTCCGGCCGTAAGAGCTCGCAACGGAATGACTTGAGGGCTCGCAATGATATGCATGATGAAATAAGCGGCACAATTCGGCGACCAGCCGTTGGCCGATTTCTTCGTTGCGGCAAGCGCGCGCATCTCCGAGGAGATCCGGGTGTTTGATGTCGGTGTGATGGCGAAACGGGCGCGGAGCCCGGCGCTCATCGAGGTGTCGCCGGATTTTCGCAAACCTATGCCGCCGAAGAGCTTGGGTTGACTCCACGCTCCAAGGCGATCATTCGGGGCGTTTATTGTAAAGTTTATTTATGGACGAATTCTTAAGGCTTAGCGGTGTCCTTTGCATGCCGGTGCGCGTCTTTATGTTTATCCGACATCATTCGCTTCTTCTCTTGTTTAAAAATGGAACGGCAATCCTCGGACAGATCCTTAGCATTCTCTTTTAAGCACTGCGCGATGCGTCCGCCGCCCGGCTTCACGTCCTTACAGAGCGTCTCTTTGTCTTTCGCACAGGCTGCTTCCCACTTGGCATGCTTGCGTGCGCCGCACTGGGCTTTGCAGTCCGCAGACAACTCGGACTCATGAGCCTTCAAGCATTCCACAATCCGTCCCTCTCCCGGCTCGATATCCTTGCAAAAACTATCAATATCAGCCTTGCAGACCGCCCATTTGGCATGATTGTGTTTTCCGCTCTGGGCCTTGCAGCCCGCGGATAGCTCAGACTCGTGAACCTTCAGGCATTCCATAATCCGTCCCTCTCCCGGCTTGACATCTTTGCAGAAGTTGTCAACATCAGCCTTGCAGGCCGCCCGTTTGGCAGTACCACTCTCATCCTCATGAACTTCGCCTTCATGGGCAAAAACAGAAGCGGAGAACAGCACGGCGCACGATAGTAGAATTGATTTTCTCATGGCCTTAGTGTGATATATGTTTACATTTCTGTCAAGCAGAAATTCCCTTGACGCGCGCCGAAGGTTCGCGCCGCGATGGGACGCCGATGAGCTTAGGGTTGGCACACTATTGCGTCAACCCTAAGGGTCAAAACCAATGGATTTAGATACCCGCGAGATAATGCTGTTAACTGTTTCTTGGGTTTGCGCCAAATTCAATTGTGTTTTGGATAATAAGGGGGACACTTCGGTTACTTTGCCATCTTTGAATTTCACGCGATATCCTAAAAAATTCGGCATAGCTACGACTTGATTTCTATTGATGTTTGCCGCAGGCAGCGAGCCTTGGCGCTTCTGGGCTTCGGAAATCGAAATTAGTTTCACGTACTCCCATTGGCCGCCGAATCGATCAGTCCCGTCTGATCCAAAGATGGGAGCAGAACGGGGGTTCAGGCTGTTTGGGAACGGCAACGTAATCTTGAGCTCCTTAAGCAGTTGGCAATTCTTATTATTAACTACCGTGTTGGCAGCTTCTTCACCAACATAGGTCGTCATAGCTATCTCTTGCATCGGGTTCTGTGCTACTTGAACCAGGATCGTTGCTACGACCCCCGTGCGACATTCTATGCCGTCATCGGACATGTTGATTGCCAGGGCCAAGCTGGGCGGCATATAAGCGTTATTCGTGATATGAGGCATCTCGCTAAAATTTAATACCACGCTTCCATCCTTCGGCATTCCCGCATGTGAAGCGGTGCCAACTGCGAAGAATAAGAAGCAGAAAATCAATCCGCTTGCTGGAGCAACTCGTGCGTGTATTGTTACGCTCATATAAACCCCTTAGGATTGGAATGCGCTCAGTGTAGCCCCGTAAGCGCTTTTTTCAAGAGCCATTCCGGGCATGTCAAACGAAAGTTAAAATCACCCATTCACATTCGCGACGCCGGGCCTACCTCCCATAGGTCCAATGGCGGCACTGTTAGGGGCCATAAGGCCCAAAGAAGAGCAAACATAGTCGTGGTAGAGTAAAGCCACTTGTGAAACTACACGCCATCCGAAGGGCGCTGTTTAAATTTTCTGCCGTTATACTGGCCATTTCACTTCCAACCGGGACTTTCGCCGCCAATTTTGCCGCAGCGCACGCGCCCGTTCACATCCCGAAAAACTCTTTCGGTGGTGGCGCTCACACGACAGGGGACCGCGTACGCTTCACGCCAGGCACGCCCATGCCGACATGGAGCGCGTCGATGTTGACGGCGGGTAAAGAATATTTACTCAACGGCGTTACCATCCAAACAGATGAATTGACGCCAATACAGACTTTTACAATCCCTCCCTCGCCGACCCTGACGAACACGGATCACACAGGGAGCAATTACTCCTTCATCACCGAGACCGGCGCATTGCCGCTGGAAATTAATCATCATTTCGCCACCTTGCCCCCTCAGTTTGGAGCGACCGGAAATACGACTTGGAGCGGCGTCCTCGGCACATTTTTTGAAGGCATCCTTCATCGAAAACAACCGGAGGAACAGGCATTATCACCGACGAGGACAGAACCAAACAAAGCTGCCATTCAACCACGCCTTCAAGCTGGCTCTGCGACTAATAATACAGCTTCTTCGACGCTGCCCATGGAGAAGCGTGCGTATCTGCCACTGATCCCTTTCTCGCCGAAAGGCAACGAACAGGCTTCTAAAAGCGTAGCTGGGCCGTTTAAGACTACGAATTCAAAGATTAAGGAGCTGAAGGCCGTTCTGGCTGACGGGGGCTCAATTCAACCTTTCGTCTTCCACACCCGCTCGGGCGAAGTTCGAGCGCGAAACGCGGGGCTTGAAGGCTTTCTCTATCGCAAGCTCGAGCTCGAGCGCCGCCAGGGAGAGGACTCGTTGCTTGGGCAATGGAACGATCACTTCTCCTACCTCGACACGTTGTTCTCATTGGCGCCCTGGACCACGGAAGCGCGGCGGCAACTGGCCGAATTGAGAATTGCCCCTGGAACGCTCCACGATAAGAATCTTTCCCTCAACGCCTTGCTTGTCACGACCGCGCGTGACTGGCAGGAACGCTTGACCTCGGCTGATGCCTCATCCTGGAGCCGACAGGCCAGCGTCTACATGATCCTGGCCCGCTCCTACAATCGGATGAAACCCGGGAAAAATTTCTTCGACTCCTTGGATGATGCGGAACTTGAGCGCATCAGGCGGGAGACTCGAACCAACGTCCTTTGGCTGCTCGATGTTTTTGAAATCGGCGATGTGGGAAAATGGGGCCCCTTAGGATCTCCCTATGCGTTGAAAGGTTATCGCTTTAAAAAGGAACTGGGCGGAGAAGAAGGAGCGCGCCGCTTCATCGCGCGGGCTAAGCAGATGGGGTTCCGCGTGGGATTCGACGAAATTCCAAACCACACCGCCATCGACAGCGACCAGGCCGAACTCCAGCCCCAAGACTTCATCCATCTCCTTCCGCCCACGCAGCCCGGACCGGGAACGGATCTGGCCGAATACACGAAGACCCTCCTGGCCCAAATTCCGCACCACATTCCCGGAGTCTACTCGCCGTTATATCAACTTCGTCAAACCAAGCATTACCCCGGTCACGAGGGGCGCCCCTTCTGGGTCCTCATCCACCAGCCCGTCACGGACTATGGCGACGGGATGTGGCTCGACATGCTGCAAAGGGACTACTCGCGACAAAGCGCACGGGACTGGGAAATCAACGAAATGCGGCGTCTTTTCACGGATATTGGCGCTGATTTTGCCCGCCGCGACATGGCCTATTATGTGACCAACGCAGGCTATTATGACCGGTGGCTCTATATTCTGAACAAAGAAAAGGATGCGGCCTCGGGCTGGGCACGAGCTGAGTTGGAACGCTTTATCGAGGGCTTTAAGATCCGCCGAGCGGAGAGAAATGGTTCCGAGTTTTTGGCCGAGATGGCTTCGGCGGTGCGCCAGGAGAAACCCGATGCGGCTTTTTTTGATGAAATCTATGCCTACGAGACAGAGGTAAGCCGTTCCGGCTCAAGCGGTACCTACAACAAGAACGACCATGACGTCTCGTTGGGCCAGATCGGCCTCTATGACGCGCTGATGGAGGCCGCCTTCCACGGCAATACCGAACGACTCAAGGCCGCGCTCGATAATAATTTCTTTCGCATCTGGCAGAAGGGCGGTGCTTCTGCCGTCAATGCCATCGTGACCCACGACGGCGGCGAGGGAAACGCGGTTGATAAATTTGGCGTGTTTTACCGGGCGGTTGTGGCCATGAGCATGCTCTTGAGACCGACCTTGGTTTACAACGGCACGGAACTCGGCGTGGGCCAGCGCCAAATGCTTGTCGGCGACATTTCTCAATCCGGAGATTTAGCGAAAGCCATTCCTTTCGACGTGCTGGCTGTCATCGGCTGGAACGCGGACCCGGTCTTGCAGGATTATATGCGCCGGGTCCTTGAAGTCGGCGAGAGAAACTTCGACCTATTCCAAAAGGGCGCGGGGCAGGTTCTCGACGCCGCCTCCGCCACTCCGATAGTGGCTTGGGTGGCCGCTCGAGCCGAGCCTGCCACAGGCCGGCAAAAAGCGTTGCTTGTCGCCGCCAACTTCTCTCAACAAGAGGCTTGGGCCAGCTTCAAGCTGGGCAATGGCACGCTCAAGGATTTCGGCGACCTGCGGCCGCGCGCCGGCTACGACTACATTTTCCGCGACATCGCCAATCTCGATGAGCACGGCCAGCCCCGCGTCTACACGCGCTCAGGCAAGTCTTTGATCGACTCCGGCTTGACCATCGGCTTGCAAGCGGCCGGCGTCCATATTTTTGAAATTGAGGAGGTTGACCCTGACGCGGCGACGCCCGCCGCATCGAACTTAATCCAACAGGAAATTCAGCCGCGCTCGACTTGGGACACCTGGACTAAACGCCTGACACAATATTCCCTGGTCCCTTACTTCTTCCTCCAAATTCCGCAAGTCATTACGAATTTCTCCAACATCTTCGCGGGCGAATTCTCCAAGCTCTCCGTTCTGCCCTGGATCGGCTACTCCACTGGCCTCTTGGCGAGTTTTATGCTGCTGTCCTACTTCAATGCGATGAAAGAAAAACCCTCGGCGATAGTCCAGATCGTCGGCATCGTGATGAATATGATCGTCCTCAGTCAATTGGCCTATGTCGGCTTTATGCCGATGGCGGCTTTCTTGATCATGGCACCGCTTGTCGCCGGGGGGCTCGTTCTTAATTATTTCAATACTCAGGGCAAGGCAAACACAACGCTGTGGAAGTTTTGGGAGCGGGGCACGGCCTTGATGGCCCTGGTCTCTATTCCGCCCAGTATTTTCGGCACCTTCGGAACGGTCCTGGCCTGGAAACCGGCTGTCGTTGCGACCGGGTCCTGGGCAGTGGGAATTGCAGCCTTGACGATCGGCTTAGCCTTGGTCGGCCTCGATCATTTCAAGAAACTTCCGGGACGACTTCGCGATCTCTGGACCTCGCTCAACGCGGGAACTGCGACCGCTCTCTACACATTGAACCCGCTCATCGGTTTGTCTTGGATATACCTGCATCCAACGGACATCCCGGGCATCTCGGCGACGACCAACATCCTCAACATGGCAGGCGCCCTGCTCCTGCTGCCGCGCGGACTTTATCTGCGCAAAAGCCTCTGGATTTTCGGCAACGTCTGGGCCATCGTTGTGGGAAGTTGGGTGGCGCTCCTGGCCATGACTCTCTACGGCGCTTTGAGCGCGCTGATATTCTGGCCTCTCACCGCCGCCGTGGCAGGCTCTCTCGCCTTCATGCTCCGGCATAATGCCGCGCATCCCGCTCCGCCCACGCTCAACCTTTGACGCCGCCGACGGTGAGGCCGCCGACCAAGTGCTTCTGAAGCGCAAAGAACAGCGCCATGACGGGCAGCGAGACGATCAAAGCGCCTGCCGCAAACGGACCCCACGCCACCGTATACTCGCCGACGAGCCGCTGTAGAGCGACGGGCAAGGTAAAGAGCGCTGCGTCATTGAGCAAGGTCGCCGCCAAAATGAATTCGTTCCATGCGTTCATGAATGAAAAAAGAGCCGTCACGGCCAACGCCGGACGCGCCAGCGGCAGAACCACGCGCGTGAACGCTTGCCACGGCGTGGCGCCATCCATGATTGCCGCTTCCTCTAAATCCCGAGGGATCGTGTCGAAATAGCCCTTGAGCATCCATATGCAGAAAGGCAAGGACGTCGTGGAATAAACCAGCACCAATCCACCCAAGCTGTTTAAGAGGTGCAATTTTTGCAGGATTGAATAAATGGGGATCAGCATGAGCGTGGCTGGAAACATTTGACTAATCAGAAGCGCCTGAAGTCCGGCTTTGCGTCCGGGAAAGCGCAGGCGCGAAAACGCATAGGCCGCGGTGACGGAGAAGAGCAGTCCCACGAGCGTTGTCGCAGTTGCAACCGCAAGGCTTGCCAGCATATTCCTCCCGAAGAGCCACCGTCCGGCCGCATCGGTGGCGCCCAAAACATTGGCGAAATTACTCCCCGTCAACTGTTTCGGAAAAGGGTTTGCCGAAAGCGCCGGAATTTCCGCGGGAGAGACCGCCATCTTCACCACCCAGAGCACCGGATAAAGCGTCACCGCGCATGCAATTGCAAGCCCCATGTGGATGAGGGCGCCCCGCAACCAGCTGCCCTCTTTCATGACAGCGCGTCCTCCGTGTCGCGGGAGAAGTATCGAGTCAGCGCCGACCAGCTCAGCAACACGATAAAGATGAGAACGGAATAGGCCGCCGCAAAGCCGTACTGCTCATTTCTTTGGAAGGCCCAGCGATAGGCGTCGGAGACCAGTATGTCCGTGGCGCCCCCCGGTTCTCCTCCGGAGACCAGGTAGATGATGTTGAACATATTAAAGGTCCAGACGCTTCCCAGGATGATCGCGGGAAGAAGCGCTGGACGCAATAAGGGCAGCGTGATATTCCGGAACTTCTGCCATGAGGACGCCCCGTCCACCTCCGCAGCTTCATAAAGTTCAGGAGAGATGGATTGCAGAGATCCCAAACAGACGACCATCATAAATGGAAAACCAAGCCAGGTGTTGGTGATCACGTTTGCCGCAAATGACGTGGAGAAATGAGTAAACCAGCCCACCGGCTCAATATGCAACGCCGCCAACAATCCGTTGACTGCGCCGAATTGCCGATGGAACATTCCCTTCCAGATGAGCGCTGTGATGTAGCTCGGCACGGCCCACGGCACGATCAGGAGCGCCCGGTAGACGCCCTTAAGCTTGAGCAGGGGATCTTTAAGAATAAGGGCCAAGGCTAAACCAATCGTCACATGCAAAGCGACATTGACGACGGTCCATAAAATCGTGACCGCGAGCGTAAAGTAGAAGGACAGCGGCTCGGTGATGAGGTAGCCACGGGAAGACAGTATGTCCATGAAATTGGCGAGTCCCACGAAGGCGTAGCGTCCGGCATCATGGTGAAAGAATGAAAGCGCCACGCCGAATCCAAATGGGATGAGGACCAGCACGATGATTCCAACAGCGGCCGGCGCCACGTAACAAAAAGCTCGCCATGCGTCGGGATAGCGTTGCGCGCAAAAAAGAGCGGATTTTGGACGCACGCTGAGGTACGCGACTATAGCCAAGGCCAGCAACCCGAGGTAGGGCAGAGGTGAAGCCTCAGGGGGAACGGGGCGGTATAACGCGCGGTAGCGGCGCTCGGCGAGCGCTCCCGCATGCGCAGGATCCGCCCCGCCCCTGATCGTCGCCTGCAAGGCAAGCTTCATCGGCTCCCAGACGCGTGTCATCTCAATTGTGTTTGGCATGGGCGCCGCATTCTTGGCCGCGATTCGAAAGGCGGTGACGAGCGTGTTCCGCTGAACCCGTGCGTCCTTGTAGGCGGAGAGGTTGGCGGGTATCTGCCCGCCGATGACGGACCGCAAAACAGACGCTTCCCCCAAAGAAAGAAACCGCGCCAGTTGACGCGCCGCCTCAGGGGCCTTCGACTTTGACGAGACCAGCGCCGCCTCAACACCCAAGAACGGCCGCATCGGCAGGCCGGTCTCGCTCACTTGCGGAAGCGGAAATACCGCATAGGATACCGACTTCGCAATTTCTCCGGAAAACCAGGGTCCGCTGATGACCATCGCCGCGCGCTCCGCATTAAAAAGCGCTTTGACCAGCGCCCCTGAGGTTTCCTCGGGGATGAGACCAGCGTCCTGCAAGCCCTTGACGAAAGCCAAGGAGCGCGCCATCTCCGGAGTGTCGAAGACCGCGCGGCCATTCTCGTCGAAGAGTCGCCCGCCGAAGCCGTAGAGAAAAGGCGCATGAAGGTAAAAATCTCCGGACTCATAGGCCAGGCCGAACCGGTTCTCTCCACCGGAGCTCAAGCGCCTCGCCAAGGCGCGGAGTTCATCAGTCGTGCTTGGCGCCTTGGATACGAGCCGGGTGTTGACGTAAAGCGCCAAGCATTTCAGCGAGAGCGGATAGCCGTAGATTTTCTCCTCGATTGCGAGCGCTGCGATGGTATTCTGAAAATAAGCGGCGCGGTCGATGGCGCCATCGACAGCGCTTACCAGATCCATCCGTGCGAACTGCCTGATTCGTTCGTGCGCAAAGATGAACACATCAGGGCCGGCGCCATGCGGGATGGAGGCGATCAGCTTAGAGGCGAATGCGTCATAGGGAAGCGCTAAGAGCTCGACTTTTAGGCCGCTCTCCCGCTCGAAAATATTGATCGAACTTTGGAGCGCTGTCTCTTCGCCTCCGCGATAAGCATGCCAAAGTTTCAGGGGAGCGACAGCCTGCGCCTGCGATGAGACGACGAAAGAAAAAATGAAGGCCAGGGAAAAGAGCGTGTTCAAATGGGCGCCGACCTCGGGTGCCTGAGAGCGCGTCCTTCCATATTGAAAACATGAAGGGCGTCGAACAGAGGCGAGACGCCGACCTTGTCGCCGACGGACACTTCAACGCCCCGAGAGAAATGCGCCGCGACCGGACCCGCCGATGTTGCCAGGAATGCATAGCCATCAAAGCCCAGTCGCTCGATGGCTTCCACTTCGCCTGAGATCGCCCCTGTCGCGGCTATGTTCAATTCCTGCGGCCGTATCCCGACGAGCAACTCAGCGCCGGAAGATTCCGGAAGTTCAGCCGGAATAGGAAACGAAAATCCGGCGCCGAGAAGCCTGCCGCTCTCGCGCCGCGCCTTCAAAAAATTCATAGAAGGCGAGCCCAAGAAGCCGGCGACGAAGCGGTTGACGGGACGATGGTAGAGTTCCAGCGGCGGGCCAACCTGCTGAAGTTCGCCCTTATCAAATACCGCCACGCGGCTGGCCAAAGTCATCGCCTCCACCTGATCGTGGGTCACATAAATCATGGTCGAACCCAGGCGCCGGTGCAGGCGCGCGAGTTCGCCTCGCATCTGTGCCCGCAACGCGGTGTCTAGATTCGACAGGGGCTCGTCAAAGAGAAATATTTTCGGATGACGCACGATGGCGCGGCCCATTGCCACGCGTTGACGCTGACCGCCGGACAGCGCCTTGGGGCGTCGATCGAGCAGTCGCGTTAGCTCAAGCAACTCCGCCGCCGAGGCAACGCGGCTTGCAATCTCCGCCTCGGGAAATTTCCTCAGCTTTAACCCGAAGGCCAGATTCTCGCGCACCGACATGTGGGGATAAAGCGCGTAGGACTGGAAAACCATCGCCACATCGCGGTCGCGCGGAGGCGTGTGGGTGACCACGCGACCGCCGATGGCGAGGCTGCCTTCATCGGCCGTCTCTAAACCCGCGATAAGACGCAGCAACGTCGTCTTCCCGCACCCCGAAGGGCCGACCATCACCAAGAATTCACCTTTTTCCGCCTCGAGGTCTATGCCCTTGATGACAGGATTGCCGTCGAAAGACTTTCGGACGCCACGGAGAGCGACATCAACCATGCCGCTATGTATAACATATCGCCCACGCCTTAAAAATGCTCTTATTCAAACGTCGCAATTCGACGCTGTGGGAACTGATTTTATGGCGGCTGGTCGCGCAACGCAGTCAGTGAAGCATCGGCATACAAAAACACATGGTTGTTTTTGCGCCAACTCTTACCACGCCAGGATCCATTCGATTCAAGGAAGCCCTGAAAATTGATGCGCTCAATAGGATATGCCCACATTATTGCATGTTCAGCGCTTGCCGCCGCCCGCGCTTGGGGCGGCGGCACGGACCCTTTTGCCGGTGTGGTGGAAAGCACAAGTACGGTCTCCTTGCCGTTCGCGCAGTCTTGGACAACAATCTTATTCCAGGAGAACTTCGGCTTTCGCAAGGAGATCCTGTCGCAGGCCGCGACGAGCGGAAACACCGCGCCTTACAGCCGCCAGTCGCTCGGCTTCGAGGTGCTCAAGAAGTTCTCGAGCGAAACTGCGACCGTCGCCAGCCTCAATTTTCAAGGCCGACTCGTGCGCCGCGATCGCTTCATCCCCGTACTCAACGACTTGGAAGGCATACGGCGTCCGGGATGGTTCTTCGAGTATCATAATGTCTACGCCGATTTCTACAACGTCGCCGGCGAGGTCGGACGCGTGAACATTCGCGCCGGGCGCTTTTACGTGCCCTTCGGCCTGAACCTGCAGACCGACACGCACGGGACGATCCTTCAGCTCTCCAACGAGCGCAACTTCGGTTTCGAGCGCGACTGGTACGCGGGTCTATGGGGCGCTTTGAGCGAGGACTTCAACTACGACGTGAACTTCCTCGCCGGCTCCGGCTACGACTTTAAGTACAGAGGTCAGAGCGGGCTCGCGGCGGCGCGCTTGAGCCTGTCCAATAAGTTCAGTTCCGAGCACGGCGTCGAGAGCGGTCTTTCCGCCCTCGGTGGCCAGCGGCTGCAGGAGGATGGTCAGCGGATAGACACGCGTCGCGCCGGGATCGACGGGCGTTACCGCCAAGCCGTTCCGGCCGGGCTGTTGACCTGGTCTTCTGAAATCACCGGCGGCCGCGACGTTTCGGACGCCGTGTTCACGCAACTGTACGAGGCCGAGTATCTGCGTGCTTCGCGGCGCTGGGGCTTGGCGACGCAGTACCGCCGCTTCCGGCGCGGCGGCGCGGGCGGCGACGGCTCGTTCATCGGCGAAGCCTCCTGGTATTTCCGCAACGACGTCGGCAACTCGAACCTGCACTGGATCAAGCTCAACGTCGAGCGGATGAGGGGGCGGCGCGGCGTGATCTTGACGCTTCAGTATTACCGGTATTGGTAGGAGGATGACATGAAGACTTTGTTCGCGATCCTGACGGCGGCGCTGCTCATCGTGCCGCAGGCGGCCTTGGCGGCGATCGGCTGCACGCTGAGCAACCCGGCCCAGGACCTTAAGTACCTCTATCCGGGGATGACCTCCTACAAGGAGGATCTCAAGGAGTTCACGCGATTGAAGGACGGCGCCGCGCTGTTCGCGGCGCTCAAGGACCGCTTGGGTTCCGACCTCGACGAGATCTACGAGACCTTGGAGACGCCGTACACGGTGTACCGCGTCTTCAAGGGGAAAGAATTCATCGGCGTGGTGCACGGCGTCAACGTGCCCGGCAAGGGCGGGGTCATCCAGGTGTTCCTCTCGACCGATCCAAAAAGCGCCGCGATCAAGCGCTTCTTCTATCAGCGCCTGGAGAGTCCGGCGGCGAAGGCTTTGCGGGCGAATAAATTTCGGACCCAGTTCGAGGGCCTGAGCTTGGCCGATTTCTACAAGCACGACTACTACTCGGCCGCGGAGCCGGACGCGGCGGCCGATAAGATCGGACGGCTCAAGGCGCCGGCGCTCGACGAGGGCGGCAAGCCGGACTACGACGCGTCCTTGCGCGGCCTGCGCAAGAACCTGATCCTTCTCGACTTCTTCGTTTACGGGCGGCGCTTCGAGCCCTATTTCGAGCGGGCGCAGGCGGCCAAGGCCGTTAAGAAGGAGTCGCCATGAAAACGATCCTGGTTTTATGCGCCGCTATCCTGGTCGCCGGGGGCGCGCTCCTTTACCGATATGCGCGCCTGCCGAACCTCTTCGGTGAATTTGGCGGGGCGCCGACTGCAAGAGTGATCGACCTTATCGAGAGACCGAAGGACTACTTGAAGCAGACCGTGGCGATCGAGGGCGTGATCAGCAAGCAGTGTACCTCAATGGGGTGTTTCTTCTTCTTTTACGAGGGCGACAAGATGCTGCGCGTGGATCTGCAGGAAGTTGCCATGAACGCGCCGCGCAAGAACGGCCATCGCGCCCGCGTCGAAGGCCGGATGGTGCCTTATGGAGACGGCTATCAGTTCTACGCCAGCGCCGTCGAATTCAAGTAGGAGGGATAATGGACATTCGCTATGTCGTGCTCGCCGTCAAAAACCTTCGGCGCAGACTCGTGCGCACCGGACTAACGATCGCGGGCGTGGGCCTGGCCGTCGCCGTGGCCGTCTCGCTCGGCGGCTTTGTGCTGGGCTACCGCGTCGCGATCGACCGGAGCATCGAGATGCTGGGATTTCAGGTCATGATCATGGCCAAGGGCTGCCCGTACGAGGCCGCGACCATGATGCTTAAGGGCGGCAGCGGGCTTATCTACCTGCCGTCCGACACCTACGCCAAGGTTAAGAGCGACCCCGATATCTCGAGCATCACGCCTATTTTCGTGGGCATCGCCCAGAAAGAGGCGAGCAGCATCCGCGACGAGGGCTCTGAAAAGACGTTCACGGTCATCGACGGCATCGACGTCCCGAGCTTCCTGTCGATGAAGCCCTGGCTCAAGTTCAAGGGCGGGCCCGGCTACGAGGGGGGAACGTGGTTCGAGGGGAAAGACCAGGACCGGATCGTCCTCGGCTACGAGATCGCCGAGTACGAGCAGCGCAAGGTGGGCGACACATTCTACGCCACGATCACCCCATCGGGCAAGCCGAACCCGGTGCGGCATGAGTTCAGGGTAGCGGGCGTCCTTGAGCGCACCGGCACGCAGGACGACGGCACGGTCTTCATGCCCATCGCCGCCGCGCAGACCGCGTTCGGGCGTCCAAACCAGCTCACGATCCTGGGCATCAAGCTCAAGAAGTTCAGCGCGTTTACGATGCGCGAATTCGAGAGCCGCTGGCTCAAACTGCCCGAGGTGCAAGTCGTAAGCCTCCAACAGGTCAAGAACACCTTGATCTCGCTCGTGGGGACCGCGCAGACGATGGTCGCCGCCGTCGCGGTCATCGCCGTGATCGTCGCTCTCATCGGAGTCATCAACACGATTCTCATGAGTGTTTACGAGCGCACGGCGGAGATCGGGATCATGAAGGCGCTCGGCGCTCGGCGCGGGGATATTTTCCAACTCATCTGGCTCGAGACCTTGATGATCTGCCTGCTCGGCGGCGTACTGGGCTCGATCGGGGCCGCCGTCGGCTCGGGATTGGTCGAGCGGGCGATCCGTTCGCTGGGCGATTTCGGCGTCACGGGCTCGATCGTACACATCACGCCCGCGGTCGTCGGCTATGCCGTGCTCGGCGCCGTCGTCCTGGGATTTTTCGCCGGCCTCTACCCGGCGTGGCGGGCCTCTTCGATGAGACCGGTTGAAGCGATCCGCGAGGGGGCGTGACATGGACACTCTCATCGAAGGGAAGTCTCTCAAGCGTTATTATCACCGAGGTGTTGAGACCGTCAAGGCTCTCGACGGAGTCGATATCTCAATCAAAGCGGGCGAGTTGGTGTCGATTCTAGGCCCCTCGGGCTCGGGCAAGACCACCTTGATCAACATCCTCTCGTGCTTGGACGCGCCGACGGAAGGGACCTTGTTCGTGGCTGGGAAGTCGGCCGCGGGGCTCTCTGAGGACGAACTCGTCGAGGTGCGGCGCGGCGCGCTCGGATTCGTCTTTCAGCAGTTTCATCTGCTGCCGACGCTCTCGGTCGCGGAGAACGTTGAACTGCCGCTGACCTTCCTCGGCCGCCCGGCGGATCGTCGGAAGACCGACGCCGTCCTGGCGCTCGTCGGCTTGTCCGACCGGGCGACGCACCTTCCCAAGGAGCTGTCCGGCGGACAGATGCAGCGGGTGGCGATCGCTCGCGCGCTGATCGTGGAGCCGAAGATTCTCGTGGCCGACGAGCCGACGGGCAATCTCGACAAGGCGACGGGGGAAGCGATCTTCGGGCTCTTCAAGCGGCTGGCATCCGAGAAGAGCCTCGGTGTGATCATCACGACCCACAATCTCGCGCTGGGTTACGAGGCCGATCGTGTGATCACTCTCGAAGACGGGAAGATCGTAAAAGAGGAGCGTCCGCGTAAGGAAGCGTAGATGATCATGCGCATATCTAAACAGGGGCACGTTCCCGGATTAAAATCGCTAGCGAGCGCTACTATTGCCCCTCTGTCGAGCAGTCGGCGCGCGGGCGGGTAGGGCTTATTAAGAAAATAGTTCGAGCCGGGTGCCAAGTAGGCAGAATCTTTGAGGCTGCGAGCGCCGCGAGGTCAGCTTCTTCCACGCAGTCCAGGTGATCGACCGTGATGGCTCCGAACTTGAGAGCGTCTTTAATGCTGCCCATTAGAGAGAGTTGTGATTCAAAGGGTGAGATGCGTGATCCGATTATCTTTGCCGGTGAGCGCCTCCTTCACGGAGGCGTGCTGTTTTGTAGATGGAGCCCGACGCTCCATAGATGTAGACCGCGAGGCGGTCGGCACCCTTCTCGAACCGCACGACGGGATCGGCGCCGCACGAGTTGGAAATCGTCAAGGAGAATGGAACATTAACGAGGGCTCACTCGTATGAAATTCTTAACGGCAACGGCCAAGACAACGACACAACGACAAGGAAAACGGATTAAAAAACGGCTACAACGGCAACGAACTAACATGAC
>CAZGVK010000190.1:0-2916 GCA_964529095.1 uncultured Elusimicrobia bacterium
TCATCCATGAAGTGATAGTGGCTGATCTTCGATGGAATCGGGGCGGCCTCGCCGCGGGGATGGGTCTGATAGAAACGGCTTAAAGGGTGCTGGATCATCTTGCCGTTGAGCGTGCGAATGCCCCGCACCGTGAAGTACTGGCAGCCGATGAAGGCGTTGCCGGAGGACAACATCGAGAAGGCGCGCAGCTGGATGCCGCGCCAGAAGCTCTTGATCGCATCGGTGTCGGAGAATATCATCGTTTGCTCAAACATGCTCCGCATCGGGTAGGTGAAAATCCGCTCGCCGAAAACCTCGGACTCAACGGCCTCGGAGATCTTCTTGAACGCCGCGATATGGGCGCGCTCCTGGGAGGTCTCAAGATCAAGAGTGTCGCAGACAAGACGGAAGTCCTCAAGAGAGAACAGGCCCGCTGCCGAAGTTAGGTTTAAGAGAATCGTCGCGATCTCGGCGGAGATGATCTGCGAGTAATAGGCGACCCAGTAGAGCTGATTCAAAAGGACGCGCTGCGACGGCGAGGCCTGCTCCCAGATCGGCGTGCCATAGAACAGCGATTGGGTCTCGGGGTTCCAGTACTCGTCCTTGCAGTCCGCATACCGAAAAGCCGAGGAGGCCTCGTCCATCAGCCGCGTGTGGTCCTGCTCCTTGTTGCGCCGGTGGTTAAGCTCGAGCTTAGCCACGGTGCGCGCGTCCTGCGTGAGCGACCGGGACTGGCGTTGAGTCAAGATAGTGTTCATGAGGCCTCCAAGGGATTGCTCAGGCGCCAGGACAGCCAGGCGACGACAAGGCCCGCGGGGACATCAACCGCGGTATGCTGTTTGGCCGTCAGTGTTGAGATGATGATCGCCGCGGCCCAGACAACGGCGAAAGCGCCGCGGATGGGCCCAAGCCGGCAGATCGCTCTCGCCGCGATCGCGGCGAGAGCGACATGCAAGGAAGGGATGCAGTTGGCCGGAGTATTGAGCCGGTCGGCCAGGCGAAAACCCTGCTCGGCCCAGGGGCCGGGCCGCCAAAACCTTTGCTCTTGCAAAGCAGTCGGTAAGACGAAGAACAGGGCGATTGAAATGGCGCTTGCATAGGCGACCGCGGCCAACGGCTCATGGACGCCTTCATGCGCCAGTTCTACAACCAGCCATGCCTGCATAACGAAATGCGATAAGTATATCCAGATCGTCCAATCGATAAAGGGGATGGCGCGGTCCAGGGATGTCCACGGAAGCACAAATGGCGGCCGCCAATGCCAAACATTGGCAATCTCGTAGCCGACGCTGATTGCCGAGTACAAGACCGCGCTGGCAAAAAGTACCCGTCTACGCGGCCACCGCATGACGCTCCTCCTGAAGCGAGACCTGGCGGCGGCGCATGCTGTAGCGCTTAAGCCTTGCGCCAAGCCGCTCAACGTCTCCCCAATAGCGGCCCGTTAGGACCCTCCAGAACATCTTGTTTAAAGCCGCGCTCGCCCGCAGAGAGAAGACCGCGTCTTGCGGGTCGATGAAGCTCCTTTCAAAGAGACGGTGGCCGATAAGGCCAACGAGCTGGGAAGACGGGAGTGCGGCAAGCCACCACGGGTTTTTAGTTGCCAGAGCGACGGCAGCCAAGCCGTAGAATAACACGACACCCACGCAGTGCAGGGCGACATTGCGCCAGTCCTGGTGCTTCAAGACGAAGATGTCCCAGTAGCGGGTAAAAGGGTGCTCCAACGTCCGGGAATCGATGCGCCCCCGCAGCCGCCATTTTTCGGTGGCCCGAGAAGGAACCTGGCCAAGCACGCCTCCAAGGCGCTCGTGCCCGAGAGCCGGGGCGGACTTGCCGCCGGCCCAGGCGAGCTGGCCCCCGATGTAAACCGCGCGGATAATTTTATCGGACCCGCGCTTGACCATGCGGATGGCTCCATCTAAGAGCGGATCGGAAATCTCCTCGGCTGCAGGTACCGGAGTGCTAAGGCCCGTAGGATCGAGCAAAACAAGGTCGGCGCGCCGGCCTTCCTCAAGGAAACCCGCGTCAAGACCAAACCATTCGGCAAGCTCTCCCGTGCAGCGCGCAATCGCACGCTCAGGCCTCATCCAGCCGCTTGAGAGAGCCTCGCGCAAAAGAGACAGCGGACCATCCTGAAAAGCAAGGTTGCGCACATGAGCGCCGGCATCCGTAAATCCCGGATGGATCTGCGGATGCGCGAGAAGCTTCCTCCTCGGGCCGGGCCTGTCGTTGCCGCCTATCGAAACCCAGCGAAGATCTGCGTCGTGGAGTGCGAGCAGGTCCATGAAGCACTCGAGAGCTTCCTGCCTGCGCTGGTCTGCAATCTCCGCGAAAGTTCGTCCCTCAAGCGTCCGGTCAGGGCAGCGCAGGACGCTCATCAAATCGAGCCGGCGGTGGAAGCTGCGATGCAGGATGCTGCCCCAATCGGCGCGGAAGCGCCCGCGAAATCCCGGCGCGGACCAAAGCGCCTCGCGCTCCAAGCGGCTTTCGCAATCGTTGAGCGCAACCCCGGCGGAAAACTCTTCGAAAAGGGGCGTCAGGGGTCCGTCGGAGTACACCGTGAAAGGCTCGGTCAAGGTCTGGAATCTCAGATTGCCGCCTAGAAGCCGGTTCATCACGAAAAGTGTCGGCGGAAAAAAATGGCGCAGCGGCCGAAACGCGACGGCGTCAAGCGCGGTCAAGACGGTGGCGCGCAAAGCGGGGCGGCCAAGGCCCACGCACAGCCACAAAATCTGGAACACCGAGAGCGGCTGGTGCGGATTTGGAGTGACCTGAAAGACAAGGTCGCGCTGCCTGCAGAGCTCAGCCAAAAGCCTCAGCTCCTTGAAATCTGCATGCTGCGAAGGAATCGCCCGCCCCTTAAACTCTCCGCTCATCATGTGCCATGGGACCATGTCGACCGAGATCCCGATGCAGCCGGCCTCAAAAGCTTCGACTGCA
>CAZGVK010000191.1:0-4804 GCA_964529095.1 uncultured Elusimicrobia bacterium
GGCTTGAGGCGAGTCGTTTGCTGACATTGCTCGGGCTTGAGGACTCTCTTTTCTCGGTCATGTCAAAAGAGTAACAGATTACAGCCGGAAAGTGATTTAGGGCAGGCAAAAAATCGGTTAAAGCAAGGTAAAAATTCAGTAAACGTTAGTCTGACGCGCCCGCACGCTGGATCAGATTGAGCGTGGCCCGCGATGCCTATCAGCGCGCCAGAGCCACGCGGCCCTTCTTCTTTTCACCCTGTGCGTTGGTCACGAGGTAGAGGTAGGTTCCACTGGCGACGGGAGATCCCGAAGCGTTGCGGGTGTCCCAGAACAGGAGATCGCTGTTGTCGTCTTTCTCCAAAGTCCGCACTGCCTCGCCGGTCACCGTAAACACCTGCACCTTGGCCTGGCGGGTCAAGCCCGAGAAGGTGAACCCGGTGGCGTCTTGAGAACCGCCGCTTTTGAGCAGCGGATTGGGAAAGACCTTGAGACCTCCCAGGTCGGCCGCGACCGCGCTCACGCCTTCCCCTGAGGCCGGAGCGAAAATTTGCATGTCGCCCGACTTGTTGGTCTGCACATGAAAAGCGTGCTCGGCCATGTCGTGGCTCGCCTCGGGGACAGCGCTCCAGAGCCGGGCCTTTGATTCCCAACGATAGAGCTTAAGCTGCGCCGGGGCTAGACTCGGGGGCAGGGCGTTGGGATTATAGTCAAAGCGCAAGGCGCTGGGCGGCGCCTCAAGCGCGCCATACTCGCGGACAACTAGCGCCTCAAACGCCGCGGCGATTTCGGGGGCGAGCAGGTCCGCCTCCGCGGCCTGCGGTGACCCGGCCTGTTCGATAGGCGTCAGACCTTGCCTCTTGGCCTGCGCCGCCTGCTCCGCTGAGAGCGCGGAATACCCGGAACCCGCGGCCGCAACCGCCATGCCCGCGCCTTGTGCGCCGGTTGTAAAACCCAGGACCGGGGATATCATGAGGTTATTATCGCTCCGAGATGACGCGACGAAGTAGTACTTAGTGGACGCCGTCAAGCCTGTCAGCGTGAGAGAATGCAGCAATTTCTGGCTTACGGAGGATTTGACCAACCAGGATGTAGACAATGCCTTTTGGTAACTGATGAACGCATCGGCCGCTATGCCCGTCCCCCATTCAATCAAGGCGGAGTTTCCAGACACGGAAACCGGAAGCCGCTCCAAGGCAAGAGGGGCAATCGTGGGTTCCTTTTTGATTAATATCCCATCAAGCATGCCCTTATAGGGCAACGCCTTAAGTCCCGCGCCTCCAAAGGTCAAGGGCGAGGTGTTGGCCTGCGCGGTAAAAGGACTGAGGTCGGAGGCCATCATCATACCGCCGACATAGAGTTTTAGTTCAGCACCGCTGTTCCGCCACGCTAAAGTCGTGTGCAGCCAGTCTCCCGGGCCGGCGAGGAAGGCGGACAGGGAAGCCGAGACGCTCTTGACCGCAGTGCCGTTGCCGAGCGACCCGATCAACTTTCCATCCTTGACGGAGAGAGCGAACTGCGGCTTGCTGAGATCCGCTTGAGCTTTGGCGATCAGCACCGCGGATACGGGGCTGATGGAAGGCTTTTTAAATAGGAGCGACACTTCGCCCGACTCAACCAGGCTTCTCAGACTGAGGCTGTCGGGGACCTCGACATAATCATCCACGCCGTCAAAGAGAAGTCCCTTGCCTATGAGGGCGCTTGCCGGCGTCGCCCCAAAGATAACTCCATGGTTTAGGCCGGAGACATCGGTGGCCCGCGTGGTATTGCCGTCATCGAAAGGATAGGCGGCGACTATCACATTGACCGTCTCCCCCGCAGTTCCCGGGCCCGCCAAGGAGTAAACATACGGCAATTTTAAGTCGAGCGCTTTCTTGGTCTGCTCGGCCATGCTGGAGGCGACACTCTCCCGTTGAGCGGCAAGCTGTCCGTTGATTTGACTTTCGACCAATTTGTCCATGTCTTTGCCCAGAAGCGACCCCAAGCCCGTCACCGCAGCCTTCATCTCCCCCACCTGTGCTTCGGGCTCGCCGGCTCTTGTGAGCGTGATTTTCTCGGCGTCCTTGACCAGGCGCAGGGGGACGACTATCGACATATTGGCCAAAGACGACGCGAATGTCCCCTCCCGGAACGACCGCTCTTTTAGGTTGTAAGGCCCGCGGATGTGACGACCGCTTTCATCCTTGCCCGCGTAAACCCACTGCTTCCAGGCGAAGGGCGTAGACGTCCGCACACCCTTGGGGAAGGAAAAATAGAACTTCATGTTTTGCTCAAGGGTCTTGCCTTCGGCTATGGCCTTGGTCAGGGCGGCGGGGTCGAATCCGCAGATCATCGCTGAACTCTCAGCCAAAGTGAAGGCGCTCGTCGAAATGGCCAGCTTCTGCCAGAGCGGCTCGCCCGCATCCGCCAGGCTCATCAGACGGATGAGGAAAGGGTCATAGAAGAATATCCCGGTCTTGGGGTCGTTTGCAACCGTTCCCGGCTCTTTGTTGCTGGTGAAGTTCCAGCTGTAGTTGAGCGGCGGCGCAATGACCGGCAGGCCCATCAAATCCTTCCGTGCGCCCGCGCATGAGATCGTGTCCATCATGGTCTTCTCCGGCGCGCCGGGGATGAGCTCCAGACTCTTAATGGCGCTATCTTTCTCCGAAGAGCAGGAGACAAAGGCGGAGGTCTCAAGGGTCTGACCGGGAACCGTGATCGTGCCGGCCGCGAGTTGCTTGGCGACATCGGCGGCCGCAGCGCCGATGCCGGAGATGCCGGCTTGGTCGATGCAGGCCAGCGCCTTGCCTATGTCGGGTATATAGGGCGCAAGCGGCGCAAAAGGCGGCATTCGCGTCGTGATCTTGGTCAGGGGATCTATGGGCTTAAGATCCGTGCGCGGGCGCAGTTCCCAATGCAGGTGGGGCGGCGCCGGCTGCACACCCGTGTCTCCGGAAATCCCGATCTTAGCACCTTTGACGACTACGGTGCCATTGGCTACGGAGGCGGATTTAAGATGGGAGTAGACGCTGACCCAATCCTTGTGGATGATGATCACATGGTTGCCGTAGCCCATGCCCGCGTTGAGGAAAGGGTAGGCGATTCCGCCGTCGGCCGCCTTGACATCCACATCGCCGCCCTGGATATCGACGCCGTAGTGGGTGTGCTTGGATGGACAATTCGGATCCTTAGGTTCAAAAGGAAACGGCGTACAGCCGAAGCGATGCAAAATCGGCCCGCCCATAGGCCAGTCAAAACTTCCGCTTGAAACCGGTTTTTTCGTCCCGAGCTCGGCCAGAAGCGCATCAATTTCCGGTCTCACATCACTGATTCCAAGCGCACAGGTGTCATTGGCGGTCATGGACAACAATGGAACACAGCCGGCCGGCGCGTCTGCGGGCGGCACCGGCGGCGCCGGTGCCGGCTCCGGCGGCAGGAGGCCGTCAAGGAGCTTGCCCGCGTCGAGAGACTTGATGAGCCCCATATTCCCAGTGGTGAGCGTTTCGAGGCGCGCCTTGAGTACAGTTTGAAAGGCCGAGTTGGATGAGAGCGTCGCGGCCGCGAGCTGGTGAGCGATGACGTTATTGAGCAGGGCCTCTATGAATTGCCCGGCGAAGGCATCAGCCGTCATTTGGAGATTGAGCTTAGGGGTCGCGTCCGTCATCGTGATAGAAACGATTTCAGCGCTTGTCGGCGTCAGTTTGAGGTTGGCCCGCCCGGCGGCGCGCAGAGCGACCGTAAAGTTAAACTTGAGCGTTTCTTTCAGAGCGTCTGAAACGTTGTAATCGACGGAAACGCCCAGCTTGAAGCTCCAAGCGTCAGTGCCGGGAAAGGCAAGAGCGACGCCTGAGGGAGAGATCAGCTCAAATTGAGGCGCCGCCTCCAAATTGAAGTCCTCGGGCTTCAATTTTGCGATCTGCAGATTGGAGAAGTAGGGCGTGCACGCACTGCCGGCTGAGCGGCACGGCGTTGCAAGATTGGTCTTGCCCAAGTCTGCGGCAAACTGTGCCGCGTACGTCTTCGTCTGCGCCAGAAGATCCGGCTTGAGAGCGACCCAGGTCTCATCGGCCAGCTGGGTGTTTAGAATCCGCCGGAGCTTGTCCATCTTCTCCGCCGCGGGTTTATCCGCGGCTTTTTTAACCACTGAGATATAGGTTCGAACGAGATGATCGGCCTGATAAGGCGCAAAAGGAGGTCCCGGGTTTTGGGAGATGGAGAGCGTGCCGGCGACCTCGTAAACGCCCGGGGCGACATCGGCCTTAGACTCATTCTTTAAATTCCAGTTGGTTGTCGTGGAAGCGGTGTCAAAGGTGCGTACAATCTTCCCATCCAGGTCCTTGATCTCAAGCTTGCGGACCGCGTCCTTGCCCGTAGCTGAGGAAACATAATCCCACTGGATAGCGGCCGTATCGCCAAGAACATAGGCGCGGTAAAAACGATCCACGGAGATTTCGTTTTTCGAGACCGTGGCCGGCGGCGGCCAGGTGGGCAGAGCGCCCTTGTCGGCAAGGGCTTTGACCTGCTTGCGAATATCCTCTTGAAAGGTAGAACTGAGAGCGGAGAGGTTGGCGCGTATCTGATGCGCCAAAACATTGCTTAAAAGCTCCTCGATCAAGGTCCCGGATAAGGACGAGGCGTCGACCGCAAGTTTCAAATCCGGCGCCAGGTCGCTTAAGACCAAGTCGGAAACCGACACAGCGCCGTTGGATGTGGACATCACGGCCAAGGCCGCAGCCCGCACCGAGGCGGCAAGCTTCACGTTCAAAGTCCCCGTGAAAATATTTTGATAATTGTAGGGGACTGTAGCCGTGAGCGTGAAGCGCCACGTGTCGCCGCCTGCGGGGAA
>CAZGVK010000192.1:0-40613 GCA_964529095.1 uncultured Elusimicrobia bacterium
CACAGCGTGGCGGAATTAGGATTTTAAGAAGAAGCACCCGACACGCAGCTTGGGTAAGTGACGCGGGCGACCAACCCGCCACCGGTGCACATTGAGCACTCCGCGGACGCGTCGCGCAATCGACTTTTTACGGGGGAATCAGGATTGACTAAGGAAGTGTTATAATCGCGTTCTAGGGAACACCCTGCGGCGATCGGGGCGTAGCTCAATTGGCAGAGCGCGTGGTTTGGGACCACGAGGTTCCGAGTTCAACCCTCGGCGCCCCGAGACCGCCCCGGTCTCGGTCCGATGAACTTCAGACGGCGGCGGCTGGTTTGCTCCGGGCGGCGAGCAACTGCGCAAGCATGTCCGAGCCGGGAGGAACCATGGTGATTTCAGCGCCGCTCTCAAGAACGCGCTGGACTTCAAGAATCTCGAACATGGCCGTGAGGATGTCGGGCTCTGTGGAGATCGTCTTCAGCGCGTTGCCGACGATTTTCGGACGCAGGGCCGCGGCCTCGGCAAAAGCGATCGCCGCCTGGCGCGAAGCCGTGCTGGCGATGATGTTGACCTGGTTTTCGCCGTCCTGCTTGATTGCGGCCGTCACCTGGCGCAGGCGGTTGACGACTTTTTCCTCAATCTGACTGATCATGCGCGTATCCCGCAAATGCACCTTGCGGATGTACACCGAGCCGAGCTTGTAACCCCACTCATGACTCTGGGTGGACACTTCCTCGCGCACGACCATGCTCATCTGGTGACGGGATCCCAGCATGGCGGCGAGCTTCATGTTCGAGAGCGAGCGCACGGCCGCATTGCTGACATTGGCCGCAAGCGAGCCGCGCGGGTCGGCATTCTTGAAGAGGTAGGCGACCGGGTCAGAGATATACATCTCGTACCAGATCCCGATGCCGATGGGAGCGCCTTCCTCGGAGTTGACCGGTTCGCTGCGGCGATAAACCTGATCCAGGCGCATATCGAGCGTGTAGCACGAGCCGATCCAATTGACGATCAAGGCGGCCGGACCAAGCTTAGCCCAGAGGAAATGAATTCCCGGTTCGGTGATCGTCTCCAGGACATTGCCGAACAGCACGAAGACTTTAGATGTTCCCTCGTGGACGATTGCATAGAAGCCGAGCAGACGAAGCAGGCCGAGCAGGATCGGCACGGCGATCGAGAGACCGACGAAGGTTGCTACGGCGGTGATATAAAAGGAACTGGCGAGCATGTTAGCGGCCCTCCGAATGCTGACGATTTTCGAGGACGAACGTCTTGGTCCGCCTGAAAATACCCAGGCGCACATTGCGCAGGTAGGCGATCAGGGATCCCGCGCCGCCGATGGCCTTGAGATCGGCAAGTTGCTTGGCCAGCGCCAACAGCGGTTCGACCTCGGCCTGGGCATTGAGCGTCTCGATCTCCACGGCGCGCTTGGACTGCACGATCTTCTGGTCGGCGGAGGCTTGCGCCAGACTGATCTCAGATGAGACATGGTTGTGGGCGGTGTTGATGGCGGCCAGAGCTGACTCGACCTCTTGGGGCGGGTCGACGCCCGTGATTAAAGAAGCGTCGAGGGTGACGCCGTAGCGCGCGGTCGAGGACTTGCAGTCCTGGTCCATGCGATCATTCAGAGCGCGCAGGTTCTTGCGGATGTCATTAATTGAGACGCCGCTGAGTTCGCTGAGGCCGGTGGCCTGCATCGTTGACGCGCCCTCAATCCTCGGCGCCTCGAAAGTCGCGATCTTCTCGCGCAGAACCGAGACGAAGTAGCCCATGACATGGACGATCGGGTTCTTGATGCCAAACAGATAGGCGTAGAGGTTTCTCTCGGAGACGCGGAAGCGGATATTCCCGGTGAGGCCGGTGTTAAGCTGGTCCATGGTGATCGCCTCAAGGATGGTCCCATGCTTATTTGCGTCCGGCCTCTCGGGGTCAGCCGCGATGTTCATGCTTTCGGTGGCAATGGAGACCTTGTAGACCTTTTCCCAAGGCCACTTAAAGTACGGACCACCGGGCATGATGACGCGAAGTTGGGGATAGTTGTAGCGTTGTTGAGCGTCGGCATTGAGGGTCGCTTTGAGTTCGGGGTCATCCAAGGTATTCGCACCTTCAAGACGCTGGGCGCGCCCAAAACTCGTCTTGACCGCCCGCTCGTTCTGGTCGACCGTATAGAGGCCGGCCACGAGGTAGTTGAGCAGGAACCACGCCGCGAAACCGACCATCACGCCGAGTAGAAAGCCCATAGGTCTCCTTGGACGACGGGGCTATTAAACTAAATTATGAGAGAGGCTCCGGGCGCTCAAGAGGGCGATTCCGCGTCCGTATTTTTTCGCGATTGCGAAATTGGAAATAATCTACCTGCGTATCGGCCACTTGAAACGCCCCCTCGGAGTTTCAAGTAGCCTTCTGGTTATCCCCCGAGGAGAAAATTTCAAGTGGCCGATACGCAGGATAATCTATTATCAGGGAAGTGACTATCTCTGAATGTCTGGAGCAAGGGGAGAGCTACCTCGCCCTGCGCCGCGTCCCCGAGGCGCGCGCCAGCGCTGAGTTTCTTCTGGCCGAGACGCTCTCCATCGGACGCCTGTCAGCGCTCACTCAAGGCGCGCGCGCGCTGACCGCCAAGGAGCAGCGCCGGTATTGGGAGTGGATCAAGGAACGGGGCAAGCGTCGACCTCTCGCTTACATCCTTGGTTATCAGCCATTTCTCGGCCTCAAAATCGAGGTGACGCGCGACTCTCTGATACCGCGTCCGGAAACCGAGGAACTCGTCATCGAATGCGCGCGCCTCGTCAAGTCCGCGAATATTCTCGCGCCTAAAATACTCGAGATCGGCACCGGAACGGGCTGTGTCGCAATTGCGCTGGCCCAACTCCTGCCGTCAGCGACCGTTTTCGCAACCGACCTCTCGAAGTCGGCCCTCGACCTCGCCGCAAAAAACGCGATCGCGCACCACGTCGGCAATCGCATCCGGTTTGTGCGTGAAGATTTGTTTTCCAATAAACAGGGATTGCGGGGATGGGTTGATCTGCTGGTCTCAAACCCCCCCTACATCTCGACTGCCGAGCTCGACTGCCTGGAACCCGAGGTCTTGGCGGAGCCGCGTCTGGCGCTCGACGGAGGCAAGGACGGCCTTGCTGCCGTGCGCGCCATTGTCCCTATGGCGGCAAAGCTCCTCAAAGCGGGCGGAGCGCTCGCGATGGAAATCGGCTCGACGCAGGGGCCGGCCGTGGCGCAAATCTTCGGCGCGGCGGGCTTGGAATGCGTGCGCATTAAGAAGGACGCCTCCGGCCTCGAGCGCTTCGCCATCGGCTCGCTGCCGAAATCAGGATAAACGCGCCTGCGGCCCCGGGCTCTTAAATTTTCAGCCTGGTTCCGACGGAAGGGCCGGTGCCTCAGGCTTTTCTTCGCCCTTGCGCACGCGCTCAATTTTCATGATGGAGGCATCAAGGCGCTTGAAAGAGACTTGCTCGATGTCGTTGTACAACTCGCCGACCTTGCCGACCTGCTCGCCCAGCTTTTGAAAGCGCGTCTTAAAGGTCTCGTAGGCGGCGGAAAAGTGCGCGATCAATTTTAGAACCTCCTGGGTCGCCCGCGCGAAGTGGAAGTTGTCGAAGGACTGGCGGATCACGCCGAGAACGGCGTAGAGCGTGAAGGGCGAGCATAATACAACCTTCTGGACCAGGGCCTCATCCACGAGACCCGGAAAATTTTCCTGAATAAAGCCATAGACCTGCTCGTTCGGAATAAAAAGCAAAACATAATCGAGCGTTTCCTCCTCGACGCTGATGTAGCCGCGGCCCTGAAGTTCTTTGATTCGATTCTTCACGTCTCGCTCGAAATCTTTTTTATACTTGACGCGCTCTTCCTCGGCGCCGGCGTGGAGCAGGCGCAGCCAGTTATCGAGCGGGAACTTCACGTCCATATTGAGTTTCTTGCCCTCCGGCAGCAGGAAGGTGAAGTCGGGACGCGTCGCGGCGGTGTCGAGGGCCCGGTTCTTGCGGTACTGAACCCCGTCCTGCAGGCCGCAGGCGCGTAAAATGTCGTCGGCCATGCGCTCGCCCCACTGGCCGCGAGCGCGGGAGTTGTCCAACAGCGCGCGCAGGCCCTCGGTCGAGGAGGCGAGCTTGGCCGTTTGCTCGGCCGCATCCTTGAGGCCCCTCTCAAGCGAGCCGTACTTCTGGGTGCGGTCCGCCTCGAAGCGGCGCATCATCTCTTCATAGACTTTAAGACGCTCTGAGAGCTTGTCCACGGCGTTCTCGACGGAAACTTTTTTCTCATCGAGATCGATTTTTTGACGAACTCTTTCGGTCTCGAATTTCTGCTCGGCGAGATCGAGAAGGGCGCGGAAGTCCTCGCGCAGCTGAATTTTACCCGCATCCTCGTTTTTTCGCGCGGAGAAGAACACGAGATAGAAAGCAATCCCCGATAACGCGGCGCCCGCGACGACCGCCAATAGAATCGTCACTGCGTTCATTCTTTTGATCTCGTCGTCAGAATGCGCGCGGCCTCAAGATCCAGGAACTGAAGTTTGCAGGCGCGTCCTGTTTCGAGGTAGAGCTTGAGCTTGGCGAGGCCGTCTTCCCAGGCGCGCGCGTAACGCTCATAAAGCGCGTCGGCTCTTGCGCCCACGGGGAAGCCCGCCTGGATCAAGGTCACATCACTGCCGCCACGCGCGGGAAGGATGAAGATCGAGGTCAAAGAAGGCGCTTCCTTCTCGCCGCGGAGAGGTTCCCATAACCAGGCGACCTTGCGCGCGGGCTCAAGATCCACGAAGACGCCCTTGCGTTCCTTGAAGCTGAAAACGCCGTTCGGAACTTGTAGCTGCGGCCAAACCATGCGTATTTGGCCTCCGTTGAGCGCCGCCGTCTCAGCGCCCTGGAGCCACCAGCGCGTCAACTCGCGCGCCGAGGTCAGGCTGCGGTAAACGAGTTCAGGAGCGGCGGCTATCCGCGCAGTCAATCGGATGTCGCGGGTGTGAAAGCGGTATTTTTCGGCGGACGGCATCGGATCAGTTTCGCGAAGAGCCCGGTACTCGAATCTTCGCGCCGCCGGGACCGGCGGTGCGCGGCATAAAGGAACCCATCAGCCCCGCGAACTTGTCGATATAATTCGCGTAGCCCCGCTCCGTTGCCGGGTAGGTCAGCACATAGAAGCCGTCTTCAACCGGGACGACGACATACGCGTGCTTGCGCAGAACGAAGCGCTTGCCCGAGCCGGAATAGACGCTGATGCCCCATTTGTTGGCGGCAACCGCCGGTGCCGCGGAAAGGACCGTAAATGCCTTGGCTTTGAGCCCGGATTGCTTGAGGGTGATTTCGGCGATGACGTCAACGGCCGAGTCATTGGGGCCGCGCTTGTATGAAAGTTTTTCGGCAAGCGTCATTAGTATGTACTCGGGGCCGTAAACCTGCTTGAGCATCTGCTTGATAAAATCATCGGCACCGCCGTACATTTCCAGGCGGCCGTCTCTCAGGCGGTGCGGACGATAGCGGCGAAACCAACGCACGCCGATGCTGGGCGCGCCGAGGTAGAAATCGGGATCGAAGGGGCCGATGAAAGTCGTCTGGGAAAAATCATTATCCTGCCGGTCGGTCATCACCTGCCAACCCCACGGCACCGAAGCGGTGTAGTCCTTATCGATCGACTCATAGGTGGCGTATTTAGGAGGGCTGCAACCGGCGGCGAGAGTCAGGAGGAGAACGGCGGGCAAACGGCGGGCAAAAGTGTTTTTCATTTCAGAGAAGGATTCGAGTATACCAGGACCGCGCGAGGTTGTCCATATCGAGAATCATTCGGAAGATAAAATCTTAATCCGCCCCTCGGCCTTGTGAGCGCCGGCCTCATCGCCGAGCTTGCGGCAAAGGACCGCCAGGCGCGGCAGGATTTCCGCCTCAACGCGCGGCTGTCTCTGAAGACGGGCTGAGCGGAGAGCCTCATCATATTCGTCCTTTGCTTGCCGTGTGCGGCCGCGTGTTTCAAGCACCCACGCGTAGGCAGCCCGTAGTTCCGGATCCAGGATCGGGCGCGCGCTCGCGAGTTCAAGGCAACGATCGGCCTCCTCAACTAGACCGAGCCGCCACAAAGCGTAGGCTTTCCAGATCAACGTCTGCATGCAGCCCGGGGCCTGTGCCCGCCACCTGTCGAGTTCTTTCAAAACCATGACGGCCTTGCTCTTGTCCTTAAGCAGGGGGTCAAGGGTGTCGGGCCACATCCGGTTCGGCGAGATCAGGCGCGGGGGCATTGAAGCCAGAAGCCCGGCGTTCTCACCAGTGCGCTTGAGGTAGATCAGCGCCCGATCATCGGCGTAAGCAAGAGCCCAAGCGGGGTCAGCATCGATGATCTGAGCCGGGGCGCCCGCGCGGCGATTAAGCACCACCGCGTAGTCAAAGCGATACACCGTGTCGAGTTGCTGGAACAAGCGGGGCCAGGCTGCGGCCTCATCCTGAAACGAAGCTGGATATAATCCCGGGCGGGTATCCACGAAGACTGATCTGTCTCCCAGGCCGATCAACTCAGAGCCCGCGTCAGGCTCATTGAACATGCGTCCCCGCACTGAATTTGATTGCAGATAGCGCATCGCGTCCCCGAGAATGGGAGAGCCGTAACCTCCTGCGCGCGACAACGGCGCCGTCACGAAATGGCGGTAGCTTGCAAAGAGGAAGAAGGCAAACACGGCCCAGAGAAGGATGCGCGGCCCGGGATCAGCGCGGGGCTTAAACCAATGCCCAAGCGCCAGGGAGATGACGGGGCAGGCCGCCAAAATCGAGAGCGGGCGCAGGCCCGGCAGAACGAAAGAGAGCGCGATGACGGTCGCCGCAGACAACGTCATGACGAATTCTTGTTGGAGCGTGTAACGGCAGGAGGCCAGCCCCGCGACCGCAAACAATGTATAGAGAGAAAACAGCTCCGTCGGCCAACCGCCGCCGGCCGTGGTCGCATCAACGAAGGTCTGGCCGAGCACCGACCAGCCCAGCGGGTTCCAGGAAAGGCTCAACGCGCAGACGCCAAAAGTGAGCCAGTAGCCGAGGCGTTCCCGCGCGGCGGTGCGCAAGGAGGCCTTGAACACCTTAAGTCCGACAAGCCACAGCGCGAGAGGCGCTGAGGCGCCATGCGTATTCGCCCACAGCGCCGTCACCCCCGCTACGCACGCTCCGTGCCACCAATGGAAGCGGAGACGCGGGCGCAACAGGCGCAGGAGCAACGAGAAAAACAGCAGGTCGCAGACTACGGGCGTCTCCGTAAAGCCGGTCCAACTCGCGCACGCGCCGAGCGCCAACAGCGAGGCCGCCACGAACGGGCTTCCGGGGTTGATCGGCAGCAACAGCGCAAAGGCGGCCGCCGCCGTCAGGCTCTTGATGAACACGACGGCTTTGATGCCGCCGACTTTGTCGAATGTCGCGATGGTAACGTCAAACAACCAGGAGTTCGTCGCCCACTTTCCCCCGGCCGAGCCGTAGCTGAACGGATCCACCGTGGACAAACCCCGCTCCGCGATGATTTTTGCGCCGGTCTTCAGGTGAAGCCAGGTCTCAGTTACATGAACCGAGTTCCATGCCAAGGAGAAGACGAGCGCGAAGAGCAATATTTCCAGCGGCCGGTGCGGATGGTGCGGCTTTTCGTGGGTGTGAACAAGGGTCTTCATCGAGAATCCATCCTACAAAATCGGCTACAATTCGCTTTATGGATTTTGAACTGAGCGACGTCCAGAAGGATATCCGCGACACGGTCCGGAAATTCGCGGAAGCTAAAATAAAGCCGCGAGCCCAGGAACTGGATGAAAAAGAAGAGTTCTCCGCCGACTTGACAAGGCAGATGGGTGAACTCGGCGTGTTCGGCCTGATTGTGCCTGAAGAGTTCGGCGGCGCGGGTCTCGACTATACATCTTACTGCATTGCCGTTGAGGAACTCGCGCGCGTGGACGGCTCGCAGGCGGCCACCGTCGCCGCCGGCGTTTCGCTGGGCGTAGCGCCCATCCTCTATTTCGGATCCGAAGAACAGAAAAAGAAATATCTCCCTGATCTCGCTGCAGGAAAGTCGCTTTTTGCCTTCGGCCTCACCGAGCCCGACGCCGGAAGCGACTCGCGCGGCTCGCGCACGAAAGCGGTCCTCGGCGCCGACGGCGCCTGGACAATAGACGGTTCCAAAATCTTCATCACCAACGGCTCCAACGAGCTCACCGGCGGCGTAATCGTGCAGGCCGTCAGCAGGCGCGCTGAAAACGGGGACCCCGAGTTCACCTGCTTTCTCGTGCCTCATGATACACCCGGCTTCAGCGCCAAGCGCATGCACAAGAAGCTGATGTGGCGCGCCAGCGACACGGCCGAGCTGTACTTCGATCAGGTGATAGTCCCGAACTCCGCTATCCTGGGAACGCGCGGCGCCGGCTCGCAGCAGATGCTCAAGACGCTCGACAGCGGCCGCCTGTCCATCGCCGCGATGGGGTTAGGCTGCGCTCAAGGCGCCTACGAATTGGCGCTCTCCTACGCGAAGAAGCGCGTCCAGTTCGGCAAGCCGCTCTCGCGCTTTCAGGCGATCGCCATCAAGCTCGCCGACATGGCGATGAAAATTGAGCACGCGCGAATATTTTTATACAAAGCCTGCTGGCTGAGAGATCAACAGAAGCCATTCGGCAAAGAGTCAGCCATGGCCAAGCTCTATTGCTCGGAGGTCGCCCAAGAAGTCACAAACGAGGCGGTCCAAATTCACGGCGGCTACGGCCTCATGAAGGAGTGCGACATAGAACGATTTTACCGAGACCAGCGTCTGCTCCAGATCGGCGAGGGCACCTCCGAGATTCAGCGCCTCGTCATCAGCCGCGCGATCGGCTGTTAGAAATTCGACGCCGGGTCTCTCTCCCATAGGTCCAATGGCGGGCCGCCGAATCGCACCACTTATTTCATCGCGAGCCCTTAAGGTCCTAGCGCTTGATAGGCCTTAGGGCCCTTGGCGACAGGCAGCACAGTCCGCTATCATAAGCAGTGATGAAAGGTACCGTCGTCGTTGAGGGAGTGGACGCATGCGCCGATCCCGCCGCGTTTTATCGGCTCGGAGAACTCCATCTTTTGCGGCCCGATTTTGATCTGACAGAGACGATGTTGACGCGGAATTACCGCGAACTCAACAAAACACAGCGCCAGGCCGCCAACGTTCTGTTGCGCAATCCCCAAGGGATCTCTTGGGCGCAGGCCCTGGGCCACGCGGAGGAGACGAGTTGGCGGTCCCTGGAGAAACTAGGGCTGGCCTTCTTTCTCCCCGCGAGCGAGCGGCCGGAACGGCTGGCGATTTCCCTTGAGCATCGCTTCATTTTGAGCTATCGCTCGCCGAGGAACGCATCGCTGCTTGAGGCCCTGGCCGACTACCGGCAGGAGATCCTTCAGATGATGGCCGCCCATTGGGGACTTGCCGCGGGACCGCGTTGGCTGATGAGCTCGGGGATATACGCGGCGGCTCGACGGGCGCGGGAGAAGACGATCCGGGCGCTCACCAATATGGAGTATCAGGTCCTCCAGGAAATCGTCGACGAGGACAGCGCCGGCTCGACACGCGCGGATCTGACCCCCTCCATGCGCTACACTTTTTTCTCGTTCGGGCGCGAGAACTTCATGCGCGCTCCGCCCGCGGCGGAGCGATCGCTTCATTCCCTGATCCTGAAAGGGCTGGTCGTATTTCGAGACCGGCGCGAGGCGTCGGATGTCGATCCGACGCACGCAACAGCGCTCTATGCGGTGGCGGGGCTGGGCGAAATTTTAGATAAGATGGAGGATGAGCCGGGGCAGGCGCCGGAGATCTCCACGCCGCCGCCGGAACAGCCGCTCAGCCATGCGGATAGTCTGCTGCGCGACATCGTGCGGATATGGATCGCGGCCTTGTCGCGCCCGGTGAAATTGACGAGTTCTCAGCAGATCACCAAGGCCTCCCTTAAGAAATTGTCGACGCTCTTGCGCATGGACGATGTCGCGCGTTTGGAACGTTTGCTCATTTTCTCCTACGCTCATAAGTTTATGAGCGTCAATCGCAACGTCTTGTCGCCGCGGCGCGAGATCGTCGAGACTTTGGCGGAAACGGCCAAGAATTATGCGGATTGGGCGTTGTCCTGGGGCAAGGGCGTCGACTATCAGCGCTGGGGGTCATTGCGATATTTTTTCCATGGCGGGAGGACGGAGCCCTCTCTGATTCGCGAGGAAGCGGCGCGGCGCCTGGCGGCGCTGCCGGCGGGCGGTTGGGCTTCGCTTTCAGGGCTTGCCGATGCCATGCTATCCGACAAGAAGACCGCCAAGAAACTGCAACAGAACCGCTACTTGGGCTCATCATACCAGGAACGCATGCGGGCTTTGACCTACGCACTGCGTGAAGAACTGCGCGTTCTCTTCGACCTGGGCGCGGTTGAGTCCGATGCGGCTCTGGAGTCCGTGCGTCCGTCTCCGCTGCTGAAGCACATTCTCTCAAGGCTGCCTCTCAGCGTGCCTCCTGAAACGGTCGACGCCGCGATGGGATTGGTCGTGCAGCCGAACCTGGAGGTGCTGGCACCCTTGGCTCTTCCGCTGGCCGACCAATATGTCCTGGCGCTGACGGGGGCGCTCCAAAATGTCGAACACATGGCCTTGTACGCCTTCTCTCTGGACACTCTTTATGAAGGGGCCCGCCAAGGCGTTCCGTCGACGGTCTTGCGCGCGACTTTAGTCCGCCACTCAAAAGCTCCGCTGCCGCGCTCCTTTGAGGCATTGCTCCAGGAATTCGAGACGCGGGCCAACGACGCCGTCATCATGCCCGCGTCGCTGCTCGTGCGCGTGCGGCGGCCCGAGACGGGCAAGCTTCTCGAAAAAATGTTCTCGGCCAAGCCGCTCGACGGCGCTTCCGGCTATTACGCGATGATCGCGCCGACATCGGGAACGATTGACGCCTTGCTCGCGGGTTTGCGCCGCAAGGGCTATTTCCCCGCAGTGGACATGACTTTCGCGCAGGTCGCCGATGACAAAAATCTGGAGGATATGCAATGAACACCGGTCCCTTGATTGTCCAGTCGGATCTGTCGGTGCTGCTGGAGGCGGCACACCCTGGCTTTGCCGCGGCGCGTGATTTTCTGGCGCGCATCGCCGAGCTGGTCAAAAGCCCGGAGCATGTCCACACCTACCGGATTACGCCTCTTTCTCTATGGAACGCGGCCAGCGCTGGAGAGACGGCGGAGAGAATCCTCGCGCGCCTGGAGGAGCTCAGCCGCTTTCCGCTGCCGGCGAGCGTGCGGACATCAATATTGGACTATGCCTCGCGCTACGGGAAAATAATCCTCGAAAAGGACGAGCGGGGCTTGACCCTCAACGTGCCGGACGCAGCGCTGCGTGCGAAATTGGCCTCTCTCGAAAGCCTTAAGGCGTTCTGCGCCCACGATCCGTCTACGGAACGCTTTCACGTCCCCGAGCTTTCCCGCGGCAAGCTCAAGCACGCGCTGATCAAGCTGGGCTATCCCGTTAAGGACTTGGCTGGTTATGTCCCCGGCGCGGCACTTGCGTTGACGCCGCGCTCCACGACGCGCTCTGGAACGGTCTTCGCGCTGCGCGACTATCAAGAGGAAGCGGTCGGCGCCTTTCTGGCCGGCGGGCTTGAGGGAGGAAGCGGCGTCATTACTTTGCCCTGCGGCGCGGGGAAGACGATCGTGGCCCTGGGCGCGATGGCTCGGCTGCAGGTGGAGACCCTGATCCTGGCGACCAACACGGTCGCACTGCGACAGTGGAAACGGGAGATACTCGACAAGCTGAACCTGCCCGAGGAGATGGTCGGAGAATACAGCTCCGAACGCAAGGAGATCCGCCCCATTACGTTGGCCACCTACCAGATCGTCACGCACCGCTCCGGGGCCGATTTCCCACATTTCGCGCTCTTCAATAAGAAGGACTGGGGGCTTATCATCTACGACGAAGTGCATCTGCTGCCTGCACCGATCTTTCAGATCACGGCCTTGCTTCAGGCGCGAAGACGCCTGGGGCTGACGGCGACCTTGATTCGAGAGGACGGGCAGCACGATGCCGTCTTCTCGTTGATCGGGCCCAAGAAATACGACGTGCCTTGGAAAACGCTGGAATCCAAGGGTTGGATAGCCAAGGCCGAATGCTTCGAACTGCGCGTGCCGCTGCCCGAGGCGGCGGTCGCCGACTTCGCGGCGGCCGAGCATTACCGCACGCGCTTCCGCCTGGCTTCGGAAAATGCCGTCAAGGAGGACGTCCTGAGTTTGCTCTTATCTCGGCACCACGAGGATTTGGTCTTGATTATCGGCCAATATCTGGCCCAGCTCAAGCGCGTGGCGAGCCGTTTCAACATTCCGCTCTTGACCGGGCAAAGCCCGTCCTCTCTACGCGACAAGATATTTGGCGAGTTTCGCGAGGGCAAAATTCGCCGCCTGGTCGTCTCCAGCATCGCTAATTTCGCGGTGGATCTGCCCGACGCCAACTGCGCCATTCAAATCTCCGGCAACTTCGGCTCGCGCCAGGAGGAGGCCCAGCGCCTGGGGCGCATCCTGCGCCCCAAACCAAACTCGAACAGCGCTACGTTCTACTCTCTCGTCACGCAGGACACCGAGGAGCTCGACTTTGCCCGCCATCGCCAGCTCTTCCTCGCGGAGCAGGGTTACGACTATGCCATCGTCACGTTGCCGCCGAGTCTGCAAGCGGCGCAGCTGGAGAATCTGCTGGTCCCATTCTCGGGGATTTATGGCATGGCGCCCGTGGTCCCGACTTTATGCGTCGGTATAAATAAAGATATCAATATCGTCCAAGGAGCCGTCTAGTCTAAGGGCTCACGATAAAATAAGTGGTGCGATTCGGAGGCTTGATGTTGAGACGATTTAGAGGCGCGAGAAGCGAGCATACCGATAGGTATGTAAGCGACGAGCAACGAAGAAATCGGCCAACAGCGGGCCGCCGAATTGTGCCACTTATTTTATCGCGAGCCCTAAGGGTTGAAGCGATAGACATCATGAAACCTCTTCTTATGATCGTTTGCCTGGCTGCTTTCACCGTTGCGTCCGATTCCTCGGGACCCGACGAAAAAACGCGAATTCAGATGGTCGAGTACATGCTCAAGACCCCGACAGGCGAGGCCGATCCCGTCTTGGTTTCCGGCTTCATGAGCCTCGACGCGACTGCTTTGCCCAAGAAGCTGCGCGACAAAGCCCGGGGCAAGCAGATGGAGATCGGGGCCCTTGTCAAAATCAATAAGGGAAAGAAAAGGGGGCCGCTTCGAATTATAGCGCCCGGCTGCGAAGTGAAACGCTATGGCCCGGAAGGTGTCAGGGTCATGCAACTGATCCAGGACAACAGCGAAATCGCCATTGAAGAAGAGGAATATATCGAAAAGCGGGGCCAGTGCACGGAGGACCAGTTGATCTGCGAATTCACGCTTAATGTTGTGGTTATCCCGCAGCCGGGGAAAAAGCCGATCAAGCGCTACTGGCTGATGGAAAAAGACCCGATGATGGCTTGGATTGGCGAATTTCGCGCCCGAGGCGCTGTCACCTCGACCAACTACTTTCAAGAACTGAAACCTCGTTGCTCTAAGTAGACGCCTGAGCGCATTCTCAATCCAAGAATCAGGCTACCGCGTTCGTGTGGATACCTCCTTTCTTTTCTGCTTTCCAGTCCGGCGTATTTTTTCCCAACTGATTGCCCTGTCATCCTTTGGAACCGAGGCGAACAGAAAGGGCGCGGTGGCTGCATCTATGACAGCTTCGCTGGTTTCTGGGCCTTCCTCCTGCCAACGCACGCGGTAGCGCTCCTTCTCTGTGATAATGCCGATGAGGCGCGCGTGGTAGCCGGACGTCGGGCGCGGGCCCAGGAATACCATTGCGACTCTAGTCTTGGCGAAGTCGACGGCGGGCGGCGTTTCTTGAGATAGCCGGCCCCATAACTTGGCCCAGGCTTCAACGTCGGATACAACAAACTCGCCGGCTTCAATTGACCCGCCATACGACCCGCTCCAGACCCCGGGGACATCCTCGAAAGGGCCGATGACGCCGCCGGACTCCCGTCTGGAGATGAGGGTGACAGTCGGACCAGGCAATGCCACGCTTTTATCATACGCGCTCTCGATGCCATGGCGCAGGCGCGTCAACTCCAGGCGCATCTCCCTGAGCTGCTCCAGTTTGCCGGCGATGGGCACCTTTGATTCTTCATGGTTGGCTTCGTCCTCCGCGGCACGCTGATTGACAGTCCGGATGCCGAGTTCTGCGGTTTCCCGGCGCAGGTTGTCGGCCTGCATCTCATTGGTGTAGTCTGCCGCGGCCTTGTCGAGCGGGGTCACAACCAAAAGCGAGGAAGCCTCGGGCGGGGCGAGTGCCGGCGTCTCCGCTGGAACAATGATCGGCGCACGCTGACACGCGGTACCCGGCAGCAATATCGCAATTAGAGCGAGAAGGCGATTAACTCTTAGGGTTGCCAAATTTTAGTTTAAGACGGCGCGCAACGAAGGCGGGGACGAACTGTTCAGTGCCGGCGCCTAGGCGCGCAACCTCGCGCACCATGGATGCGGAAAGATAGGTATATTGGTCGTCGGGCATCAGGAAGACCGTCTCGACATCCTTGCTGAGCCTCCGATTGAACGACGCGAGTTGAAATTCATAGTCCATGTCGGAGACGACGCGCAGGCCGCGGATGAGGACGCGCGCTTTTTTCTTCCTGAGATAGTCCACGAGCAGGCCGTCAATGGCGCCGCACTCCACGTTGGGCAGGCTGGCAATCGACTCCGCGACCATCTGAATGCGCTCGGAGACAGAGAAGATATTCTTCTTTGAAGCATTCTGCGATACCGCGACAATGACGCGCTCAAAGAGTTTTGCGGCGCGCTGGATGATATCGAGATGACCCTTGGTGAGAGGATCGAAACTTCCGGGGTAAATCGCAATTGAGCGCACAAGTCGCAGTATAACGGGCGTCGTGTCTTCCTGTCAATACATATTGAATTTTTTTTATTTGAGCTAGACCTTGACAGGGATGGGTAAACCTGTTATAAATCCTCGTCACATCGAAATGCGCCGAGTTCGACCTCCCAAAATACTGGGGGGGCATCGGCGCTTTTTTAATGGCCCGTAGACGCGTTGGACGAGGACTTCTAAGGAGATCAATGCCTAAACTCGAAGCGGTTAAGGAGAAACTGGGGGCCCTGAAAGGGTTCGCGGACATGCTCCTTGGCCCCAAAGACGTCGTGGGCGTCGATGTCGGCTCGTATGCCGTAAAGGTTGTTCTTTTTAAACTTGAGGCCGGCGCCTGGCAACTGAAGTCCTGGGGCTATCTGCCTCTCGGCGCGAAGGTGGACGCGGGCCCTGATGAAAAGAAGTCCGCCGTGATCAACGCGTTGCGCGCCTTCTTCATCGAAAAAGGAATTAAAATCAAGGAAGCTTCGACCGCCTTATCAGGCAATGCGGTCATCGTGCGCTACGTTAAATTTCCCCGTCTGACGAAGACCGAGCTCCAAACGACTTTGGCCGCCGAGGCCGAGCCGTTCATCCCATTGGACATCAACGAAGTTCAGCTCGGTTTTCACATTCTCAGCGAAATTGTCGAGGACGGCCAAAAAAAGATGGAGATCGTTCTCGTCGCGGCCAAGCGCGAACTGATCGCCCAGCGCCTGGAGATACTCGCGGGCGCGGGATTGACGCCCGCGATCATCGACGTGGATAGTTTTGCGCTCGAAAATGTCCATGAGAACGCCCGTAACGCGAAGGAGGGGGCAAGCGCCGCGCTTTACCTCGATGAGAAAGAGGTCCACGGCGCCACGCTTTACCTTAATATCGGCCACATGGTGACGAACCTTTCGATCGTCGAAAATGGGGTCACGCGTGTCGTGCGCGACATATTTATCGCGGGCAACACCATGACAAAGGCCATCATGAAAGCCTTCCAGTGCGATGCAGCCAGGGCCGAAGAACTTAAGCATTCCCGCGGCGTGCTCGTTGATTCCGCCGAGAAGGAAAAGGCTCTCGCCGACGGCGACCGGGACGGCCTTGGGGTTTCGCAGGCCGTCATACAGGTCGCGCGCGATCTCGTCGCCGAAGTTCATCGCTCCGTTGACTTCTATCTCTCGCAGGGCCCTGACCGTTCGATCGGCAAAATCATGCTCGTCGGCGGTGCCGCATGCCTCAAGAATCTAGACAAGCATTTTGCGCAGGAACTTAAGGTTCCTGTTTCCATTCTCAATGCCTTCTCGTTTGCGAAAGGCGGCGAAGTCGTGCCGGAGGCATTGTCCCCCTCCTTCGGAGTTGCCGCCGGTTTGGCTCTGAGGCAGAATAGGGATTGGCAATAACAAAACGATGATCAAGATCAACCTCGTTCCTGTAGAAATCCTCGCCAAGGCCCGACAACGCCAACTCGTACTGCAGGCTGCCGCGATCGGCAGTCTTATGGTTCTTGCCCTGGCCGCAGTCTCTTTCAACCACTGGTACGGAAAACATTTGCTCAAAATCACCTTGGTCGCAGATGAGGCCGAGCTCCAACGGCTGGACCTCGTCGTCAAGCGGGTCGAGGAGCATGAGAAGGCTGCGGTAGCCGTGCGCGCTCGTCTCGGGGTGATAGAGAATTTATTGCTCGGGCGCGCTTATTATCCGGTTTTTATGTCCGAGTTCGCACGGTCGGTGCCGGCCGGCGTCCAAGTCAACACTATGGCCGCCTCGACCTTGGTGCCGGGCACCATTAAGCTCACAATCTCCGCCATTGCGAACTCCAATGAAAACATCGCGGCCTGGGTGAAGACCCTGGAGATGAATGCCAAGTTCGGCTTGATAGAACTCGGGGCTGTGACCGCCTCGGGTATCGCCTATAATTTTGCGATGTCGGCAACGTACACGAGCAAATAAAATGGCCATGCAACTCTCGAAGCAAGAACAGCAGCACCTCGGCGCGGGCGCTGTCCTGTTGGTCGTCCTGAGCGTCGTCTATGTGAAATTCTTCTGGCTTCCCATCGCTCAGGATAAATCCGAGGCCAGGACCAAGATTGCGGGAATCGAGGCTCAAATTGTGACGGCGAAGCAGAAGTCGTCCCGCCTTGAGCGTCTGCAGTCTGAAGTCGCGAGCCTCAATGAGCGCGCGGCCGAGGCTGAGAAGCGCCTGCCGAAGACAAAGTCCGTTCCGGATATTCTGCTTGCGCTTTCCGCGCTCGCGCAGAGGAACCACGTGCTCATTAAGAGCTTTTCTCCCGGCCCGCAGAATATCCAGACATACTTTATCGAACTATCTTACCCGCTTTCGGTATCAGGCTCTTATCATAATATAGGCAGGTTTCTCGCTGCGATAGCGCTCGCCGAACGAATATTCAACGTCAAGGACATCAGCTATCCAAGCGCCAATGCGGCCGGAGAAATGACGGTGACTTTCACCTTGCTCTCGTACCAGTACAAAGGATGATAACCTCTACACTGATAGCGTTCATGGCGATTTCAGGTCCCGCTTCCGCAAAATCAGGGACAGCGTCGACCGTGACCGTGGCGGCCTCTACTGCCGCCGCGCATTCATCAATCGGAGTCTCCACTCAAACGGTCATGAGCCTCTACACCGGCGACCGCGTGCGTGATCCTTTCCAGCCTCCCACTCTAGGCGCGACCTCCTCGCGTCGAATCGAAGACGTCCAATCAGCCGGGCCGGAGGTCGTGGATATTCACGCAATAACATTGCGCGGCCTCATGAAGGATCGAAAAAATGATTACGCGCTGTTCTCGTCGGAGGACGGCGGCATGTACTTTTTACGAGGCGGCAGGCTCTACAATGAACGCAACAAGCTGGTTCCAGGCATCACCGGCGGCATCAGGATAAAGCAGAAGACTGTGGAACTCATCACGCGCGACAAGGATGTCCAAATATTCCGTCTCGGCGAGGATGAGAACGAAAAAGAGAAGCCGTAGCCGCGGAGAATTTATGATTAATCACAACCTAGACAAGTCCCTATCAGTGGCGCTCGCCGTCATCCTTGCGGTTCCTGCGGGAGCAATCCCCGCCTTCTCCGCCGCTACCACCTCGGCGCCGGCCGTCTTTCAGGGCCTCGATATCTCTGATGATTTTGTCACGATCAAACTCAGCTCCCCGGTCCTCTACAACAGCTTTCTGACCCAGACCCCGCCGCGCTTGGTAATGGAGTTGCTCAACACCACGCACGAAGGGCCGACCCAGTCCGCCAAGGGCCGCGGGAAATTTCTTGCCAGCGCTCGGTCGAGCCAGTTTGAGAAGTCGCCGCAGATGATCACGCGGGTCGTGTTTGATCTCGTCAAGCTGGCGGGCTACAAGGTCGGGACGACCGGCGCCGGCCTGACCGTGCAGCTTGTGGCCGCCGTTGATGACGAGTCTTCAAAAGAAACCGAACCCAAGGCCGTCGCAGTCCCCGAGGTCGAAGTCCCTTCCACAACAAAACAGCGCGTCAATATCACGGCTCTGCAGGCTATGCGGCGTTCCGGGCTCGATGCGACAATGGCCCTCGAACTCGCGGCTGCGGCCCAAACTTCGAACATCACAAAAACCAAGGCCGATCCTGCGGGTGAAGTTGATGAGGACCACGCCCAGCGCGCGCCGGGTGGACGAATCTTTCGCGATATCATGAGCCGCATGCCGCGCGATATCGTGACGCTTGATTTTGACAATACCGACATTCGTGATGTGATTCGCCTTCTTGCGACAAAAGCTCGGATCAATATCGTCTTCGGTCCCGACGTTACCGGCACGCTGAGTCTGCATCTGACTGACGTCCCTTTCAATGAAGCATTCCGCACCGCGCTGTCCATGATGAAGCTGACCACGGATCAGGTCGGCGACAACATCCTGCGCGTGATCACCCCCGCCGAGCTCACCAAGCAGCGCACGACCTCAACGGCGATCACCAAGGTTTATGTCCTCAACTACGCGAAAGCCTCCGAGGTCAAGACGACGATCGACTCCGTGCGGATGGCGGAAGGCCGCAATGGAAGCTCGACTGCGGATGTTAAAACGAATACGTTAATCGTGACCGACTCGCTCGAGGGTCAATTATCCACGGAAAATCTAATCACTCAGATGGATCAACGCCCGCGACAAGTGCTCATCGAGACGAAGATCGTCGAGATCAACGCGAACTCCGGGCTCAACTATGGCGTGCAGTGGGACTATCAAGGCTCCCAACAAGGACGCATTGGTGGCCAGCAGGGGACTTCTCTTATCGGCACGACCGCCAACCCCAAGATGCTCTTAAGCCCCACCGCCAATCCTCTCGACCAGAACGCGAATACCATCGTCGGCGCGGGTGCCTCCGGACGCGGCACCGGGGTGGCTTTGGCCGCCGACCGCATCTTCGGCGCGCTGACCTTGGGCCGCATCACCAATAACTTTATTCTCAATGCGACCTTGACCGCGGCGGCCTCCGAAGGCAAGGCCAAGATACTTTCCGAACCAAAGATCGCCACGCTCAATAACCAGGCGGCCACTATTAATGTCACCACGCAGATTCCCTATGTGACCTCAAACGTCGCCTCAACCGGCGTGCAGACACAGACGGTGAGCTATATCACCACCGGCATCAGATTGACGGTCACCCCGAGCATTAACGCCGATGGGCGCATCACGCTCCAGGTCAACCCGGACGTGAGCCAGCCCTCTTCGACGGCGGCGGGGAGCACGCAGACCGGCGCTCCTGCGGTCGACTCGCGCAATGCCACGACAACAGTGCTCGTGCGCGACGGCGAGACGATCGTGATCGGAGGCCTCATCACCGACACCTTGCAGGATACGATCTCCAAAATCCCCTTGCTTGGCGACATTCCAATACTGGGTTGGCTATTCAAGAAGAAGAGCAAGACTCGCGTCCGCGCGGAGCTTCTGATCTTTGTGACGACGAGAATACTTCCCGACTAGTGTTCGCCGTCCTCCTCGGCAGCCTTATCGCCTCCGGGCTTATAATCAGGGGAGCGTGGGACCTGTGGTCGCAGTCGCTTATCCTGATCGTATTCCTGACTGCCGCCGCAACCTGGCTCGGCATCCGCATCGCGTCAGGTTATCTCCCCCAGCCTAATCTGAAGGTTCTTTCCTGGGTCGCAGTGCTGGCCGGGCTCTCCACGCTCTCTGTATGGGCAAGCCCGGTCCCGGCCTACTCACACCCGGCCTGGGCCGCCGCGGCAATCGGCCTGGCGTTGTTCCCATTCATCTCCATGCTTGAATCCTCGGGCCGTGCGCGTCTTGATCTCTTTATACGCGCGGCGACGCTGGTCTTGGTCCTTCTCGCCTTCTATCAACGCTTTTATGGAGAGATCCGCCCCTCCGCGATGTTTCTTAATCAAAATGTATTTGCCGGAGCGATACTGCTTCTGCTTCCGGCCGCGTTCTGCGCGGGAAACTGGGCGCTCACTGCGGGGCTTCTTGTATGCCTGTGGTGGACGCGGTCCGTCGGAGCTTGGCTGGCGCTGTTTATCGTTTTAGTATTGCACCGGCGCGCGGCCGGCATTCTCACTGCATGGCTTAGCATTGCCGGAGGCCTTGTCGGGCTCATGGTCGTCTATGCGAAGTTCCATTCCCCTGAGGCTCAACACCGTATCGACTGGTGGAAGGCGGCTTGGCGAATGTCCGTCGAGGCACCCTGGCTCGGCCTCGGACCCGGCTCTTACGCATACGCGTTGCCGGCGTACGTTGATCAACGCCCTGAGCTATCGTCCTTGTTCGCGCATCAGCATTATCTGGAGACGGCGGCAGAACACGGCTGGCCTTACGCACTCCTATGGATCGCAGGCCTGGCCGTGCTTCTCAAGCCCGCGCCCGCCGCGCGACGCTTCGGACCCATCGCGGCGCTGATATCAGGGTTCGCAGATTACGCGCTCTCCGTGCCCGGAGTATTCTGGCTATTTTGCGCATCGACAGCGCTCGCCATTCCGGAGTCGAGCCGCTCCGTCAATATCCCGCTTCGTTGGCGCCCGGCATTGTGCGCAAGCGTCGTTCTCATAACCGCTCTGTCTGTAATTTCAATATGGCGCGGCTGGTCAGCCGAATGCTTGAGAGGAAAGGCGATCGTAAACATTCGAGCGGGGCGCCTTGAGGAGGCTGCCGGACAGCTTGCCGATTCTGAAGCTTTGTCGGCGCATCCCGAGGCTGCGCGACTAAGAGCGGAGCTTATCTTGGAGCGTGGCGGAGAAAGATCCCTTGCCGCCGCGCACCTGAAGCGCGCAGTTGCCCTTGACCCCTACCGCGCTTCGACACGGGCCCTGCTCAATGCCGTATCTGTGACGCGTGAACACTGAGCGTCAGCGCCTCGATCCGGAAACCTTTATCGCCGCGGCGCTGGCGGCATCGGTGACGACGCTTCTTGGCGGAGCATGGGCGAGCGGCCTGTCCGCATTTTGGAGCGACCTCACCTATCTGCACCATGGCTGGCGCGCCGCGCCGGCCATGCTTGTCGTCGCCGGGCACGCGCCTCTTTGGGAACCGTCTCTTTACTTCGGCATGCCGATGGCCGGCGCCATGCAGGGCGGGCTCTTCTATCCTCCGACTATTTTCTATTACCTATTCGGCTTTGCAACTGCGACTGCTCTATTCCAGGCCCTGCATTTATTCATGGCGGGTTGTCTTTGCGCGCTATGGCTACGCGTTTGCCGCCTTCCCTGGGGCTCTTGCCTCGGCGGCGCCATCCTGTTCGCCTTCAGCGGCGTGATGATCGCGCGTCTTCCATTTCTCAATCATCTCGCAACCTTGGCATGGGCGCCGGCGCTCCTGCTGTTCTTTCGGCGCCCAGGACCACTGGCGCTAGCGCTCGCCCTGATGGTCCTCGCCGGATATCCAACCTTCATCCCGGGTTGCGCAATTGCCGCGTGGGTTTTAGCCTATGCGACGCATTCGCCGGCATGGTCTTGGAAAGCCGCCGTCACCAATTGGGCTCAGGCGATTTTTTTCTCCGGCGGCTTGGCGGCGGCACAGCTTCTTCCTGGCCTTGAGCTCGCACTCCTTTCTCGGCGCTCCTCCGGCATTGATCCGACGGAGGCGCTGACCTGGGGATTTACGCCTGCCGACCTGCTTCAATGGATCGGTCCATCGGCGATTGGTATCCGGAATTTCCATCCCGCGATCGATTGGACGCTTTGCGTTTATCTCGGGATCGTTGGTATCGCCGCAGTCGTATGGGGAGCGTCCGCCTTGCCGCGACGCCGGACCCTTGTTCTCGGCGCGGCTATTCTAGGAGTCATGTTCCTCACGCTCGGCGATTCCAACTTTCTATCGGGCGCCCTCTGGCGCTGGCTGCCGCCGCTCCGCTTTATACGTTATCCGGGAAATCTGGCCTACATCGCATTGCTTCCACTGGCGACATTGGCCGCGGTCGGCTATGCGGACTGCAGGGCAGGACCGGCGCTTGTGCTTATCTCAACGCTGGAACTCTTAGCAATCGGACGGTCTGCAACGCCGCTAGCGCCGCGCCGCCTGTTCACCGAGCCCGGCCCGCTCGTGCGGATATTGCAGGAGCGCCAGGCGGACATGCGCTATCTAATTTCTCCGAAAGCCTTGCAGGCATCGAAAGGCTCGAACATTTTTGACTGGAAGCAGCGTCTCTACGGTCTTACGAACGCGCCTTATCATTTACGCGCGGCCGCCAATTTTGGCGAGCCGTTGGTCCCGGCCTCGTCCTACGCGGTCATGGACGCTTTATTGAGCCTGCCGAGCGCTGACGCAGCCGCTGGTTGGATGCCGTGGATCGGCGCCTCGCGCCTGCTCACGCCGACGCCGCCTAATTCTTCGCGCCTAATTGCCGAACCGGGCGCGCTCTGGGATATATCAAAGCCGCGCGCAGTGAGCGCGCTTGCCTATCAATTGACGCTAAAAGACGGCGCTTCCCTGCCTGCGGCGTGGCCGCAGGTGCCTCCAAATATAGTCCCTGCGCCGCTCATCGTGCGCCGCTCGCGCGAAGACCGCTTTGAAATTTCAGGGGAAGGCGCCGGTTGGACCTACGTCGCGGAGCCGCGCTACCCCGGCTGGACGACAACGCTTTCCGTCTTAGGAAGAGAACAAAGAGTGCTTCCTGAGCCGGCGCTCGGCGCCTTCCAGAAAGTCGCGACACCCTCCGGACCATGGACCTTGCGTTGGCTCTACGCGCCCAACTCGTGGCGCTACGGCATTTTATTGGCGTGCGTCTCGTGGCTTATGCTCGCATACTCTTGGTATCATCGAGCCATCGTCTCTGGAGAGACTCAATGACCCGCCGGGACCTGATCGTCGCCCTAGCCCTTGCGGCCATCATTTTGGCGCTGACCGCATCCGTCTGGGCGCGCCCCGGAATGGTGTTCCTCAATCACGGTGATTTATACGCCTATCACTGGCCGTTGCGCCATCATACGGCGGCAGCGCTGATTGAAGGACGTCTTCCGTTCTGGAACCCCTATATCCTTCTCGGGGTGCCGCACGCGGCCAACCCGCAAGCTGTATTATTTTATCCGGCCGCAATTATTGGATTCTTATTTCCCGTCATGACAGCCTTGGCGTGGGATCAGATTTTACACCTGCTGTGGGCCGGGCTCGGCGCGTTGCTGCTGGCAAGTTCAGCCCGCGTGCCCCGCGGCGCTTGCGCCGCTCTTGCGGTGGCCTACGCGCTCTCGCCTTTTTTGATCTACCGCATCACGGCGGGCATTCCCACTCTCGTTGCAGCGCTCTCCTGGGTGCCGTGGGCCTGGCTCGCGTGGCTTAACGGGTCCGCGTCTCTTTTAGCCGCCGTCTTTGCTCTTCAATTCTTCTCCGGTCATCCGCAGTTTATGATCATCAATATCGTCGGCATGGGCGCCTGGGCTCTTTTTTGCCGCGGAACGCGGCCGCTTTTTATTTCCTTAGGACTTGGCGGGTGCGGGGCGCTGGCTCTTGCCGCAGTCCAGTGGCTACCGACGCTGGAATTTCTGCTCGGTTCCAATCGTTCCAGCTGGCCGGCGCAATTCAGGACCGCCTATTCTCTGCGTCTCGAGCACCTGCTGATGTGGCTGTCCCCCGGCGTTCTCGGCACGCCGCTCAATGGCGGATGGACCGACGCCGTATCTGTTTTCTACGAAAGCGGAGGCGTTTGGTTCGGCTATGCATTGCTGGCGCTCGCTGTCGCCAGTCTCCTCCGTGGTCACGCACGGCGCGCCCCTCTTCTCCTTGTGGCGTTAGGCATCGTCCTAGCGCTCGGGATCAATGGCCCGCTCAGCCCGCTATTAAATGCGCCTGGCTTCTCCTACATGCGCACGCCGTCGCGTTGGTCCTTCCTCTCACTGTGGGGCCTTTGGCTGCTTGCCGGCGCGGGCGCGCGCAGATTAGCGTCGTGCTCGAAAGCGACGACGCTGTTTGCGATCATCCCTCTTGTCGTAATCGCGGAACTTATATTTCTTGATTCTCATTTCATCAAATCCGTGAACTCGAAAATCTACACTCAGGTCAACCAAAACGTTGCTTCGCGTCTGGCGGGCCGCAACACGCGCGTGCTGACCGATCCTCTTCTCGCCAATCCGAACAAAACGATCGTCTACCGAATGCGCAATGTAAATGGCTATGAAGCATTTTATCCAGGAAGCGCGGCGCTCTGGGCCGCAGAAGCCGAGGGTGAACCCGCCGCGGATCCGAGTTGGGTCCTGGTCTCGCGCTGGAAGGCGGATGCCGCGATGCGTTCGGGCGTGTCCGCCCGCCTGCGCGCGCAGGGCATTGAAGAACAGTCTGGCGCATGGCCTTTGGCTTCCTTCTTAAATGCGCAAGGCGGCCGCGTCACTCCGGATCCACAGCTTGCAATTGATCGGCCTGAGCGCTGGCGCGTGACGGGCGCCATTGCCCGCGGCGCCGTGGCAGTTGCGCTCTCGGAGACGCGCTGGCCCGGCTGGCGCGCGACTTTGGACGGGCGCTCGGCGTCGCTTGCCGCATGGGGCCCGGCGTTTCAGTCCGTGGCGCTGGCGCCTAATGCCGCTCAAGTTGATCTGCGCTTTGAATTCTCGCCGTCGCGGTGGTTCTGGTGGGCGGCACTTTCAGCGCTAGCCTGGGCGCTGTGGTTTGCAGTGATCGCGCGCCGCATGGATCCGGCATGAGCCGAAAGACTATCCTGTCAGGCGTCGCCGCCTTCGCGATCACTGGATTTTTTTTATGGTTGGCGCTGCGTAAAGTTGAATTTGGCGCGCTCGGCGCAACGCTGGCGTCAGCGCGCCTCGGCTGGTTGATCCCGATGGTTGCCCTCGTCTATCTCGACTTATTCGTGCGCGCCGCGCGCTGGCAAGTGCTGCTCTCGCGCACCTGGCCCGCTTCGCTGGCGGACCTGTTTAAACTCGAAGCCATCGGCCTTGCGGTCAACAACGTCCTGTTGCTGCGCTTGGGCGAGTTTGCGCGCGCCGGTCTCGCGGCCCGTCGTTTCGGCATTCCCGTCGCTACCGCGCTCGCAAGCGTAGTCGTCGAGCGCGTACTCGACGTGGCCGCCATGCTGATCCTATTTGTGCTCGCTTCCCATCTGGCGCCGGGCATCGCGCCAGTTTCTATCGTGCGCGCGGCCGTAGCCCTTTTTGCGGGAGCGCTCGGCGCTTTGATCCTCCTAGCCGCGCTGGGCCGTTCGCTGGCAGCAGGGGGGCGCAGCGAGCGCGTGTTACGCCATTGGCCCAAGATTTTAAAAATCGTAACACAGCTGGCGCTGGGCGCCGCCGTTCTGCGCGCGCCTCAAGCGGCGGCGAAAGCTGTGGTATTAAGCCTCATTTTGTGGATCGGAGACGCGGCCTTGTATTGGGCGGGCGCGTATGCGCTCGGCCTCGGCGGCATCATGGACTATCCGCGCGCGGTCCTGACCTTATCCTTGGCAGGAATGAGTTCAGCCATTCCGGCCGCCCCCGGTTCCTTCGGAACTTTCGAAACTTTCGTCGCGTCGATCCTGCGCACCTTCGGCGCAGGACCCGAGGCCGCGTTAGCCTACGCTCTTCTCACGCACATGATCATGTATCTTCTTGTGACGATCACCGGACTTATTTTCTTGTCGCGCGAAGGCATATCGCTCTCACAGCTGCGCAAGGAGGTTGAACATAATAAATGAAACTCTCCCTTCTCGACCTATTGGCATGCCCGGTGTGCGGCGGCGACCTCAACTGCGATCAACATGAATTTGAAATAAAAGAAGCTTCCCTTGCCTGCAAACAGTGCGGGCGGAAGTATCCGATCAGCGATGGCGTGCCGCGCCTGTGTCCGCCGAATCAGGTTGCGCGAGCGGCCGCCAAGACCCGCGCCGCGTTCGGTTGGCAATGGCTTCGCTATCCAGGGTCGCTTCCCGGCGACCGGGAAACATTTCTTGCTGAGACCATGCTGCCTCCGCAAGAGTTCACGGGAAAGCTCGTCCTCGACGCGGGCTGCGGCATGGGCCGCTATAGCGTCGTCGCGCTGTCTTTAGGCGCGGAAGTGGTGGCTGTCGATATGTCTGAGAGTCTAAAACGAGTCGCGGTCCTTGCGCGCTCGCAGCCCAAGCTCCATCCCGTGGAGGCCGACCTCCTCCACCCGCCTTTTAAGAAGGGGGTCTTCGACGTCGTTTACAGCCAAGGTGTCCTGCACCATACCACCAACACCGAGGCCGCATTCAAGGGCGTGGCCGCGCTCGTTAAACCAAACGGCTTGCTTGCCGTGTGGCTATACGGGAAAGCGGGACGATTCTTCGACTTCACCTCGAATCCTCTCAAGCCTGGTCGAGAATGGATTTCCCGCCACCGTCGGCTCGCGTGGACCGTTGTGCTCCTGCGCCATTTTCTCAGCGATTGCGTCCGCGTGTTGACGACGCGCATGCCCATTCCTCTCGTCTATGCGCTGTGCCATCCGCTGACCTGGCTTGGCGTCGTGCCCGGGCTTAAGTGGTTGACCTATTCCGTGGACCCGCGTTATCAAGTCCGCCTCATCGAAAATTTTGATTGGATATCTCCGCCATACCAGTGGCATCACGCCAAAGAGGAGCTATTACATTGGTATGCCGCTGCGGGTTTCTCGGTCAGCGCTGTTTTGGCGCACGGGCTGGTGCCCAAGCCCGGCGCTCTCGGACGCAAGAATTCTTCATGAAATCTTCAACGACGCGAGTCGTCATGGTGAGCGCCGGTTTCTGGCCTGCCATCGGCGGCGCGGAACGCCAGGCTCTTGAGCTTGCGCGGGAACTGCGCGCACGCGGCTTGTCTGTGCTCGTACTCACGCGCCTTCTTGGTTGCGCCCTGCCCCGAGAAGAGGTCCACGGCGTGCCCGTCAGGCGCCTGCGCGTGTTCGGAACCGGCGCCTTCGACTCGCTCTCCTTTTTTTTTGGCGCGCTCGGCTGGCTGCTTAAGCATGGAAATGAATATGACGCGGTCCACGCGCATCTCTCCGGCTCGCCGGCGCTCGCGTCCGCTTTGGCAGGACGCTGGCTGGCAAAGCCCGTGCTGGTCAAGCTCGGCGGTGGGCGCGGCATCGGCGAGCTTGCCGTCTCCTCGCGTACGCGCCTCGGTCGGCTTAAGATTTTTCTGCTTGCCCTGCTCAAACCGCGCTTTCTTGCCGTCGCGCGCGATCTGGCCGCCGAGGCGCAAGAGTATTTTCCCAACACATCGATTGAAGTTCTTCCCAATGGCGTGGACATAAACCGCTACAAACCTGCTTCTCCTTCTGAGAAGCAGGTCCTGCGCACGCGTCGCGCTTGGACGGGTACCATCTTCCTCTACACAGGTCGCTTCTCCGTTGAAAAACGCCTGCCTTGGTTTGCAAAAATATGGGACAAGGCCGCGGAAGGTCAAAAGGCCTCTTTGGTTTTTGTCGGCGAGGGGCCGGAACGATCACTTCTTGAAGCGCTGGCCGCGGCATCGCGCGGGCGCATTAGCGTTCTGCCGCCCACGGATCAAATGTCCCCGCTTTATGCCGCGGCGGATGCCTTCGCGCTTCCCTCCCTGTCCGAGGGTCTCTCCAATTCCCTGCTCGAAGCGATGGCCTCAGGACTTCCCGTGATCGCAAGCGCTGTTGGTGGAAGCGTTGAAACCATCGAAGATGGAATCACGGGGCTCCTGTTCGCGCGCGATGACGAGCAGGCGGCGGCGGACTGCGTGCGCCGTGTTATTGCCGATCCGGAACTGGCCGCGACGCTCGGAGCGAACGCCCGCAGCGCCTGCGTGGAGCGCTACAATCTGACGCGTGTCGCAACACGTATTGAAGAACTGTACCTGGACGCGCCATGAGCCGCGGTGAAAACTTCACGCGGAATGTCGGCTGGGGCCTTGGGGGTCAAGCGCTAGTCATGGTCATCAACCTTCTCATTATTCCCCGCCTTGTCCATGGCTTCGGCGTTGAGGCGTACGGGCTCTACCTCCTCATGCAGTCGACGGCGGGCTGGATCGGAGCGCTGCACTTTGGCGCGGGGATGGGCCTTATTCGTTACACGGCACAATTTTACGCCGAGGGCAAGCACGGCGCCATGGACGACTCCCTGCGCCACGGCGCCGTTCTCATCGTCGGGGGCGCCTTATTCGGCGCTCTTGTTCTTTGGTTTTCCGCACCCGCTCTCGTCGGACGTATTTTCACCGTGCCGGGCTATTATCGCGCGCACGGCATTTATATGATCCGCGCCTCCGCGCTTGGCGCGATCTTCGCCGCGGTGACATTTTGGGCGGGAGCTGTATTTCAAGGGCTCCACCGCTTTCAGTGGGGGTCTGCCGCCGCGGTATTGCAGGGCATCCTGATTCCGCTAGGCGTTCTAAGCGCGCTTTCCATCGGGCACGGCCTAGGGTTTGCGGCGATCGCTTTCGTCCTAGTTCATGCGCTTGTTGCTTTATTCGGACTTTATGGCGTTCTGCGCGCACGCTCGACCTTCGCCGGCCGCGACGGGCGCCTTTCCTTCATCGAGTTTGGCCGCTATTCGATCGGATTCTGGCCGGCAGCGCTCGCTCAGCTGGTCAGCGGACAACTTGACCGCGCTTTTATCGCCGGCCTACGCTCCATGTCCGAGTTCACTTTATATGCCGTACCCGCAAGCGTCCTCTCGCGCGCGCAGTCCTTGCCTGCCACCGCGTCGGCGGCGCTGATGCCCGTGATGGGCAGCCTCGGCGCGAACGAAGGCGCGGAGACCACGGCACGTCTCTACTTACGCGCCTCCAGGACCTTGATCGGCCTTGCCGTTCCGATCTATGCGCTGCTGTTCTGCCTGATGCCGCAGTTCCTATCGCTTTGGCTCGGCGGCAATTTCGGCGACGCCAGCGTCTGGCCCGCGCGCCTTCTCGTCGCCACGCACGCTTTTGCGCTCTTCTCTTTTCTACCCAACTCCGTCTTGGCGGGGCGCGGAAATGGCTGGTGGCTCTCGGCTGCGGCCTGGATCCAGGCCCTCATCTGCTTGGCGCTCTGGCCGTGGCTGATCCCGCGATTGGGACTGCTGGGCGCAGCGATCGGAAGCCTGACAGCACAGCTTGCGTCCACCATCCCCTTGGTCTTCTTTGTGCATGCGCATCTGCTCGATCTTGCTTTTGAAAAATTCGCGCGTGAGACGCTGGCGCCGGCCGCCGCCAGCGCGGCGATCCTTGTTGCGCTGGCCTGGCCTCTTCGCGTGCATATAACCGGCTGGGGGTCGTTTTTCGTTTTATGCTCAATCTCGTGCGCCTGTTATATTTGCGTCTTTTGGCGGCTGTTGCCGGCCGACGACCGGCGTTTCTTGCGAGCGCGGCTACTCTTCTAATATATCATGTGCGGCATCTGCGGAGTCGTTTACGGCAACGGGAGAACGCCCGATAAAAGCGTTCTCAAGCGCGCCAATGACGAGATCGAGCATCGCGGTCCCGATGACGAGGGCTATCATGTCGACGCTCCCGTCGGGCTGGCGATGCGCCGATTGGCCATCATCGATCTTCACACGGGCCGGCAGCCGATTTCATATGCGCACGAAAGCCTCTGGATCGTCCTCAACGGCGAGATTTATAATTACAAAGAACTGCGTTCTGAACTGGAACTCCAGGGCCACACCTTTAAGACCCAATCCGACACCGAAGTTATCTTGGCGCTCTATCAGGACCTGGGGCCGCAGTGCGTGAATAAATTGCGCGGCATGTTTGCGTTCGCTGTCTGGGACAAAGTCCGGCGTCGCCTCTTTATCGCGCGCGATCGCATCGGCAAGAAACCCCTCTACTACGCGCTGCGTCCTGACGGCACTTTGCTGTTCGGCTCGGAACTCCGCTGCCTCTTCGCCCTCGATGCCGCTTTGTCCCGCGAAATAGACCCCGTCGCCGTCGACATGTTTTTAACGCTTCAATATATTCCATCCCCGCGTACGATCTACCTCTCCGTCCGCAAACTCCAACCGGCGCATGCTCTCACCTGGCAGGATGGAAAAATTTCCATCGAATGTTATTGGGATTTACCCATCGGTCAGCCGCCGATCACCCGTGATTTTGAAGAAGCTAAGATCCTTCTGCGCGAGACGCTCACTGAATCCACACGCCTGCGCATGATCTCCGACGTGCCGCTCGGAGCGTTTTTATCAGGCGGCGTGGACTCCTCGATCATCGTCGCGCTGATGGCGGGTCTCGCTTCGAAACCCGTGAAAACATTCTCCATCGGTTTTAATGAGGAGCGCTTTTCTGAGATCAAGTATGCGCGCCTCCTCGCCGAGCGCTACAAGACCGATCACACCGAATTCATCGTTAAGACCGAGATGGCCGAGGTCCTCCCCAAGCTCGCCTGGCATTATGGCGAGCCCTATGCGGATGCCTCAGCGCTGCCCAGTTACTACCTGGCGCTTCAAACGCGCAAGTCGGTCACCGTGGCGCTCAACGGCGACGGCGGCGATGAAAATTTTGCCGGCTACCTCCGCTACTTCGCAATGAAGGCCGCGCGCCTCACCGACACGCTTCCCGGGCCCGTGCTGTCGGCATTGCGCGCCGGCGCTGAGCTCTTGCCTGAGCATGACGCGCCGTTCGGCGCCGTGTGGCGCACCAAACGCTTTTTGCGCTCCATCCTATCGAACGACCTGCCCGGGCGTCATCTTAAGATGGTTGGCTTCTTTTCCGAAGACGACAAGCCGACGCTGTATTCAGATGCGTTCAAGCGACGCCTCGGCGCCTCATTAGGCGAGGCTCTGCGTTACATTCGCGCCGCATTTTCCGCCTGCGCAGGAGAGGACTTCGTCAACCGCATGCTCTATGTCGACTTTAAGACCTACCTGCCCGAGTGCCTGATGACGAAGGTGGACGTGGCGACAATGGCCTGCTCGCTTGAAGGCCGCTCGCCTCTGCTCGATCATGTTTTCGTCGAAACGGCTTTCCGCATGCCGGGCGACTGGAAGCTCAAAGGCTTGCGCGGCCACAAGCACATCATGAAAGAAACCTTCAGGGACCTTCTGCCGGAAGAAATTCTAAACCGCCCGAAGATGGGTTTCGGCATTCCGCTTGGAGATTGGTTTCGCGGGGGTCTTAAGAATTTCTGGGAGGAGAACGTGCTGTCCGCAAAGGCGCTTGCGCGCGGCTACTTTAAAGAAGAATCGCTCCGCGGTCTATGGAGCGAGCACCAAGGCGGCAAGCGCGACCACGGCTATCGCCTGTGGGCATTATTGATGCTGGAACTTTTCCATCGCCATGCCGACGAGGCGCTCTCGCGCCATGACAGATAAAATCCACAAAGTTATTATTGCGTTATTTCCTAGAATTGACTTCCATGTCGCGTGAAATCGGCGTCGGCGGCTTTACCGTCAGCCCCTTGGCCCGGCGCTATGTCAATGAGGTCCTCGACTCAAACCGCCTATCCTACGGCCCTTTCCACCGCCGTTTTGAGGCCGCCTTCGCCGCCGAGCACGACTCGAAGCACTCCGTCTTCTGCAATTCAGGAACGAGCGCTCTGCAGATCGCTCTTCAAGCCCTTAAGGAGAAGCACGGCTGGGCCGATGGCGATGAGGTCATCGTCCCGTCTGTCACCTTCATCGCGACCTCGAACATCGTCCTGCACAACCGCATGATTCCCGTGTTTGCCGATGTGGATCCACTGACGTACACTCTTGTTCCCTCCCAGTTTGAGGCCGCGATCGGCCCTAAAACTCGAGCGGTGATCCCCGTCCACCTGCTGGGCCTGCCGGCCGACATGGATGAGATCAGCGGCATCGCCAAAAAAAACGGTCTTTCCGTCATCGAGGACTCCGCCGAGGCGATGTTTGCGCGCTATAGGGGACGCAAGGTCGGCTCGCTCGGCGATATCGGCTGTTTTTCAACCTACATCGCGCACTACATCGTCACCGGCGCAGGCGGCTTGGCGACGACGAGCGACCCCGACCTGCACATACGCCTACGCAGTCTGATGAACCATGGCCGCGACTCGATCTATCTCTCCATTGATGACGATAAGGATGCCACGGGCGACAAGTTGCACGAGATCGTATCGAAAAGATTTCAATTCATTTCGGTGGGCCACAGCTATCGGGCCACCGAGCTCGAAGCGGCCTTGGGCTTGGCCCAGCTTGAGGAGAAGGACGGGATCTACGCAGCGCGCACCGGCATGGCCAAACGGTTGAGCGCCGGCCTTAAGGAATTTGAGGACCGGCTTCAAATTCCGGTCTGCCCAGCTGATCGCGACCACTCATTTATGCTGTATGGATTGGTTTTGCGCGGCGAGCAGAAGATGCCGCTTGTCAATTTTCTTGAAGACCGCGGAGTGGAAACGCGAGACATGCTCCCGCTGCTTAATCAGCCGGTGTACAAGGCTCTATTCGGCGATCTCGAGGCTAAATTTCCGGTCGCTAAAAATCTCAACCGGTCCGCCTTTTACATCGGCTGTCACCAATACATGACGCCCGTCGACGCGGATTACGTCATCGAACAATTTCGCGCCTTCTTCAAGAAGCATCCTAATTAATGTTAACGGCGCCGAAAGTCTCCGTTGTCATTGACAACCACAATTACGGACGCTTTCTTAAGGAAGCGCTCGATTCCGTTCTCGCGCAAGGGCCGGGAAAGCTTGAGGCCGTTATCGAGGCATTCGAAGACTCCGAGGTCGTCTGCGTTCAACATTTTCCACATGACACCGACTCCCGTCTTGTTGCTTTACCGCGTCGTTTTTCCGCTTGGCCCGCGCATTACGAGTTCGATGATTATGTCGCAGGACGCACGGAGTTCACCGCGACTTCGGGGCTGTCTTTTAGGCGCGAGACCTTGCAGAAGCTCCTGCCGATCCCCAAGGATCTGTTCTACTACCTCGACGATTTCCTGAGCGCGCGCGCTATTCCTCGGCAAGCGCGCTTGCGCGCCGTGACGATAGCGCTTGCCGTACTCTCGCCGACGCTTTATTTAGCGCTCTATGATTGCTACTCACGGCGACCATGAGCGCGCGCTTCGATCTGACGGTAGTGATTCCAACACTGAACGAGGAAGGCTCGCTCGGCCTGGTCCTATCACGCCTGAAGGCCGTGTTCTTGAGACTCAGCTTGCGCGGCGAGATGATAGTCGTCGATGGCCGCTCGACCGACAATACCGTCGTTGCGGCTGTGGCCGGCGGGGCGCGCGTGCTCACCCAGATTGGGGACGGCCTGGGTGGAGCTCTGCGCACGGGCTTGCAGGCCGCGCATGCTCCTTGGATCGCCGTCATGGATGCCGATGGCTCGCATCCACCCGAGGTTCTGCCTGAAATGTGGGCCAAGCGAAGCGCGGCCGATATCGTCATCGCCTCTCGCTATATTCCCGGAGGCGCTGCCGTCATGGGTCCGATGCGCCGGGCCCTCAGCCGCGCGCTAAACGGCATGACGCGCTTCGCGCTTGATGTGCCGGTTTTCGACTCCTCCGGCGGCTTTCGCCTTTACCGCGCCGAGCTTGCCCGAGCGGCATGCGCGGATTCCAGGGCGGAAGACTTCACAATCCAACAGGAACTGCTCATTGGAATTCTCTCTCGCGGAGGAAATATCCTCGAAATTCCATTTCGTTATGAATCCCGTCTCGATGGCGTCTCGAAGGCTTCGGCTTGGCGCTTAGCCCCGGCCTACATCCGGATGCTGCTTAGACTTCGCGCCTGGAGAGAAGAATGACCACATTGACGCGTCTAGCGACGCTATCGACGGCCGACCACTTCAACGACGAGGTCTGGAACCGGGTCCGGCCCTTTATTGGGACCGACATCCTTGAGGTCGGCATGGGCATCGGCATCTTCACGAAAAAACTTCTTAGCCGCGGCAAGGTCTTCGGCGTGGACATCGTATCCGGATTTGTGGAAGAAGCGCGCCGGCGCCTCGGTTGCCGTCCGGATCTCGAATATGCGGTTGCGGACATGGGCGTCGGCCTGCCGGATTGCCTAATCGGGCGAAACTTCGATACCATCATGTGCATGAACGTGCTTGAGCATATTGAAGATGATCGCGGGGCCCTGGCCCGATTTCTCGGCCTGCTCAGGCCGAAGGGCAAGCTTGTGCTCGTGGTGCCGGCTTACCGTCTGCTGTATAATCCGCTCGACGCCCACGACGGCCACTTCCGCCGCTACGAACGCGCAGAGTTGCGGGAGAAACTCATCGCCGCCGGTTTCCGCATCGTCTGCGAGTCGCGTTTTAATTTATTCGGCATCGTGGGCTGGATTCTCAATGGAACGCTGCTGCGCCGAAAAGATTTGCCGGCTGGTCAAATGAGCCTATTCAATAAGATGGCTCCTTTCCTTTTCCGTCTTGAGCGCCTGATCGGTCCGCCGGCCGGGCTCTCGCTGCTGGCCGTCGGGATTAAGCCGTGAATGAAAAACTGTCGATCATCATACCCGCCTACAACGAGGAAGACGCCGTTGACGCCATCTTGAAGCAAAGCCTCGATGCGCGGGCCGCGCTGATAAGGGACGCCGAGCTTTCCGCCGTTGAAGTCGTGATTGTTGACGATGGCTCCCGCGATAAGACGCAGGAGAAAGCGCGCCTCTGGACCGAGGCGAAGCTGGTAATTCACGAAGAAAACAAAGGCTATGGCGCTGCGTTGATGACTGGTTTCCAGGCATCTTCGGGAGACTTGTTGTCTTTCCTCGATGCGGATGGAACCTGCGATCCCCGCGCGTTCAAGGACCTCATCTTGGCCCTGCGGCGTGAAAAAGCCGACATGGTCGTCGGCGCCCGTCTGCATGCGGGCGCCAGGATGCCCGCCATCAGGACCTTCGGCAATCGCCTGTACGCCCTCCTACTGCAAAGCCTGACCGGCGTGCGGATGACCGACACGGCAAGCGGCATGCGGGTTTTCAAGCGTTCGCTCCTGGAGCGCCTGGCGCCTCTGCCGACGGGGCTCCATTTTACGCCGGCGATGACCGCGCGCGTCGCCTGCATGGGGGCGACTCTTTGCGAGCATCCGATTCCTTACTCGGAACGGATCGGCCGATCAAAGCTTTCCGTTGCACAGGACGGCGCTCGCTTTCTACGCGTGATCCTCGGCACCGTCTTCGCCTATTTCCCGATGCGCGTATTCGGCCCGTTGTCCGCCCTATTTCTTATCGGCGCGATTGCTCTCGGCCTCATGCCGCTGCGCCTCTACCTCAACGGCTCTAGTCTTGAAGATTGGATGATTTACCGCCTGCTCACGGTGCTGACATTTTTCGTCTGCGGCGTAATCTTCGCCGCGATCGGCCTGTTGGCGCAAAAGGCCTCAAACGCAGCGCTTGGACGTCCCTCCGGGCGCATTGACCGCCCGGCCGTGCGCGAGACGGCGGGCTTGACCGGCGGCGCACTGTGGCTTCTTGCCGCCGGCATTAATTGGCCGACCGTTGTCGAGTATGCCGCAACCGGACACATCACGCGCCACTGGGGCTGGGTGCTCGTCGGTTCACTCGCGGTCATCTGCGGCACCGTGTTCGTTTCTCTCTCCATTGCGCTTGGGGCGTTTGCGCACCTGCCGACACGCAGGGATAGCCAGTGAGTTTCTGGGGACGCAAGAAAGTCCTCGTCGCCGGAGGCGGAGGATTTATAGGCAGTCATGTGGTGGAGCATTTGCTTCGAAATTTTAAAAATATCTCAGTGACCGCGGCCGCTCGCATGACTCCGGAAAACAAGCGCAACCTCGCATCCGTTATTAAGGATATTCAGATCGCGCGGTCTGATTTCCGTGATCCTCGGGATTGCCGCCGCGCCTGCAAAGGCCAGGACGTCGTCCTCAACCTCGCGGGATCCGTCGGCGGCGTCGGCTACAACAGCCGGCATCACGCCAGCCTGTTCCGAGACAACATGACCATCGCCATCAATCTGATCGAAGCCGCTCGCCTTGAGGAAGTCTCGCGCTACCTCGTCGTGAGCACGGCCTGCGTCTATCCGCGCGACTGCAAAATTCCGACGCCCGAAACCGAAGGGTTTCGGGCTGAACCGGAACAAACTAACCGAGGCTATGGTTGGGCAAAGCGCATGGGTGAGTACCTCGGCCGAGCGTATGCCGAAGAATACGGCATGAAAATCGCCATCGCGCGGCCGTACAATGCGTATGGTCCTCGCGACCACTACGATCCGGAGAAATCCCATGTCATCGCAGCGCTTGTGCGCCGGGTGTGCCGGGGAGAGAATCCGCTTGAAGTTTGGGGCGACGGGAAGTCAACTCGAGCGTTTTTGTATGTGGATGACTTCGCCCGTGGAATAATCGCCGTGGCCGAGAAATATCCCCAAGCCGATCCCGTGAACATCGGCTCAGAGGAGGAGGTCTCGGTCAAAAATCTCGCCTTGGCCGTGCTCCATGCGGCCGGAATCAAGAAAACGAAGCTGGTATTCAAGGCTTCCCAACCTTCCGGCCAGCCTCGACGCGCCTGCGATACGACAAAGTCTCAGCACGTCCTCGGCTTTGCGCCAAAAATTTCCCTGGACGAGGGGCTCAGGCGCACGGTTGCGTGGTATCGAGACAATATCCTTTGAGAGGAAAGCGGCTTTTAGTCCTTCTGACCTTCAATGAGGCCGAGGCCCTGCCGAAAATATTCGATCGCCTGCCTCTCGCCGCTGCCGATGAGGTCCTCGCCATGGATGGAGGCTCGAATGACGGCACGATCGAATTTCTCCAATCTCGAGGCGTTCGTGTTCTCCAGCAGCCCCGGCGTGGCCGGGGCGTGGCATTTCGGATGGCGCTGGAGACAACAGACGCCGAGACGATCTGCTACTATAGCCCCGACGGTAACGAAGACCCCGCCGACATTCCTAAGATCTTCGAGAAGATCGAGAAAGATGGCAGCGATCTCGTCGTGGCCTCGCGCATGATGAAGGGTGCCTATAATGAGGAGGATGTTTCCTGGTGGCGCCCGCGTAAATGGGTTAATCAGATTTTCACTTTGGCCGCCAACCTGATCTGGAACCATGGCCCTTACGTTGAGGATACGATCAACGGCTTTCGCGCCGTGCGCGCCGAGTCGCTGCGGCGTTGCGCCTGCGACGCCGATGGTTTCCCGATTGAGTATCAGATGTCTATCCGCATGATGAAATTGAGATTAACGATCGGCGAGCTGCCGACGCATGAGTACCCGCGTCTCGGCGGCCGCAGCACGGCCGAGTCGTGGCCCACCGGCGTCGCCTTCGTCAAGACGCTGCTCAGCGAGATAATAAAAATTGTCTAACCTGCGCAAAGACCACCGCGCCGACGCGGAAACTTATTCCCACCGGGCGATAATCGCCTGGCTTCCGACGCTCTATCTTCTTATCTCCTCGCTGTTTTTTCTGAGCACCTACGACTCCGCGCAGGTGAAAATATCAATAATGCAGATGGGCGGCCTCGGCCTGCTGACGATGTGGCTTTCGCGCCTCACCATCGCCGGCCGCCATGCGTTCAACCGAGAAGACCTCGTTTGCCTGTCGCCGTTTCTCGCCTATCTATTCTGGGGCGTGTTCTCCTATTTAAAGGCGCCGTATCACATGGCGTCAACTGATTTTTTTCTGCGGCATCTCTTCTACATGATCGCGGCATTGATCGTAATCTACGAGTTTGATTCTGCCGGTGTCGCGCGGCTTTTCAAGATACTGACCTGGACCGCCTGGATCGCCGTGGGCTACGGGACACTGCAGTTTGTAGATAATTTTTTTCCGCGCGGCCCGGGCAACGGCATCGACCCTTTCTTGTGGCGCGGCGCTTTCGGTGACCGTGTATTTTCGACCTATGGCAATCCCAACTTCTATGGCGACTTTCTTGTCATCCTCTTTCCAATCCTTGTCGCGCAATGGTTTAAGACCCGGCGCTGGCACCTGCTTGTCCTCATTGGACTGCTTCTGCTCAGCCTCATTAATACGGGGACAAAAGGCGCGTGGCTTGGCTTCGCGTTGGTGTTATTCATCTTCGGCCTGATCGCCTTCGTATTCTTTCCAGAACAGAGCAAGCCCTACCGCAAGCGTCTGATTCTCATCATCGGCGGCATAGCGCTCGGTTTTATCGGCTACACGGCCAAGGACATGACCTCGCGCCTGGTCTCGGTCAATTTTCGGTTGTTTACATGGGAAGCGACCTGGGAGATGATCCGCACTAACCCGTGGACCGGCACAGGCATCGGCTCTTTCCCTCCGGTTTATCCCGCCTTCCGCCGCCCCGCGATCTTTCATATCGAGGGCAAGCACAACACCGAGACAGACCATGCCGAAAACGAATACTTGGAGCAATTTTTTGACAATGGCATCCTCGGTTTCGGCATCTTCATCTGGCTCATCTACAGCACGCTCATCATCGGCTTCCGCTCGCTCGGCCAGTTGACCACCACGGCCATGCTCAAGGACGGCCGACCGCCGCCGCGCGCCATTGATCTCATTGGAGTGCTCGTCTCATTTATGGGAATGCTCGGGCACAACTGTTTTGACGTGAGTCTGCGCTTCGTCTCATCCGGCGTCTACCTGGGACTGCTCTCCGGCCTCATCGTCAACATCGCGCGCGGCAAAGCGCTTTATGAACTCCACTCGCGGCCGGAGGTGCCCGCCGCCGGGGATAAGTCCGCATTGAACACTTTCTCTGAAATGCTGATCTGGCCGCTGCGTCTGGCGGCGTCCGGCGGCGTTGTTTACCTCGCTTTTTTCAAGAACTGGTCGCAATTCCGCCAGACCTCTTTTGGCGGCATGTTCGGCGAATTCTACATGCTTCTGATTCCTCTGTCGCGCGGCACGAACGGCGGCAATCAGCTCCAGTGGTGGCTCGCCTGGGGCGTCTTTGCCGCCTGCATGCTCTGGCTCGGCTGGACCATGATCCGGCTAAGCCTTCTTTCTAAAAAACCCGCCGTGCCTCTGCTCGTGCTTCTGATGCTTGTCCCGTTGTACCAGTTCTGGGGCTACTTCAAAGCCGACATGCATCACAACGCGGGCATTTACTATTCCAAGGAACGGCAGTGGGAGCTGGCCGTCGGCAACTACCTGATCGTCAATAAACTTAATCCCGATTTCGTGATGTCTAAATATTTTCTCGGAAACGTCTTCCTGGATCGCTTCAATATGACGAAGGTCTACCTGCCAAGCTTGGGCGATAGCAACAACGTCTCGCGCGATGACTATGAGCGCGCGCTGTCCTGGTATGACGAGGTCCGCCAGCTCGCGCCGAACTACGTGCAGATGCACCACCAGGTCGGCGGACTGCACCTTCGCCGCGCCGAATGGGCGACAAATAACGGACGCCCTGATGAGGCAGGCAAATATCTCGATCTGGCCCTGACGCGTTTCAAGCTTTACGCCCAGATTGATCCTGTTTACGCGCCAAACTACCACCGAATGGCGCAGATCTACTTGATCCGCAAGCAGTACGGCCTTGCGGTGAAAACCTATCAGGCCCTAATCGATGCGGAGCGCTGCGAGGCGGACGCCTCTTTTCTCGCGAAGCCTTTGTTTCGCAACACCATCCTTTCCTACCAGCCTTACAGCAAGGCAACCGGCGCTTGGGTCCATCGCCACGTCGACCCAGCACATCCACGAGAATCCGCCGAGGTTTACACGAGCCTAGCCAACGCGCTGTTCATGGATAACCGCTTCTCCGAGGCCGAGAAGGCTTACCGCACCGCGCTTTCCTACGATCCTCTTTTTGAGACAGCCAAGAGAAATCTCGAGGTTACCTATAGCCGCGCCCAGGCCGAGGGTCGCCTGAGGCCTGTAAAAGCGGTGCCGGGCGCCACGATCGTTCCCGGAAATCCGGTTTCGACGGGCTGGATCGTCATGCCGAAGATGTAGAGCCAGCAACTCGGCGACCCGCTGTTGGCCGATTTCTTCGTCGCTCGAGCCCTATCCTTTAACGATCGGAGCGGCGGCTTGAGAATGCCCTTGGGGTTATGATGATGAAGATAACTTCCAAGACGATCACCGGTTCCATCACGAGCTTGCGCGCGAAGCTTGTGGGCGCGCTTGCCTCCATCGCCGTGCCCAGGAGGATGGAACATTAACCTCAAGTTCCATCCCGCGTCCGCGCCTTGTTAAGCCAGACGCTGCGGCGGCGCATTCTCAGGCGCAGGCTGAGGCTTAAGGCCGTGCCGGAAGAGGCTGTTACGGAAATGCTCGCGCGGCCCACGACGGGTTTTCAATCGTCGGTTCGGTCACGAGTAAGACTTTAGCCGAATGAAGTGATGGGGGCCGGAAGCGGAGGCAGTCCTCCTGCCAGACCCCGCTGGTCTCCATCGCGATGAAGACCCCGACATAATGCACCTCCCCGTCATGTCATTGAAAATAAAATGTTTTTTATTCGCGCTTATCCATTACTTGAAAGCCACCTCGACCGGCACCGTCTGCGGGGTTTGGCGTGGACAAATCCAGAACTCCTGACACATAGCCTGTCGATGCCGGCGACCTCGGAC
>CAZGVK010000193.1:0-11170 GCA_964529095.1 uncultured Elusimicrobia bacterium
ATGCTCGAGGTCCTGCGCACCGCCGACACCATGCTGGCGGCCTAGCGGAACAAAACATTTCCTTCCTGGGACCTCGTGGGCCTTGATTTAATCTTATTTAATCGTTATGATTATAATAGCAGTAGGAGGTTATTTATGCAGACCCGTGTCCTGACCGCGCATGTGCCTATCGGCCTGGCGAAGCAGATTGATCTGGCCGCCGCTCGTTTGGAACGTCCCCGCGGCTGGATCGTTCAGAAAGCCCTCATTGACTGGATTGGCCGGGATGAGGCGCAACGGCGCATGACGCTCGAAGCCTTGGCTGACGTCGATGCCGGTCGCGTCGTCGACGATAAGGCCGTCCGCGCTTGGGCTTCCGGACTTGGAAGCGAAAAATCTAAGAAGCGCTGAGTGAATCTCAAATGGACGTCCAAAGCGCACGGCGATTTAGCACGGCTCCATGCGTTCCTCGAGAAAGTGAATCCGAAAGCAGCCGCGCGCGCGGTGCGTTTTCTGGTCGCGGCGCCGACTCGGCTCCTAGCACAACCCCGCATCGGTGAAATACTCGACGAGTTTGAACCGCGCGAGGTGCGCCGGATTCTCGTGGGTCGCTACGAGCTGCGCTATGAGATTCAGAAAAGCACGATCTATGTGCTTCGCCTTTGGCATACGCGCGAGGATCGCCTAGGCAAAGCCGGCTTTTGCTGAGATTGGCGTTTCCCCCTAGTGCCGCAATAGTCCCAAGTTCCGCGACGCCCAGCCGGTTGACCCCTTTTGAGGTATTTTTTATTAACGTCCAACAGCTTTATTTACGTTTACACCGTTTTTGATATTTTAGGTATAGAGGTATTTACTATTTTACGGAAATAATATTTTCCCTTTCTCCTTATGACCGGGACCGGCCTGTCGCGCAAAAAACTGTTGACGAAACCGGGCGCCGGGGCTATACTGCAAATGAGGACGCTATGAAAAAAACATTAATGAGATCGGCACGGCATCATAAAGGTTCTTCCCGCAAGATGAAGGACGGCAAGGCTGTTGAATTCGAGCGCGGCTGGAATGAACTCGAAGCACAGCATGACCGCCTGAAGTCCGACTGGACGAGCCTGGCAATTCAACTCGGAATCGGCGCAAATTCCAAAGTCGCCTACGAATAAGGCCTGCTAGCGCCGCCGGGGAGGGAGCTTCTTGAGCAACAGGTACAGTTCCCCAAAATCCCAGACCCTGCCGGCCTCGGCCTTCGCATCGGGTCCGTGGCCCAAGAACAGGTCCACTCTGCCCTGACCCTGGATGGCGCCGCCGGTGTCCTGACAAAAAACAAAGCGCCCTGATTCCGATTTACCGAGCAGGCGCCCCTGCGCGTCCGCCTGAGGCAGGGGTAGACGAATAAAAGCTGGCGCACCCAAAGGCAGCATCTTGCGATCAACAGCGATGGATCGACCGGGAGTAAGCGCACGGTTGATGCTGCCAAAGGGCATCCCATCATCCGGCGCCGGCGAAATATTAAAAAATACATAACGCGGATTTTGGCTCAAGAGCCAGGCCTCGCCTTCCGGATGCTCGGCCAAATAGCGTTGGATCGCCACCTTCGAGGACTCCTCGCGTGTCATCGCCCCTGAACCCACCAAAGCCATGCCCACGCTCTTGTAAGGAGCGCCATTATTCCCGGCATACTTAGCCAACATGAGACGCCCGTCCGGAAATCGAAGCAGGCCGCTGCCTTGAATATGCAGATCAAGACGGTCAAAGCCGTTGTCAAGCCAGGCCGCTTCCAAGCCACGGCCCTCAAGCTGTTTGCGCACATCAAGATCACGACGATCAAAGTAGGGCACAACATTTCCCTTAGCGTCTATGCGGGCGCCCACTGTTTCCCCTTTGAATTTCGGATTGAAAGCGCCCAAGTCCAAAATGAGGAGGTCAGCGGGCAGGCGATAGAGAGGATAGGAGAAGCGCTCCGTGCTCACCGGACTCGCCGGTAGAATGGGCAAATAATAAGCGGAGAAGAAGGCCCCCCCGCCCACGGTCGATCCGATGACGCGGAATAAATCAAAGCCTTCCTTCAGGCCCGCCTCAAACTCTGCCGGGCTGTGCGCCCCGCGGCGAAGTTCAATGAGGGCCTCGACACTCTCAATAAGTCGCTGCACAGCAACCGTGGTTTGCGCAATCACGAATGTCTTCTCTCCCAACCCGCGCAGATACGATAGATCCTGCTCGGAGGCGCGGGCGAGCGAGTCGACATCGAGGTCGTCGGCAATATGCGGCCACTCAGCGACGGATAAAAGATGGACCCCCTGAACAGTCGCCGCAATGTCCCTCTGTGGAGGCGTGGCGCACGCGGCAAGCAACAACGACGAGCACAACGCCGTCACGCGCCAGTTGAACATACGTCGATGATACACCTTAATTGCGGGTCTCCAGAAGCGCTGTGTTATTTGCACAAGCGCTCCAAAATATCGGAACTCTTGGCATTCACCGTCTGCCGGCGGCAACGCCCGCTGCGGCGAGTTGGCCGGAGACGCAGGCGGACTCGATCGTTGCGGGCAAGCCCGTGCGCGTCCAATCGCCGGCGAAGGAGAACCCCGGCATGCCGCTTCCGGGCTCCGGCCGCTTGGCCTCGGAACCGGGCGTCGGCGAGAGTGTCGCAAACGGTTCCTTAATGACTTTCGAGGCGAGAATTTTCGCTCTCGCAAAATCCGGCAGACAGGAAGCGAGGTCCCGCATTACGATGCTCATGATTTGATCAGGGGCCTCGTCGATATGCCGGTGGGCGCCGGAAATGACGACGGCAAGCGTCTGGCCGCTTTCTCGCGTGCCCTGAATCAGCGTTTTATTAAACACCCAATGAGTCTCCGTATTGAGCATGCCGAGAAATATTTCCGTCATTATGGGATGGTCGAGTTTCAGCGTCGCGCCGACAATGGGCGCCGGCGTCAAGGTCTCCCAGGAACCGCGGAGCGCTGCGGGAAGGCGGAGTTTTTTTAAATCCCATGGCGGCAATGTGGAAACGACATGGCCTGCCTCGAAGCGCTGGTTCCGATCGGTGACCACGCCGAAAATTTTCCCGTTTTCCTCAAGAAGAGAGGCGGCTTTCGCATTGATAATGATCCGGCCTCCACGTTGCTCAATGTAGTCGCGCGCGGCGTCGGTGTACAATTCGGAGAGGCCTGTCTTCGCGAGCGCGAAGCGCGAGGATGCGCGGCCGGTGAAGAACATCGCGCGCAGCGCCTGGATGAAGCCCGCTGCGGAGGCGACCTCGGGCTTGTCATTTAATATTCCAATTGCGGCAGGGTCGAAAAATCGCGTTTGAAAATTTTTAGAAATACCAAGCGCCGTGAGCCACTCCCGCACGGTCATCCGCTCAATGGCATCAGGAACGGGGCCGGTTTCCATAGACTTCAACGCCCAACCGAAGGCCAGCAGCGCTGTTTTTTCTTTCAGCGAAACGCCCTTAAGTCCCAAAAGCCCGACTGCGAAATGCAACGGCGCCGGAAACCAAGCGGGGCAGGCCAGCCGGTCTCTCTTGCCGCCCGCTTCAACATAATCAACGACCACATCGCGATAAAGAGCGAGTCGGTGCTCGGCGCCGATTGTCTTGAGAAATTGACGGGTCTCAAAATAACAGCCCATGAACAGGTGCTGGCCGTTGTCGATGTTGAGCCCATTCTCGCTGAAAGAATAGGCCCGGCCGCCCAAATGCGGCTTCTTGTCGAGCACGACAACCTTGCCGCCTTTCTCGGCGAGAGCGGCCGCGCAGGAAAGACCGGCAAAGCCTCCTCCCAGCACCAAAACGTCGGGGCAGCTAGAATCCATAGCAATATCGCCACGCTCTGAACGCCAGTTCCGCTTTCCTCCAGCCGGAGAGATTCGTTCTTTGGAACAAGACGCGGAATGGGCTCTCCGCGATCTTGTCGAGCAGGCCCTCGTAGATATGGGCCATGACCTCTGCCGGCAAAAGTCCCTGGCGGTCGCGTGGGTCCACGAGATTTCGGGCGCGTGCGTAGTAGCCCTTCGCGCGCTTATGCTGACCTTGCAGAAGACGAGAAAAATCTGGCCCCTGCTCCCGCCGAATCAGACGATCGACGCTATAGCCGGCGTCGCGGATATCCGACAACGGCAAATAGACGCGACCGATATCGAGGTCAGCGCCCACGTCACGGATGATATTGGTCAACTGGAAAGCGTAGCCGAACGTCTTGGCAAACTCATATATATGATCCTGGGATGTGCGGGTCCAGCCAAAGATGTGGATGCACATGATCCCAACCGAGGAGGCCACGCCGCTCATATAGCTCTCGAGATCTGCAATCGTCTCGTAGCGCGTTCCGTCGAGATCCAGCGCGCAGCCGCGGATCATCTCCAGAAAGGCCTCTTGGGGAATACGATAGTCGGCGATGGGCTTAAGCAATGCGCGAGAAACGGCGTGCGTCGGCGCGCCTTGATACAAAAGTTTTATCTCCCCGCGCCAGAAATCAAGCTGACGGCGCGCATCATCCGGCTTTAATTGCGGCTCGTCGACGATATCATCGATCAGCCGACAGTAGGCATAGACGGCGGAGAGGGCTTCGCGCTGAGATTTGGATAGGAACAGAAATCCAAAGAAGAAATTGGACTTCTTCTCGGTCATGGTCGCTTCCTACGGCGATGGACGCGACCATTTCCTGCGCTAGGCTCGGTCATGTCCCGATGAGGGCGCGTACGACCAGTGGAATCCAGTCCCGTTTCTTCAGGGTCGGACGCGCATGGAGGGTGTCGAAGTTGGAATTGCGGATCAACTTGAGTATCTGTCTGCCGCCGTACCAAGTGAGGCGGATCTCCAGGGACAAAGGCCAGCTCAGCTTCCCCGGGAGCGGCTTGCCTTGCTCAAACAACGCACGCGCCCGGGAGACCTCGAATTTCATCAGGCTCTTGAAGCGCGCGTTGTAGACGCCCATGCGCAAGTCGGCCACAGAGTAGCCGTACTCCTTGAAGTCCTCCTCGGGGATATAAACGCGGTCTTTCTTGAGATCCACGGAGATGTCTTGCCAGAAGTTGGTGAGCTGCAGCGCGGTGCAGATCGCATCGGAGTGCCGGAACAGCTCCGCATCCTTGTAGCCGTGAATCATCAGCACGATCCGCCCGACAGGATTGGCCGAACGACGGCAATAATCAAGAACTTCATCAAATGTCGCGTAACTTTTTTTTTCCGTATCCTGAATGAAAGCGGAGAGCAGATCGTCGAACGGTTCCTTCGGGAGTTCCAACTCCTTGAGTGTTGCGCCCAGAGCGAGGAAAACAGGGTGCGTCGGCGTTCGCCCACCAATGTCGGCGAGCATCGAGCGCCAAATGTGAAGGCACTCTTTTCGTCGTCCCTCATATTCCGGCTCATCGGATATGTCGTCAGCGATGCGCGCAAAGGCGTACAGCGCGGCGACATGCTTGCGCAGGCGCTTGGGCAACAGCAAAGACGCGACCGGGAAATTCTCATAGTGCCCATCCGCCAGGTCCTGACAGAAGCGATAGGCACCCGCGACGTCGTTGGCGTCCACGAGCCGGCTCTGATAGGCTTTAAGAGTGCCTGCCATTATTTCTTGCCGACGCCGATGCGCGTGCGGCCGTCGTGGCTTTTCTGATTCAGGCGCTTAAGAGGCGTATTGGTCCACTCGGACTCAAACTCTCCGCAACGAACGCGGTCGCCGGCCTTGATGCCGGCCTTCTTGAGGGCGCGATCGACGCCGATGCGCTTAAGCGTGTGCTGATAGCGATTGATCGCCTCAGGCAAAGTCACGTCGAGCATCGCCGAAGCGCGCTCGACGAACTTGCCGCTCAGGACGAAATGGCCGCCGCCGCGGTTCTCGACAACGAAGCCTTGCTCGACAATATGGATCGAGTCGTCGACCGTCTTCTCGGAAAAATGCAAGGGCCCGTCGTGCCGCGCGAGCTCGGCGATGACCTTGTCCAGGATCGCGGCTACGCCGTCACCGGTTGCCACCGAAATTCCCCGGATGCTTCGATATTTCTTCTTGAGCGCCCTGAGCGCTTCTGCCCCCTCGGGCAGATCCGTTTTATTCAGGACGAGCAATTTGGGCTTGGTCGCGAGCTGTGGGCTGAAACGTTTAAGTTCCTTGTCAATCGTCGCGACGCCATCTTTTGGATCCTCTCCCATGTATCCCAGGGGATCCACCAGGTGAATTAAGAGACGCGTGCGCTCGACATGCTTGAGAAACTTCACGCCGAGCCCCTTGCCGTCGGAGGCACCTTCGATGAGGCCCGGGATGTCGGCGACGACGAAGCTTATATGCTTATGAGAGACGACGCCAAGATTAGGCGACAAAGTGGTAAACGGATAGTCGGCGATTTTTGGGCGCGCACTAGAGACGCGCGCGAGAAAACTGGACTTGCCGGCGTTCGGAAAGCCTACGAGCCCGACGTCGGCGAGAAGTTTCAGCTCCATGTCGAGCGTAACTTTCGTGCCCGGTCCGCCCTTCTCGGCAAGGCGAGGCGCGTTGTTGAGGCGGGTCTTGAAAGACCAGTTCCCCCTGCCGCCGCGACCGCCCTCGCCGGCGCGCCAACGTTTTCCGTCCTGGTGCAGGTCGGCGACAAGCGCCCCCTCTCGGTAAATAAGCGTTCCCACGGGAACAGGAATGACGACCGCCTCGCCCTTGGCGCCGTGCTTATGAGAACCTTTTCCGTGGCCGCCTCGACCCGAATCCACATGCGGGCGGAAGTGCAGATCCATTAAGGTGGTCAGGCGCGAGACAGCCTCAAACCATATATCCCCGCCGCTGCCGCCATCCCCGCCGTTGGGACCGCCCCACTCCATATACTTCTCATGTTTAAAGGAGAGACAGCCGTCGCCCCCGGCGCCAGCGGCGATAAAAACGCGGACTTTGTCGATGAAGTTCACGGTCTCATTCTCAATGATCCAGCATCAGCTGCACTTGAGGAAGATCAAACGCGACCCTTCTGTGGCAGCCCGGAAACCTCGGAACGCACGAATGAGGCCGCAAAAATAAAAAATACGACCATCATTGAATTCATCCGATTCCCCGCAATCCGCGCGTGATCGCGCTGGTTACTTGGCGTCTATTAAGGTAGCGGTGTGGTACACGGACGCCATCTTCTTGTCTTTATACGCCCACTCGAATTTCACAACGCCGTTGATCTTTGCAAACAGCGTGTCGTCTTTGCCGCGGCCGACATTGAGGCCGGCAAGTATCTTAGTGCCGCGCTGGCGCATGATGACCATGCCGGCCTTGACGACTTCGCCGCCGTAGCGCTTGACGCCAAGGCGCTGACCGTGGGAGTCGCGGCCGTTTGAAGATGAGCCCTGCGCTTTTGTTGAAGCCATGTTAGTTGAGGGAGATGTTCTCGATTTTAATGGATGTCAGCCACTGACGGTGGCCCTGAGTCTTCTTGTACGCCTTTTTGGTGCGCTTCTTGAAAACGATGATCTTCGGTCCTCGGCCCTGCTTGACGACGGTCGCCGTGACCTTGGCGGTTCGAGTGGATGAAGGCGCTTGGCCTTCCGGAGCGTCGCCAACGGCCCAAAGCGCGTCAAAAGTCAAAGTGGCTCCTTCCTTCACTTCCAGCTTCTCGACCTTGACGGTCTCCCCCGGAACGACCCAAAGCTGCTTCCCGCCCGTCTCAATGATCGCGTACATGGAACTCCTCTTTAATGTAGGTCTCCATCATAACAAAAGTCCCGCCGAAACGCAAAACAATTTTTAGCAACAAATCCTTGACCTCCGAGGAGAAATCATGTTGAATTCAAGCACGATGCCGGGAACGCCCTTCGAGGCGCCGGCTTAAACAGGAGACAACTCACCATGGCAAAAAAGGCAAGCACGGCGAACACGGCGTTCATGAAGCCCCTCACACCAAGCGAAAAGCTCGCGGAAGTAGTCGGAAGTAAGCCGCTCCCCCGCACGGAGGTCGTCAAGAAGCTCTGGGCTTACATCAAAAAGAATAATCTGCAGGACAAGAAAAATCGCCGCAACATCAATGCCGACACAGCGCTGAAAGCCGTATTCGCAGGCAAGGCTACCGTCAACATGTTCGAGATGACCAAGCTTGTCAGCAAGCACCTCAGCTAACGCAACAGGCGCTCCGACTCACCGCTGAATTCGGGAAGGCCCCCGCGAAAGCGGTGGCCTTCTTCGTTTAGCGATTAAGGGCGAGAGAAGCAATCCTCAGGAGCCTGGTGGCGCGTACGGGATTTGAACCCGTGATCTCTTCCTTGAGAGGGAAGCGTCCTAGGCCGCTAGACGAACGCGCCACCAGAACCCCGAGGATGGAGGGAAATTTATTCTATCACTTCCAGAGAGGTTGAGGCAAATGACTAAGGAATCGACATGAGTAATCGTGTTCCCCGCGAGTTGCTGTTCGGGAACCCCGAGAAAACCTCCCCGAAGATATCGCCGAACGGCAAGCTCTGGGCCTATTTGGCGCCGGATGAGGGCGTACTCAACATTTGGGTCGGCGCTGAAGGCGGGCCCGCCCGGCCGCTCACCAAAGACCGCGGTCGCGGGGTCCGAGTTTTTTTGTGGGCCGAGGACGAGCGCTCGATTCTCTATTTGCAAGACGTCAACGGCGACGAAAATTGGCACTTATACCAGGCTGACCTCATGACCGGAGTCACCTGCGACCTGACGCCTTATCCCGGCGTGCAGGCGCAGATCGTCGCGACCGAACCGCGTTTTCCAGACGAGATCCTGATAGCCCTCAATGACCGCGACCCTAAGTTGCACGACGTCTGGCGACTGAATCTAAAAACCAAAGAGCGCACTCTTGAAGCAAAAAACCCCGGCGACGTGATCGGCTGGCTGCCGGACCGGAACTTCAAGATCGGCCTACAGAAAGCCATGACCTCAGACGGCGGCACTGTCCTGCGCGTTAAGGATTCAGGCCGCCTGCAAGAGACCCTCGAAGACGAGAATCCCCTCAAGGGCTGGCGCGACTTCCTCTCCTGCGGACCCGACGATCAACTCGGCGCGCACGGGTTTGCGCCTGACGGCGCAAGCATTTACATCGAATCAAGCGTCAATCGAGATCTGACCGCCTTGTTTGAGATGCCTCTGTCGGGAGGACATAGCCGAATATTGGCCGAACACCCGGAGTCAGACCTCAGCGCCGTCCTTCTTCACCCAAGCGAGCATCGCGTCGAAGCCGCGGCCTTCGCGGTGGACCGTCTGCAATGGAAGATCCTCGATCCCTCGCTCGCAGCCGATTTTACAGCGCTGGAAGACCTCAACGCCGATGTCTCCATCGTCAGTCGCAACGACGCGGACACCATCTGGTACATCCTCGTCAATACGCCAGAACGCTCGCCCGCCTTCCTGCGTTGGGACCGCGCCGCGCGCCGTGTCACTCCGCTTTTTCTCACGCGCCCGCAGCTCGAAGGCTATACGCTGGCGCCGATGCTCCCCGTGCGCTACGCGGCGCGGGATGGTCTAACGGTGCGCGGCTATATCACGACACCTGCCGGACGAAAGGCAGCTATGCTTCCACTCGTGCTCCTTGTCCATGGCGGCCCCTGGGTGCGCGACCACTGGGGCTTCAACCCTGAGGCGCAATGGCTGGCAAGCCTCGGCTACGCGACGCTCCAACTCAACTACCGCGGCTCATCGGGCTTCGGCAAAGGCCACCTGCATGCGGGCGACCGCGAGTGGGGTGCCAAAATGCAGGACGACCTCACCGACGGCGTCAAATGGGCCGTCGCGCAAGGTGTTGCCGACCCCGCGCGCGTGGCGATCTACGGAGGCTCTTATGGCGGCTACGCAGCGCTCGCGGGCGCCGCATTTACTCCCGGCGTGTACCGTTGCGCCATCGATGTGGTCGGACCCTCAAACCTGATCACCTTGATTAAGTCCATACCCCCCTATTGGGCACCGATGAAGCGCATCTTCGACCTGCGGGTTGGTGGAGTGGAAACCGAGGAAGAATTTCTCAAGTCGCGCTCGCCTTTGTTTCATGTCGACAAGATCGATATTCCACTTTTGATCGCCCAGGGTGCCCACGACCCGCGGGTCAAGCAGGCGGAGTCGGAACAAATCGTCTCGGCCCTGCGCGCCAAGGGAAAGCCCGTCGAATACCTGCTCTATCCCGATGAAGGCCACGGCTTTGCCAAACCCGCCAATCGCCTCGCCTTCTACGCCGCAGCCGAGGCATTTCTCGCAAAACACCTGTCCTAAGGAAGCGTAGCCCGCGCCGGGACCGAAGACCTAAATGCTTCTGGGCCTATTGCCGCCTTGTTTCTAGGTCTTTGGACTCTGGGAGTTCGCGGCAAGTCGTGATATTCTGATCTCAGGTTGACGCTCAGTCTCATTCCTGAGGAGGAATATTACGATGAAATGTAAAAAGTTCGCGATGGCGGTGTTTGTTCTGGCGGCGGTTCCGGTTATGGCGTCTGATGAACTTGGCGGTAATGTGGCTCAGTTCCTGGACTTAGCATGGAAAATTCCAGTTACGTCGCCTGCGGTGCAAAATGCTAATCACGAGTGGACTCTCGCTGGGCGCGCGTCCGTCGATGATGTATTCGCGCAATGCGGGACTATTGACGTCAGGCCTATCCATAAACTGGAACTAGCGGATGCGGTGTCAATGGTGAACGCGTGCCTGGAACAGACCTACCCCCAGGAGCCTGCGGCACCTGTACCACATAATCGCATGTCATACACAGTGACTGCGAGTAAAGGTAAGGTCGACCGCCTCTTCTGCTCCGATGCAGCCAGACGAACCTCCGGATGTGGAAGGATCACCGAGGTGAACGGTATCGTGATCACACTCAAGGGCAACAAAAAATTCGCTGGCACTGCGGCAAAAGAGATCAAATCTGCACTTGCGCGCCGCAATGGGATGCTCCTTGGCTATTACTCCAACCTGAACGACGAGTCCAAGTAAGACAACAAGCGCCGCACTGCGTATCGAGCGGCCCGGGACCTCCCCGGGCCGCTTCTTTTTAGATTAGAGCGATCAATCCGAAGACGGCTTAGGCTTGATGAAAGCAGTCGAGCAAAGCGGGGAGCTTGGTCGCGAACTCATAGTCGGCCGGAAACATCTCGTCGAGCGGCAGCGCTGCGATATCCCTCCAGAACAAGCCGAGCACATCATCGCCGTTGCCGGTGAGCCGCAGTTCTCCGGAAACTCTTTCGACAAGCCAATACACCGACACGATCTGGATCGGCGCTTGCCTTGACAGGTGCGCCTCCTGGCT
>CAZGVK010000194.1:0-7356 GCA_964529095.1 uncultured Elusimicrobia bacterium
CAAGGTTGTAAAGGTCTTACCCGCCATGGTCGTAGGCAAAGCGCTGTCCGACACCTTTCCAGCTGTAGCGATCGTGGCAAGCTTGGTGTCAGCGATGTTGGCAGCTGCGGCAATCTGGGTATCCCCGATGTTGGACAACCGCGCCAGAGGCACTGTCCCTGAAGCAAGATTGGCGGCACCAAGGTCGGTCACCCCCGCACCATCGCCGAAGAAAGCGGACGCGGTCACCGATGACCCGCTCACGATATTGGCTGAGGCCCCCGACATCGTCAACCCTCCCGTCATCGTGTCGCCCGCTTTCAGCACGCGCGTCGGATCAGTGCCGACGACGCCAGTCAGCCCCGTGCCGTCGCCGAAGAAGCCCGAGGCGGTGACCGAGGACGCGCTTGCAATATTTCCGGAAGCGCCGGACAGCGTCAACAGCTGGTTGGCGCCAAGCGTTATGCCGCCACTGGCTGAGACCAAGGTTGTAAAGGTCTTACCCAACATGGTCGTGGGCAAAGCGCTGTCCGACACCTTACCGGGCGTGGCGATCACGGCAAGGTTCGAATCGGGGATTATAAAGGAAGCCGCGAGCTGATTGGCGTTGACAAGCGCATTGACCGCAATTGACGATGCGATCACTGAACTGTCCAATGCGCCGGGCAAAACACCCGCCGCAGGAATAGTGACACCGCTTATAAACGTGCCCGCCGTGACGTTGCCGGCGGCTATCTGAGATGCAGTCACACCCGTGATGCCAGTGCCGTTGCCGAAGAAGCCCGATGCCGTGACCGAAGATCCACTGGTGATGTTGCCGCCAGATCCCGATAGATTGAGCGCCTGGCTCGCGCCAAGCGTTATGCCGCCATTGGCCGCGATCAAGCCTGAGAAGGTTTTGCCCGTCATCGTCGCGGGCAGCCTAAGATCGTTGACCGTACCGGCCGACAAGTTCGTCGCATTGATGTTGCTGAGCCCCGCGCCGTCGCCATACAACCAGCCGGCGCTTACCGTCGAAGCAAAGGCAACGGAGAATCCCGGCCCGCCCACGGTGAGGTCCGAGGCGGGATTGATGCTCCCGGCGACGACCAAGTGGGTCGAAACATTCACGCCGAGGTTGCCCGCGCCCGCGGCGAGGCTCGTTCCGGGGCTCATCGTGATATTGCCAGTCAGCGTGTAGGCCCCTAAGCCGGTGATCGGGTCCGTGCTCCCGCCGGCATGTGTGGCGGCATGCGTGACACCGGCACCAAATGTCGAGGTCCAGGCCGTCCCGTTCCAAAATCTCAGGATATTGGTCCCGGTATCGAACCACAGGTCGCCGCTTGCAGGAGATGCGGGTGCTGTGCCCGCAGTGGTGTATTTTTTTCCTGAATGCAATAAAGCATTGGCCGCTAAGGGCGCGGAGGTGATTTCCTCGCGCGGCGTGAGCACCGTGCCCGCCACCACCACCTCAAGCCAGAGAGCACTTTCCCAGTTGATTCCCGCAGGCGTCAGTATTGCGCGAAAGACTCCTGTCGATACCGTCACCGACAACGCGCTCGAGGTCCACAAGAGCGCGCCGGCTGCAGGCGCATCGTAGAGCCGGAATGTCATGCTCCTAACCCCAGTCACCAACAGTCCCGCCTCGCGAAGATTCCCTTGGTAGGTGACCCTCTCCGGAACGGCGCCTCTCGCCACAGGACAAAAAACTGCGGCAAGCGCGAGCGCACCTATTATGAGGAATAGACTGCGACGGTGACCAGTCGTTTTCATGGCGCCACCTCTTACCTTGGAATAAATGTTTATCATCTAACCACCATCAGCCGACCCGTCTTCGCATTTCCGCCAAAAGCGATACGCCAGACATAGACGCCGCTGGCCACCTGCGCGTCCCATATTATTCTCGCCGGCGCCAAATTCGCGGGAATATCCAGGCGCTTGATCAGCCGACCTTCAATCGTGTAAATATCAATCGTCCCCCCCGAGGGAAGATTGGTAAAAGTGATTCCGCCGGCCGCGGTCCCCGTCTGCCCGGCGCCGATCCCTGCGTTGGGGCCGTTTGGCCGAAAAGGAACGGGGAAAGCGTAAACGGATGCGACCGCAGTGTCCGCCCCGCCGATCATGGCGTAAACGCTCATATGGCTCAAAGGTGCCGTCACCACCTGAGCGACGGAGTCCACGCTGGAATTGGGGACCTTGACCCAAAGCTCCAAGCTTTCATCGAGCATCCACAGGTCCATGGTCTTGACTCGCAAGGGAGGTGTGGTGCCGTCGACGATTCCGTCGCCGTTGAGATCCTTGTAGGTCAAACGCAGTTGACCCTCAGCCGCCAAAGCCCCGCCGAAAAAGCCAGCCTCATCAAAAAATTGAACCTCCCACACGTCGCTCGGCCGAACCTGAGCCAATCCGTCATTGGCCACAATTTTAGCGTTAGCCCGCGCGATCTTGGCGGGGTCCACCGACAGAGGAAAGCTCGCAGGGTCTCGCCGTATCACCGCGTCAAAGGTCGGCCGGATAACGGCACCCGCAGGCAGGTTCAACACCAACTCTCCGTCGGTGCTCGGCAAGGTGTAGGCAAGCGCGCTTTGCAACGAAAAACGCGGAGGGTTTAAGAAGCCTGTACGCAGTTCGGTGACGCCCCCGGTCAACGTATCCGTACTGCCTGTGGGGATCATCGTCTGGCCGAGAGTTCCCTGCAAATCAATGCTGCCGCTTGCGAGCAGCGCCCCTCCGCCCGTGTCTGTCGAGGAACTTTCGATGCTTATGATCCCGCCCGTAATCAGGGCAAAAACTGGCGTCAGCGCTGATCCAACCATCATCAGGCCCAGAACCGCAACCGTTCGCAGACAGGCGCGCGCTTGTTTTTTCATTGGAATAGCTCGCGAAGTTCTTTGTACTCAGCCATCGATGAACACGAAGACTCCGAGCCCGCGTCATAGCACTCAAGCCAGCTCAGATATCGCCGTATCCTGCCCTCAGGAATTTTCCCCCCTTTCAGTTTTAAAGCCTCGCCCCAATGTTCCCTCGCTCGGCGCATACCGGGCGCGTTCTTATGGCCGAGAAAGTGAAACCCCTGCAAAGCGTTGCGGTAGCGCTCATCTGCGAACTTTAAACCGTCACTCAGGCTCTCACCGGCCATTTGTTGAAGCTTCTCAATTTGGCCACGGACCCAAGCGTCCAGATGATCGGCCTCCAACTCCTCATAAAGGAGGGCGTAGCTCTCCAAGTAAAGATGTTGCTTGGTGAAGTCCTCGAAGCTCTTCCTTGTCAGGGCCCGCTTCTTGATTTTTTCGCCCTCCTTCTGCACGGCACGAACGTCCTCGGCGGCCCCCGCCGCAGCCGCGTCGCGGAGGCAAAGTCGAGCGTCCTTATTGGCGGGGTCGGAGAGATACACCGCCGAACATAGACGCACCGCAACCGCGTACTCCTTACGGAACAGCGCCTCGCGGCCTCTTTGCGTCTGCACAGACGCCCCGGGGTCAAGCCAGCCCGGCCCTCGGGCGGCATGGACGGCAAACGCCGTAGCCAGCAGGGCGGCAGCAAGCCCCGCGATTCTATTTTTTCTCAAGTCGTTCATTGGCCCGCCTCATTCCATCGAGCGCCGCCCTGTTGCCCGGGTCCATGCCCAAGGCCCGGTCGTAATCCAATAAAGCTTCATAAAAACGCTCTTCCTTAAATAGCTTTTCAGCGCGTTCCAAAAAGGCTTTGAGCGATCGATCCTCGGGAAGGGTTGTTTCCACCGTCCCACCCAGACGAACCGTAATCCCCATGCGATGACTTTGCCCGAGCTCACCGATGGGCGCAAAGGCATAGTCGATTTCCACCATCTTCAGCTTGAAGCCCACCCCGCCGCGAAAGCCCATGCCCATCTCCTGCCCCGTCCGGTAGCCCAACCGCAAAGCCAGGACCCGCCATACCGCGTACTCCGCTCCTAACCCCACATGGATGCCTTCGTCCTTGCTCAATACCGGATCCATGCTCAATGTCAAAGCGTCCCCCTTCGGCCGAGAGCGCCACGCGAGCCCCAAACGATAGGCGGCGGGCAAGGGAGACTCCTCCGCATCGAACTTGAGACCCGGGCCCAAATTTAAGGCTGATATGCCCAGCCGCCACTCCGACTCCCAGGATGAAGGACGCCACACCGCTAAAAGCCCCAGGTCTATCGCGAAGGTTTGCGCTGACGCTGTCCCCAAGATTTCCTGCACCCCTTTAATTCCCATACCGGCGTTGATCATCGCCTCATCAGCGCCGCCGCCTATCAACGTGCGCCCATAAGCGACGCCCAACGCCTTAGATCCAGCCTCCACCCCGCCGGTTTTTGTTCCCTGCGCGTCAAATCCATCGAGAGCCGGCATGCCCAAGCGCGTGAAATTCGCGTTCAGAGTGGAACCGGCGCGCAGGGGCCAAGCGAGGGAAAGATACTGATGGTCTATGCTGGAGAAGGAGCGGTTATAGGTCGCGGCCATCTGCGGGACAAGCACCAATGCCAACCCCGCCGGATTCCAGTAGGCGGCGTAAGCGTCCTCGGCCACACCGGTCTGGCTCTCCCCCATGGCCACCGCCCGCGGCCCGGCGCCAAGACGCAAGAACTCCGCTGACGAGGTGCCAACGCCCCAAGCGAAGCTCTCAGTTGATGCCAGGAGAAACAGGAGAATCGCAACGCGAGGAAAACTCATCGACGAAGCATAGCGGGCGCCGCATAAGGATTGCCTTCGCTACGCTTGTTAAATGCTTAAGTCTGGCGCCAGACGCTTCACCGCAGACTCAAGAGCCGCCACGCGCTTTTCCAGCTCGACGATCCGATCTGTGGGCGGTTCCACAGGCGAAGCCGCGGACGAGGCCGGGTCGAAGGCGCGGTCGGAATCGCTCGAGAACATCTGCCGGTAGCGCGATTCCTTTTGCCCAGGCTGGCGCGCAAGCTTTGCCACCCACGGCTCGACGCGCGCCGCGATCTCTTGGAGCAACGCCTCAACTTCAGCGCTGCTCGTAAATTCACACAGGCGGTCGGTGCGCGTCTTCAGCTCACCTGCGGTCTGGGGACCGCGGAGCAGGAGAACGCACATCACCGCGATCGTCTTTGCATCGGCGCCATCGAGAAGAATTTCCACATGATGCATGAACTTGGGGCAACGACTGCCCGGCTCTTGAACGCGCCCCGCCAAACTGCGCACGATGAGGGAGTGCAGTCCCTGAGCGACCGCCGGCTCCTCCAAACTCATCACCGGGTCTCGGCTCGTCTTCTGATTGCAGGCGAGAACCAGGCTGTTGAGCGTCAGCGGGTATGTCTCCGGCGTGGTCAGCGACTTTTCCACCAGCACTCCCAGCACCCGCGCCTCGATCTCGGTCAAAGTAGCGATCATGAAATCAGTTCTGCCTGCTCTTGAGGCTCGCCTCCCACAGATCACGATAGAGGCCCGGCGCTCTCATCAACTCCTCATGCGTGCCTTCAGCGACGATGCGCCCCTTATCCATGACTAGAATTTTATCGGCCGACATGATCGTCGTCAGGTTATGGGCGACGACGAGCACCGACGTCTGTAAACGAGCCAGAACCTTCTGTATTTCGCTCTCTGCAGCCTTGTCTAAGGCAGAAGTGGCCTCATCAAGTATCAGGATCTTCGGATGCCTCAATAAGGCTCGCGCAAACGCCACACTTTGCCTCTGCCCTCCGGAAATGAGCGAGTTCGGGCCGTTTTTCCCGACACGGGTCTTAAGACCATTGGGGAAATTCTTCAGATCGAAGGCGAAGGGCAGGACCGCGCGCGCAACAGCCAGCAATTCCTCATCCGTCACAGCCGCGGGCGCGCCATATCTTAAGTTGAATTCGATCGTGTCATCGAACAACACCGCTCCTTGCGGCACCACCGCGATCTGGTCAAGGAAACTGCCGCGAGTAATCATGTCAAGGTTCTGTCCGTTGATCTTTATTTTTCCGGCGCCAGGCGCCCAAAGCCTTTCGACGAGAGAAAGCACGGTGCTCTCGCCTGAGCCGGAACCTCCGACAAGGGCCACCCTCTGCCCCGGCGGCACCGTAAAGGAGATATCGGTCAAGACATTGCCCGCCTCCGGGGAAGACGTCGTCTTGCCTCCGATGGGCGGATACTTGAAAGAAACATGCTCCAACTTTAGTTCCAGCGGCCCCGGCGCCAACGGCTTGGCCTCCGGACGATCGACCACCTCGGGCTCGCCGCTGAGCCATGCGCGTGGTTTTTCCGATTCTCCGTGAGCGCTGCGGAACTCAAACCAAGAAGAACTGACTCCGGAAAACGCCTGCCGGACGATTCCCGCGAGGAGGACCATGGCGATGATGTGTCCAAGCGGCACGCCGAAGAACACGCCGATGACATAGACGGCATACTTCGTGAACAGATCGGGCAACGAGCTTTGGTAGATCCACGCCCAGGCGCCGATCCTAGCTTTCTCAACGCCAAGCTTGGTGAGATTATCAAGAACGCCGGAAATGCGCGCCGCTTCCGCATGCTCCTGGCCGAAGGCCTTGACCAGGCGCACCCGGTTGAAGACGCCTTCCACGTCGCCGGTCATCCGGTCGCGCGCATTGGAGTATTTTTCATTCTGAAACTCCGCCTTCTCTGCGAGCTTGCCGCCCTGGCTTCCAAGATAGGGCAGAACCACGGCAAGCAAAAGGGCCGCGACCGGGCTCGTGTAAAGCAACATCAGCCAGCCCCCGATCCCGAGAATAGCATTGGCGATGAGGGGCAGGCGCAGATCCACATTCTTGACCGCAAGCGTCGAGATGCGCTCATCCATAGCGCTCGCCACATATGTCGACGTGTTCTCTCCACTGTAAAATCCAAGGTCGCGTTTCAAAAGTCTTCCATATAAATAATTGCGGATCTGCCATCTCACTTGAATGGACAAATCTCCGGCGCGCCGCTGTCCCCAGGCCTTCAGCCAGGGCATGGCCAGAACCAGAGAAAATACGCCCGCGCCCAGCGCATAGAGAGCCATGGAATAGGGATCAAAACCCGTCTGCACCGCCTTCTCCACGGTATCCACAAACAATCCCAAAATCTGGGTAAAGCCGATGGCCAAAACCGCATTGACACTCAAAAGCGCCGTCGTCAGGCTAAACGCCCGGCTATTCTGCTTGTCCTGAGCCAAAAATGGCCGAACCTCTTGGTCGCCTTTGAAAAAAACGCTCGCGAGCTTTTTTAATTTCGCGATCTTCACTGGGAAATTTTTGACCCGAATCCACTGCCGCCGAAGCGGCGTCAAGAAGGCCCGCAATTGCGTCTTCAACAAGACAGCGACCCCGGCCAACTGCGCCACGGTCGCGCGCGCCTCGCCGACGCCGCGCGTACGGTGGGCGGCTTCATGCAAATCGATAAAGGCGCGGATACGTTTCGGGAGCCGGAAGAAGGCGGCGGAACGGTCGCG
>CAZGVK010000195.1:0-6006 GCA_964529095.1 uncultured Elusimicrobia bacterium
TCGGTTCTCTCACTGCGGACTGGGATAGATTCTTCGATTGGAAGCGTATCGAGCGCGAGGACGAGCCCCGTCGCGTGTCGATGGAGGTCCTCATCCGGGGCGTCTGCGAGCCGTCACGCCTGCTCGACCTGATCGAGAACTTCACGCTCTTCTCTGAGCACAAGCTGGGCCAGGTTAAGATCGTGGGCCAGAACCACCAGTTCTTGGGCGTGAATAACGCGCTGATCGCGATGCAGGCCGCCCGCCAGGCCGGCCACGGCCGCGGCGGCGTCTTCTGGCAAACGCAGGGCTCGGGCAAGTCGTTTAGCATGGTCTTCTTTTCCCAGAAGGTACTCCGCAAGCTGAAGGGAGACTGGACGTTCGTGGTCGTAACCGATCGCAAAGAGCTCGATGAGCAGATCGCCAAGACGTTCAAGGCCGTCGGCGCGGTCAGCGACAAGGAGAGCAACGTCTGCCACGCCGAGAGCGGCGAGCACTTGCGGGAACTCCTGCGGGGCAACCACCGCTACGTCTTCACGCTGATCCATAAATTCCAAACGGCCGAGAAGCTCTGCGATCGGCGCGACGTGATCGTTCTTACCGATGAAAGCCACCGGTCCCAATACGACACGCTGGCGCTGAACATGCGCGCCGCCCTGCCCAACGCTGTATTCATCGCCTTTACCGGGACCCCTCTTATCGCCAGCGAGGAGCGCACGCGAGAGGTCTTCGGCGATTACGTTTCGATCTACGACTTCCAGCAGTCGGTCAACGACGGCGCGACCAAGCCGCTCTACTACGAGAACCGCACGCCTGAGCTTCGCCTTGAGAATCCCGATCTGACCGACGACATTTACGACGTGATCGAGGCCGCCGACCTTGACGACGGCCAAGAACACCGGCTCGACCGCGAACTCAGCCGTCAATATCACATCATCACGCGCGATCAGCGCCTGGAAACCGTGGCCAAGGACATCGTCTCGCATTTCCTCGGCCGAGGCTTCCAGGGTAAGGCCATGGTCGTCTCGATCGACAAGGCCACGGCGCTTAAGATGCACGATAAGGTGAGGAAGTATTGGGCCGAGGATCAGGCGCGCGTTGAGAAGGAGTTGGCCGGCTTGACCAAATACGGGGCGAAGACCGACGCCGACCAAGTCCAGGCGCTCCGCGCCCGGCTCGACATCCTCAAGACCACGGACATGGCCCTCATCGTCTCGCCCGCCCAGAACGAGATAGAGCAGATGAAGGCCCTCCGGCTCGACATTGCGCCTCACCGCAGGCGTATGCACGATCAGAAGCTGGATGAGAAATTTAAGGACCCCGAGGACCCGCTGCGCCTGGTTTTCGTCTGTGCCATGTGGATGACAGGCTTTGACGTGCCAAGCTGCTCGACCATCTACCTGGACAAGCCCATGCGAAACCACACTTTGATGCAGACGATCGCCAGGGCCAACCGCGTATTCCCCGGCAAGCCCAGCGGCCTGATCGTCGATTACGCCAACGTCTTCACCTCTCTTGAGAAGGCCCTGGCCATCTACGGCAAGGGCAAGGACGGGGGCACTCCCGTTCGGGACAAGAAGAAGCTGGTCGAGGAACTTCGGCAGGCGCTGGACGCCGCCGTGGCCTTCTGCGCAAAACATGGCGTCGATATCTCAGCGATCGAGGCCTTGCCGACCGGGAACATCGATCGCCTGACCAAGATCGCCGATGGCGTGACAAGCCTGATCACGCCTGACCCTCTTCGCAAGGATTTTCTCGCCCATGAGCGTCTGGTTGCGTTGCTTTTTAAGGCAATCAAGCCCGACCCCGCCGTCCTTGAGTTCTTCTCGCGTGTGGCTTGCATTACGACGATCGCAAACTCCATCCGAGAGCGCACCGGCGAGGGCGAGGCCACGGACGTGAGCATGGTCATGGGCGAGATCAACCGCCTGCTTGATGACGCCATCGCCGCCGACGGCTTCCACATCGCCGACGCCGCCGATAAGACCGGCAGCCGGGCCGGAGTCATCAACCTCTCGGCCATCGATTTTGAGGTCCTGGCGAAGAAATTCGAGAAGTCCAAGCGCAAGAACATCGAGTTGGAGCAGCTCAAGGCCGCGATCCGCAAGCAGCTGGAAAAGCTCGTCAGCTTCAACAAGACGCGGACCGACTACTCGGCCAAGTTCGAGGCCCTCATCGAGTCCTATAACGCCGGAAGCCGCAGCATCGATGATCTGTTCAAGGAGTTGCTCTCCTTCAGCAAGTCCTTGACCGACGAAGAAAAGCGCCATGTCCGGGAGAGCCTATCGGAGGAAGAGCTCACCGTCTTCGACATCTTGACCCGCCCCGGCCCGGACCTAGCGCCCGCAGAGCGCGATGAGGTCAAGAAGGTGACCAAGCACCTCCTGTTCAAGCTCAAGGCCGTGCTCGTCATCAACTGGCGTCAGAAGATGCAGGCGCGCGCCAAGGTCCTCAGCGCCATCAAAGAAACCCTCGACGAAGAACTTCCCAAGCCCTACTCCAAGGAACTTTATGAGAAGAAGGTCTCGGCTGTGTTCGAGCACGTCTTCGAGAACTATCGGGGCGAAGGCGTGAGCATCTATTCGGGGTCAGCATAATGGACAATCGTATCCCCAAGGTAGTCGGCGACTTTATCCGGAAGCCGGAAGGAGATACGCTGAGCTATCTCTCTTTCTCTGATTGGATTCAGCTCAACGAACATAGGTCCGCAGATTCGATTGTCGTCGCGCGGAGTTGGAAGGACGAAAGCGGCGACTTTTACACGTTCAGTGCTTTGGTCAAGCCAGCGGCTCCTGGGATGGTAAAAGAAATTCTGGCGAAGCCGGATTGGGAGGTTAAGTCGGACTTTGGCCAGCCGTCGTTCTTTAGGCATGGCGGAGGCCCTGTTCGTTACGATCGGGGGGACGCCCGCCAGGAGGGGGGCCTCACGTTCCATCCGTTCGTTGTCACGAGAGATTTTCACGGCTACGTCCCAGGGACGGTCGAACTAATCCAGGAGTTTATTCTCTACCACAACGCGTTCTGGAATGCGGAGCGGAATGAGTTCCAGCGAGTCAACGAAGAGGACGGAGCTATTCTCAGCGTGGCGCAGGTCCAGAAGGATGGCGATCGGAATAAGCTCATTCGTGTCGACGTCGATCATTTGAAGGACTTCTTGGCAGCTCGCGGCTGCCTTCTGGTTCGTTTCCATGATCACCGTCGATCTCGCCAAGAGGACATCCGCAGCAAGATTTCAGGCGACTTCGAAGAGCGGATTCTTCGATTCGACGATGCCACCTACCGGCTATGGCTCCGGACCGATTTGCGAGGCCTCAACGGCGAGCCGAGTTCCTCTCGACTGCTTGGCAAAGACATAGTTCCTCCGTATCCGCATCCCGCGTCCCGTCATACGAGCTGGGCCACGTCAGGCAATAAGAAGGAATATCTTGAGTTCGTGCTCGGGAAGGATGCTTCCGGCACGGAGATTCTCTGTACCTGCGATGAGGATAAACTAAGCAATTACTTCACTGACACGGGCAAGCCGCATTTTCTGACTCCCGTATTTTTCGACAGGAGAGTGCTGGCCAAATACTATTCAGAATCGGCTCGATTCACGGTTGAGAGCCGATACCTCCGTTGCCTCAGCTTGTGGGGTCTCCCGATGGACACGACCAAGGAAGGTCAGGTCCAGGTTTGGCTCGGAGATCTCGGACATATTCCGTTCGCCGAGCAACGTCATTGGCGTTCGCATAATGAGCCTCCGAAGGGCACTCTATCGGCCTCTCGCTTCAGTCAGGACTTTCTCGCTCAGTTCGTGGAGCCTGAGAACGATCCGATCTATTTCCTGAAGAAGAAAATCGAGGAACTCAACGAGAGCAGTCAGAAGTCGTTCGGAGAGCCCCTGCTTCTTCCTTTGGAAATGAAGGACCGGGCTTATTACCGTTGCCTTCACGTGCCGCTCACTGATGAAGCCCGCGAATTTGACGAGCAGGTTCAAGCCTTAGCGAAGGTTATAATCGAGCCGCTAAACGTCCGGTTGCTCGAGCGGATTTCGTCTGCTGCCATTGATGGGAAGGAGATTAAGGGATCGCTAGACCTCCTCGCGAAGGCGCTCAAGTCCCTGGCGCAGAGTTCCGACACGATTCAGCAGATGCTGTTCCCGCTTCATGCGATTCAAACGCTTCGCTCGACAGGAGCGGCCCACAGAAAGGGAAAGAAGTTCGAGGCCGCGCTTAAAAAATATGAACTCGATGGACTGGCCCCCTCAAAGGGGTTCGAAGAAGTAGTTAAGAAAGTAGACCATGCCCTCGCGTTGCTTGCGAGCGCCATGGCATCGAAGTCTTTGGAATAGTGGAGGCAGATTGAGCGGACAATACAAGACTCAACGATGGATCGTCTGCATTATTCTTCTTCTGGTGGCACTTGCTGTCGGGTCCGTACCGGTATGCGGCCTGAGAGGAAGCGGGTTGATGTTGAATCAAGAGAACGCTCCGAATTTTGTCCGCGATGTTCTGCTGTGGTCGTTTTCGTGGGCCCTTTTGGGGCTTGCCTACCGGGCGTTCGAGTCCGTCAACTCTGATTGCTCGCCATGGGTCGCCTATCTCGCGTCTTACCCCGTTAGGCTCGTTGTCATCTCAATTTTTATTACGGCAATTGCTGCGGCTGTCACATTTAGCTTGAAACTGCCAGGCCTGATTCTTTTTGGCTTGGCTGGGCCGGTTTGCTTTCTTTTCGGACATGAGCCCAATCTGGACCGCGTCCTTGAATTTCTCAAGAGCAAAAGCCCGGGGCACTAATGCGACTACCATCTCCTGAAGGCCAGCCGGGCGGCAAGTCCGAGATTGTCCTCTATCAGGCAGAGGATGGGCATAGCCGCATTCAGGTTCGGCTGGAAAAGGAAACCGTTTGGCTCACGCAAGCCGGGATGGCCGAGCTATACCAGACGACAAAGCAGAACATCAGCCTGCACGTCCAAAGTGTCATTGAGGATGGCGAGCTCTCGAGGGGGGCAACTGTCAAGCAATACTTGACAGTTCAGGCCGAGGGGGCAAGAAAGGTGCGCCGCGCGCTCGAGTACTACAACCTCGAGATGATCCTGGCCGTCGGCTACCGGGTGCGCTCGCCCCGTGGAGTGCAGTTTCGCCAGTGGGCGACCGAGCGCCTTCGCGAGTACCTGATCAAAGGCTTCACCCTGGACGACGAGCGCCTTAAGGGCCACGACAGGCTGGCTGACTATTTCGACGAACTGCTGGCCCGCATTCGCGAGATTCGGGCTAGCGAGGCCCGCGTCTACCAGCGCATCCGGGAGATATTTGCGCTGGCCACCGACTATGTCGAGGGTCAGGAGGAGGCGCAAGTCTTCTTCGCCACGATGCAGAATAAGATGCACTACGCGGCCGCCGGTATGACGGCCGCGGAAATCGTCCGGCGGCGGGCCGACGCGAAGAAGACCAACATAGGTCTCACAACGTGGACCGGAAGTCGAGTACTCAAGCGTGACGTGACGACCGCGAAGAATTATCTGACGGAAAAGGAGATCGACACGCTCAACCGGATCGTGGTCATGTTCCTGGATCAGGCCGATTTTCGCGCCCAGCGCCGCCAGGACATCAAGATGGGGGATTGGACCGCATTCCTCGACAAGTTTCTTCGGGATACGGAGTTGCCCGTATTGGCAGATGCCGGCACGGTGACGCACGATGAGGCGCTCTCCTGGGCGAATACGCAGTACGACGCCTTCACCGACAGGCGGCGGCTGGAGGTGGAAGCCGCGGCCGAGACGCAGTATCTGGACGATCTTCGGACATCGGCCGAGACTCTGGAGGCCGAGCGCAAAAAACTTCCTGAGGCGAAAAAGAAGCGCCCCAAGAAAGCGAGATAGGAGAATCAAATGGGAAGAGTTGATCGACGCGCCAAGGAAGGGCCTCTCTCCGACATCGCCCGGATCATCCGGGATCAGGAGTTCGGGTCTGACAAGGAGTTGGATCGCCTGATCAAGAAACTTCTCAACAGCGATGACCTCATGAAAGCGAGTCCGAAAAGCACTTT
>CAZGVK010000196.1:0-4478 GCA_964529095.1 uncultured Elusimicrobia bacterium
GGATATCTCCGAGGCATGGAAGAATCCAAGACGCGCCGGCTATTACTTCGGCCATCTTGACGTCAACCGGGTCTTGGTCAGCACGGGCCGCGAAATCCGGCTTTCACCTCCCCAAAAGGGTTCGCCGCTCAACTTCTTTCACCGTCCTTATGCGGAGGCGGATGGGAAGCCGCTTTACAACATAGAGTTTGTTCGCAGCTATAAGAACGTCGGAGGTCGGGCATGACCGTGATCCTATATCCTCCAGACGAGCACAATAGAACCCTGGTCTCGAACGCCCATCCCCCCGATTGGGTCAACCCGGAGCCGGCTCCCAAATACAACCTGGTCGTGATCGGCGCAGGGACCGCCGGCTTGGTGACGGCGGCCGGAGCGGCGGGACTCGGGGCCAAGGTGGCTCTTGTTGAAAAGCATCTTCTGGGCGGCGACTGTCTCAACGTCGGCTGCGTCCCCTCGAAAGCCTTGATCCGGGCCTCAAGGGCCGCAGCGGACGTGCGGGACGCCGGAGATTTCGGCGTCCGTGTCCCGAACGGGACTAGAGTGGATTTCACGAAAGTCATGGAGCGCATGCGCGCCTTGCGGGCCGGCATCAGCCGCAACGATTCGGCGCGGCGCTTCCAGAGTCTCGGGGTCGATGTCTTCCTGGGCGAGGCGCGGTTCATCGGCCCGGATGCGGTCAGAGTTGGGCGCACCGACCTTCGATTCTCGAAGGCCGTCATCGCGACCGGGGCGCGAGCCGCCAGGCTGCCGATTCCGGGCCTCTGGGAGGCGGGAGCGCTGACCAACGAGACCGTCTTCAGCTTGACCGAGCTGCCGCCTCGGCTGCTCGTCATCGGCGCCGGTCCCATCGGCGTCGAGCTGGCGCAGGCCTTCGCCCGCTTCGGCTCGAAGGTGACGCTGTTGGAGGCGATGCACGGTCTTCTCCCGCGCGAGGACCGCGACGCGGCCGATGTCGTCCGCCGTGCTATCGAGAAGGACGGCGTCGAGTTCCTGTGCTGCGTCGACATCGCCGGAGTGGAACGTACCGGAGCCGATAGGCGGGTCCGCTACAAGTCGAAGCACGGACCCTCCGGTTCGACCGCCTTCGACGCCATTCTAGTCGGCGTCGGCCGGGCGCCGAACGTAGAGGGACTGGGCCTGGAAGAGGCGCGGGTGGCCTTCGATAAGAACGGGGTCAAGGTCGACGATCTCCTGCGGACGAGCAATCCCAGAATCTATGCCGCGGGCGACATCTGCATGGCGGCTAAGTTCACCCATATGGCGGACGCCGCCGCGCGCATCGTCATCCAAAACGCGCTTTTTCTCGGCCGCAAGCGGCTGAGCGCGTTGACGGTCCCGTGGTGCACGTATACCGACCCCGAGATCGCCCACGTTGGACTCTACACGAAGGAAGCCGCCGAGAAAGGCTTTGAGGTCGACACCTTCGTCCAAGAGCTGAAGGAGGTCGACCGCGCGGTCCTCGATGGCGAAGCGGAGGGCCTGATAAAGGTGCATGCGCGCAAGGGCACCGACCGCATCCTCGGAGCCACGATCGTCGCCCGGCACGCGGGCGAGTTGATCAGCGAGGTCAGCTTGGCGATGAGCAATGGGATCGGCCTCAAAGGCATCGCGAACACGATACACTGCTATCCCACGCAAGCCGAATGCGTCAAGCGCGCGGCGGACGCCTACAACCGCTCGCGCCTGACGCCGCGCGTGAAGAGTCTCCTGGGCCGCTGGCTGGGTTGGACCCGACGCTGAGGAGGCCCTATGCAACGACTTCTCTGGCCGATGCCTGTCGTAGAGCATAAGCGCGCAATGTCTTGGACGGCGATGGGTTTATCTTTTCTCGTCGGTTTGTCGTTGGTGGGAAGTTTCTCTTTTCCATCCGCTGAGGCGGTCGGTGGATTCCCCGCGGCTGCTGCTGCGGCACCGGCTTCGGAAACCGATGTCGTTGGGCTTTCCACTTTTTTCACACTGCTCTCCCAGGATGAATCCCAAGCGGCCCGCGCCCTGTCGGTCATTTCCGCTCGATGGCGTCCGGCTTACACGGTCATGATCGTCGAACTGGCCGAGTTCGCTCCAAACCCCTCCATCCAGGCGAAGATGATCGTTCTCTTGGAAAACACCACCGGGGAAAGAAGGGGCTACGACCTTTCAAAATGGTACGTCTGGATCTGGCAAAACCTGCGGGAAACGCATCCGGACTACGCGGAGTTCAAAGCCGCGCTCTATGAGAAAATTGATCCCCGTTTCCGCGAGTATTTCTACAAAAATCCACGGACCGAAATCCGCCTGGATGAGATTCGCTGGGGAGGCGTCCTGCGGGACGGCATTCCTCCGCTCAAGAATCCGAAGATGATCCCTGCGGCTCAGGCGACTTACCTTCAAGACGACAATGTCGTCTTTGGCGTGGAAATCCATGGCGACGCGCGAGCTTACCCCAAGCGAATTTTAGCCTGGCATGAAATGTTCAAGGACGTGATTGGCGGAGAAGACTTGAACGGCGTTTATTGCACCCTCTGCGGATCGATGATCCTTTATCGGACGACCATCCATGGAGCGCATTATGAGCTGGGCACAAGCGGGTTTCTGTACCGTTCCAATAAGTTGATGTACGATCAGGCGACGAAATCTCTTTGGTCGACGCTTACGGGAAAACCCGTTGTGGGCCCCTTGGTGGGGAAGGGGGTCGTGCTCGAGCCTCTCTATGTCGTCACCACGACTTGGGGCGAGTGGCGCCGACGGCATCCGTCGACCACGGTTCTCTCTCCCAAGACCGGGTACCAACGCGATTACGGCGAAGGGGTCGCCTACAAAGATTACTTCGCCACGGACAAGCTAATGTTCAACGTTCCCCGGACGGATTCTCGGCTTCGCAATAAGACGGAAGTCTTGGTGCTGCGGCTGCAGTCCGAGGCGAAAGACCCCCTGGCGATTTCCGCCGATTTTCTCTTGGCCCATCCAGTTTATCACGATAAGGCCGGCGGCATGGATTTCGTGGTCCTGACAGACCCCAGCGGCGCCAACCGGGTTTATGAAACCCGGGGACGGCGTTTTGTTTCTTGGGATGGGAAAGATCACGCCACAGACCAAAAAGGCCAAACCTGGACAGTGGGGGAAGCGGAATTGTCCCTTCCTCAGGGAAGCGTTCTCAAGCGGATGCCCTCCCATCGAGCCTTTTGGTTCGGGTGGTTCGCCGTTTACCCCCGCACCCGCCTGGTACGATAAGGTTCGCATTGGCCTACATGTTCTTGAGACCGAAGGCTCGTCAGCTTGACTGGGAGCGTTTCTGGCGCATCAACCTGGACGTCATCCCACAGCTTGATTCGTGCCCGCAATGCTGTTTGTGCCGACTCGGTTGCCTCACGCCACTTGACGGGATCACTCCCGCATAGCCTCTCCAACATTCGCGCAGCCATCGGTGCGTGGCGATCCTTGTCGATGTTGATGTGACGTTCCAGGTAATAGCTGAAACGAGACATGCGCTCCGGGAATCGCCTCTGGATATTTTCGATCACGGTCTGGAACATGTCGGGGACGATCTCTTCTCGGCCCAGGGTGAAGGCGGCGGCGATGCGGTGAGGCGACTTGGACTCAACGATGGTCCAGGTGGTTTCGACAAAGGCCTGGGCAGCTTCCGGAGCCCGGGCGCGGCCCAGGGCCTTGAGAACGGTCTCGCCCTGATCAAGCATCTCGACGAAGGCCGTGATCCGCGAAGTGTCAGCGCCGCACTGCGCCATAGCTTGCAGGTATAGCTCAAAGTGGCTGAGATACCCGCCTTGCCCGTCCTCGTCACTTTCTTCGTCCAAGACGATCTCGTTGATGAGGCGTCGGCTGAGGGGGTCGCCACCGGGCAACCAGGGCACGGAAACCGAAGTCAGGCAGGTCTGAAGCGATTTGACGAGGGACATGAAATCCCAAACCGCAAAGACATGGTTCTCCATGAAGATGCGAACCTGCTCCATGGTCTCAAGAGACCGATAAATGCCGTGCGAAGAGGACCTCGTCCAGCGGGTCGCCGAGAAATTCAGGCCCGGCCTCGCTGCCAAGCAGGCCCTCATCGAGTTGCGTCTGGCGGAGCCTCAAAACGGCGACGTGCGGTTAAGCTTCGCGGCGTTGTTGCTGTTCGCCAAGGACCCCGAACGCTGGCATGAAAAGGCCTACGTCGAGTACATCCGCTTCCGCGGCACCCAACACGAACATGGCGCGAAGCTCAACATAGTCCAGCGGGAGAGAATATCGGCCCCGCTTGCCGAGCTCTCGGAGAAGGTTGTCGAGACGATCAAGCCACACATCGGCCAACGGCAGGTGCTCCACGACCTTTTCTTCTCTGAGAATGCGGAATACCCGCAGTAGAATTTCTTTAGCTATGGGGAGTTCGCAATCGGCCGCAAGGACCGGACTGCGCCCCGCGGCCAGTCATCCTGCCTGAAATAAAATGCGCCTCGAGAAATACGGAATCGGTTGAGGGGTATTATTTAGGACTGGCGTCGCTG
>CAZGVK010000197.1:0-7660 GCA_964529095.1 uncultured Elusimicrobia bacterium
GCCACGAGTTCAGCGTCCGTGGGTGCCAGCACTCTCTGGACCAACTTTCCGCCCAGCAGGCGGCTCCAGTAGTAGTACGGGCCTTGAGTCGCTGGTGGTCGCGCCTTGCATCGACAATTCTTCGTCACGCAAACGGTATAGCGACGGCGCAAGTTTCCAGAACAGACGTAATCGATCCGCGAGATCTGCCTTCGAATAAGGTGCTCCGGGTTCTTCGGACCACTATGGACCTGATTTAAGGTGGTCTTTTCTGTTGCCGTTGTAGCCGTAACGTCAAGATAAATATCCGTCGAAGCCTGTCCACATGAGCGGCACGATTCACAAGCCGTTGTTTCTCGTTGGAGCACCTCAGCCGCGTCATTGCGCGTGCCCCCCATCGAACTGTCTACCCTGCCAGTATACCTGAGCCGGCGTCTGATAATCCAGCGATTGATGCAACCGCGGGTGCAATGCAACCTCTCGTCGTTGTAGAGCGAGAAATAGCGTTCCAGTTCTAGAGATAATTGCGAGCCTTAAGACCATATATGGCAGAATGAACGCATGCCTGAGCAGATCGTCGGGACCGGCATACGCAAGATCGCCTTAATCGGGCATCCCGTCCTGCGCAAGGTTTTGCGCAAGCTTAAGCCCCAGGAAATCCTCTCCGCGGACGTCCGCCGCCTCGTCTCGGAGATGGTTCGCACGATGGAGGAGTATGACGGCGTTGGCGTCGCTGGCAATCAGGTGGGCGAGGACCTTTCCGTTTTCGTCATGGGTCTACCCAAAGGGAGCGCGCGCCATCCCGAGGGTATCGCGTTGACCGTTGTGTTTAATCCCCTCATAATATTTTTTGAGGCCGAAGGTTTTGAAGAAGACTGGGAAGGCTGCCTTTCCTTGCCGGAACTGAGAGGCAGGGTCCGTCGCCGCAAGAAGCTTGAGTTGAGCGGCCTCGGCCTCGACGGCAAGCCCTTTAAAAAGATCTACACGGGATTTCCCGCGCGCGTCATTCAACACGAAACCGATCATATCAACGGGTGCGTCTATCTCGATTGCATGGACGATCTTAAAACGCTGACATACATGAGCGAAATGGGCCGTCGCCCGGACTGAGAGTGCCTCCGGCAATCGTCACGCAAAGCCTCATCAAGGACTACCGCTCTCCTCTCAAGGCGCCGGGGCTGTGGGGTGGAGTCAAATCCCTTTTCAATCGGGAATATAAAGAGACGCGCGCCGTCGACGGCGTCTCTTTTCTCATAGAGGAAGGCGAGCTCGTCGGATTCCTGGGTGCCAACGGCGCAGGCAAGACGACCACGCTCAAGATGCTCTCCGGGCTGTTGACGCCGACTTCCGGATCGGCGACCGCTCTCGGCCATGTCCCATGGAAGCGCGATCCGAAGTTCCAGCGCTCAATTGCGCTGGTCATGGGCCAGCGCTCCCAGTTGTGGTGGGAGATTCCCGCTTATGAAACCTTCAGGCTCAATCAGGCGATTTACGGCCTGTCCGAGGCCGATTTCCGTAGGCACCTCGATGAGCTCGTCGACCTGCTCGATCTAAGCGAGCACTTGTCTGTGCCGGTCAAAAAACTTTCCCTCGGCCAGCGCATGCGCTGCGAGCTTGCGGCAGCATTGCTGCACCGCCCGCGCCTGATGCTTCTTGATGAGCCCACAATCGGCCTCGACGTCGTGATGCAGAAGAACGTGCGCGAGTTCATTAAGTCCTATAACAAGCGTTCAGGTGCGACCATCATGCTGACGAGCCACAATATGACCGATGTCGTCGAGTTGTGCCGGCGCGTCATCATTATCGAAAAAGGCCGGCTGCTCTATGACGGTTTTCTCGACCGGCTTGTTGAGCGCTATGCCGACTACAAGATACTGCGCGCGCGCTTTACGGCGGACATTGAGCCCGCCGACCTGAAGAGCCTGGGCGCCGTCGTCAAATACGAAGCAAGGACAGTCACTCTTGAAGTGCCGCGCGTTCGTATCGCGGCAAGCGCCGCTGCGCTGTTGCGCGACTACCCCGTGTCCGACCTCAACGTGGAGGATGTCGCCATCGACGATATCGTGCGCCGTTTGTTTACGCACGCATGAAGAAGTATTGGGTCGCCTACCAGATAGCTCTCCAAGAAACGCTCCAGCGCCGCTCGACGCTGCTCATGGACCGGCTCGGCGGCTTTGCCGTCATCCTCAGCCTGTATTCGTTCTGGACGGCGCTGATCGGAGATAAAGCGACCTTTCTCGGCTACACCCGCTCCGAGATGCTGACTTATGTGTTCACCTTGAACATACTACGCTCCTTTGTGTTCACGGGCCGCGGCTGGCAGCTTGTCGGAGAGATATCCTCGGGACGCATCTCCTCTTACCTCGTGCGGCCCATTAGCTATTCCGGCTACGCGCTGGCCCTTGATCTGGCGCAAAAGACCATCCACGTCATTGCGGCCGTGTTTGAGGTGGGATTTTTGGTCCTGTTCGTCCAGGGCAAGCTCTTCTTCCCCCACGATCCGGCGACGTGGTTTTTGTTCGCGCTTTCCGCGGCACTCTCTTGCCTGCTGTTTTTCTTCCTTGAGTTCATGGTCAGCTCGCTCGCTTTCTGGACATCCGAATCCGGCGGCCCCTTATTCTGCTTTGAGCTGCTCCTTCAGTTCGCGGCCGGGGCTTTTTTCCCGCTCGATGTCCTGCCGATGGCGCTGCGCCAGGCTCTCGAGGCGACGCCGTTTCCATACATGGTGTACTTCCCAGTCAGGATATTTCTTGAGAAGGTCTCTCCGCTTGAGGCCATGCGCATTCTTGGGATGGAAGCGCTGTGGCTGACGATCGTGCTCTTCGTGACGCTGAGAGTTTGGAAGCACGGCGTGCGCTCCTACGCGGCGGAGGGAGGATGATTGTCGCGGCGCGGCAATATTCAAGAATCTGGCTGCGCACCGCCTCGATGGCGCTGCAGGCCCAGTTGACCTACCGCCTCGGCTCCTTTGGATTTCTGCTAGGTAAGATGATTCGTTTGTTCTTCTTTTTCGCGTTTATGGCGGCCGTATTTTCGCATGTCGAAAGCGTGGCGGGATACTCGCTTGTCGAGACGGCTCTTTTTTTTATGACCTTCAACCTCGTGGATATGACCGCGCAAATCCTATTCCGCGGCGTGTATGGCGCCAAGCGCACGGTCAGCGAAGGCGATTTTGACTTCTACCTTATCCAGCCCTGCTCGCCGCTGTTTCGGATGACCTGCTCGACCGTGGACTTTCTCGACATCATCTCGATTGTCCCGGTCATCGTGATGACGGGAATGGTCTTTGCGCGCCTTCCGCCGATCAGCTGGCAAGGTTATGCCGCCTACGCGTTTCTGCTGGTCAATGCGATGGGCCTTATCTACGCGATACACGTACTCGTGGCCGCTCTCGCCGTGCGCACTCAGGAACTCGAGAGCGCCATCTGGATCTACCGCGACGTGATGTTTATGGGGAAATTCCCCGTCGACATCTATGCGCCTGCCGTGCGTTGGGCGCTGACCGTGGGTATTCCGATCGCGGTGATGACGACTTTCCCAGCCAAGGCCCTGCTGGGACGCCTCTCGCTTGGGTGGATGATCTACGCGCTGGCGCTGACCTCGGTGGCGTTGCCGCTCTCCTGGTTATTCTGGCGCGACTCCGTCGCTCGCTACACGTCGAGCTCGAGCTAGCGCTCCGGCCCGAGTTTTGTTCGACCGCAGCCGCGATTTGTCGAGCGGCGGCTTCCGGCGGGAGGTTTCCCGGGAAGTTCGGCAGCGGAGCATATCGTGGAGGTGCCGTCCCCAGGGGATGCGGCGCAGCGCTGTTGGGTGCCATCGATCAAAAACTGTTCCCCAACCATACCGCATGGATGTTCATGGTCTTGATCCTCGACACGAGACTGCGCATTTCGGAGGTCATCGGCCTGGGCAAAGACCAGATCGACTTTTCGGCCGGAGTGCTGCGGGTCCTGGGCAAGGGCGGCAAAGAAAGAGAAGTGCCCTTCGGCACAACCTCGAAGCAGGCCCTGTTGAATTATACGGCCCGCCGCGGTGAGGTCCCCGATCAAAGCCTGTTCTTGTACCAGGCCTCTAGGACCGGCCTTGACGGAAACTGATTTTGGAGCTACGCTCTCGGCTGCGGGAACGAATGTTGAGTCATTGTGCCCTTGAATTACTTGCAAAGTTAAATCTCAGCTCGAAAGGCGTTACCATATACTGCGTAGAACTTCCTATAACCTTCTCAACGGGACAGTGGTGCCTAGCTTGGAGCTGGTAGCTAAGGTTTGTCGAGCGATCAGAGGAGAGTCGGTTCGGAAATAAAACAAGAAAATTATGAAGCTCATCGTAGTTGGAGGAACAGGATTTATTGGGAGTCGCCTTTTAGCGACATTGAATCGCGGTGGTCACGCTGTCACGCTCCTCACCAGAAACGCTGCTAAGGCGGCTCGCTTTCGCGAAAGCGGTGTCGCCGTCTGTGCTTGGGTAGACCCTGATTGGCCTAAGGTTTTGGAGGGCGCCGACGCCATCATCAACCTCGCCGGAGAGGGAGTGGCCGACGGTCGTTGGACCCGGGCCCGAAAAGAGAGAATTCTGAAAAGCCGTATCGAGACCACGAGGTCTTTGGTTGACGCCTTGGCAGGAGTGACTCTTCGGCCGAAAGTGCTGGTTAACGCTTCGGCCGTGGGCTTCTATGGCCCGCGCAACGGCGCGGGCATCGATGAGAGCGGTTCAGCTGGAAATGGCTTTCTGTCAGATGTCTGCGCCGCCTGGGAGCGCGAGGCTATCAAAGCGCGCGAACTTGGCGCGCGCGTCGTTCTGCTGCGTATCGGAGTCGTTCTGGGTCCCGATGGTGGGGCGCTACCACGCATGCTTCTTCCTTTCCGCTTGGGATTGGGGGGGCGACTGGGATCAGGGGCGCAGTGGTTTCCTTGGGTTCACATCGACGATGTGGTCGGCCTCGCGCTGGAAGCCGTCTTAAATCCTGCCCTCAGTGGCCCGGTCAATGTCGTGGCCCCAGGTTCAGTGACGAACGCTGATTTTACCGCGGCTCTTGGCCGCGCCCTGCATCGACCAACAATCCTTCCGGTGCCGGCATTCGCGCTTAAGCTTTTGCTTGGCGAAATGTCTGAGATGATGCTCACCGGACAGCGCGCTTTGCCAACGGCCGCAGAAAAAGCCGGTTATCACTTCAAGTTTTCCGGGCTTAAAGAAAGCCTCGACGACATCCTCAAAGCTCCCTACTGACGGTGCGCATCGAAAGCAATGCATGTTTGCCAGGCAACGATGCACAGCACGAGCGCCGCATTGGCCCACACAAGACCCTGGGTTGACCCGGCCAATGCTGTTAACGACACCGCAATTCCAGCTATACCGACCCAGAGGCCAGAAATTCGCGTGACACCTTGATACCGGCACCAAGTTGAGATCACGACAAGCCAGGTCGCCGCAGTATAGAGCCCATTGGCCAAGCCGCCGGTCAGCAGCACTGCGAAGCGATGGGTGTGCAAGAATTCGACGGTGGCGGGCGCATGCAGGATGGCGCGTGAGGCAATCGGCGGCAGAACGAACATTTCGATCGTCTCAGCCGTAAGATCGGCAACTACGCCGAAACCAGCGATTACTGCGGCGACGCTGCAGGCTTTGTTATTGTGGACGCGCCTTAAGGCGTAGAAAAAATACAGAATCGACAGTGCCGCGAGGTTCCAGGTCACCCAGGAGGTTACCCATAACATGCGACGGCCAGCGAGAAAAGCGAGGCGCCCCGCCAAATCGAGATTAGACTCAAGGCCGTGGCGGAGAACAAATGCCATGGCCAGGCCTGCGATTAAATGTGCCGCCAAGGCGGACAGGGCGGCAATCTTGAGTCGGGTCCACTCCTTAGTCATGGGATTGCTCTTGGATCAAGCGAAAGCCAAAGCGGCTGCACCAGGAAGAAAGTTCGCTCTCGCTGACCCACGTTCGATGAGACATAAGGCCCGCGGGCAATCCGCCAGACGAAATTTTGGCAATCGCCACGACCGCTGGCAAGATGGCGATACGCGGCGCCTGCGTATTCGCGACTATGCTGATATTGCGCGTCACAAGACTGCGTCCAGTTTCCTCACCGCTGACCTGCACGCCTATTGCTCCTGCATCCGTTCCCAAACCGCCGAACGCACCCAATGTCTTTGTGAACACCACGGTCAGTGGGGCCAGATTCAGGCGCAGCCGCGCTAAAAGGCTGGCCGCTGCGTTCAGTATCGGGAGTTCCGCACCCGCGCGAAATTCGACGGTATCGGCGTTAAAGAGATCGGGAAACAACTCGTAATCAGGCGCATCGATATCCAAAATTGTCAAAGTTATTATTGCGTCAACCCTAACGTTGAGCGCTTTTCAAACACAAATTCATTGCAGCCGTAGCCCGAGACCACGGTTTTTGTGCGGACCGGGAAGAGCCGGCGCTCTCGGCAGAATTTAAGGACCGCTTCGGGGGAGGCAACCTCGAAGGGGTAGCCTCCCACCCAGTCCACGACGTCGCGCCAGGGTGACATGCCGCGCGATCCCCCGTAGGCCAGCCATGTGCGCCGCGGCGCACCTTGAAAAATGTCTCTGGCGATCGTTGGCCCCCATATCCGCGCGAAAGCCGGCCAGAGTATGAGACAACGCAACGCGGGCGGCAGAGCGTTGTAAAGCCGCTTGACCGAGCGCCAAGCCCGGCTCCTCCAGCCCTGGTTGTTGTATAGAGCGATGAACAGTCTTCCGCCTTCGGCTACCCGCTGCGTCGCGTTGTCGAGAGCCAGCCACATGTCGCCGGTATGATGCAATACACCCCAGGCATACACGACGTCGAAAGTCCCGAGCCGCACAAGGAATTTGCCGTCGAGCACGGAGCCGCGTTCCACGGTCCAATGGGCGTCGTTGGGAAAGAATCTCCGCTTGACGCCGGTGGTGCAGGCCACCGAGTGTTCGTCGTAATCGAAGGATTGGACTGCGGCACCTAGCCGTCGCGCCGCAAGACTGAACAATCCTGAGCCCGAGCCGATGTCGAGAAATCGCCGTCCGTCGAGCCGTCCCATGCCAAGCATCGAGCGCAAGGAGGATTCAGCGGCCGCGATGGCCGTATCATCGAGGCTTTCGGCGAACTGAAGCCAATTCTCCCCGAACGCGAAGCGCAACTTCTCATCATAGCTGTTCACTGGCTCGTCTATTTAATCTGTCATACACCTAACGCCAGAACGCCGCGCGTCCAGAGGCTCTCTTTCGTGGTACATGGTACATCTTCGCGCCATGCAATTTCTCTTTACACCGAGTAAATTTACTCAGCATACTGGCGGCCTCCCAGGTTTTTCCGCTGGAACTTGGTTGTACCAGGCCAGGTTGTGGTCCAAAAGGTTCTTCGAGCGGCAGCGCAGGAAGAATAGCTCGTGCGTTGAGGCCAATCCTGAGCGCCTCATCCCGCCAAAATTCGACATCTGTCCCTTTGCCATTTCATGGCCCGCGTGAGTTGGTAGGCCGGGGTAAGACGATCACCGGTTCCATCACGAGCTTGCGCGCGAAGCTTGTGGGCGCGCTTGCCTCCATCGCCGTGCCCAGGAGGATGGAACATTAACGAGGGCTCACTCGTATGAAATATGAGTGAGCCCATCTCCTGACGTCCTTGCGACAAGCCGCGCTTACTAGCCCCGGCGCGCGGCCGAGAGCCCGCTTGCCCAAAGGGAGC
>CAZGVK010000198.1:0-6710 GCA_964529095.1 uncultured Elusimicrobia bacterium
CGAGATCCCGTGCGCCGAGACCGAAGCGCTTGACCGCCTCGGCCGCGAACTTGGCGAAATGATCGCGTCCCGTGCGCGTCGTCGATGCCTCATATGGATAATCGTGACGATACAGAATTTCTGGGGAGACGACATAACCCAGCTGGCTCAAGCCACACGACCGACACATCATCACATCAAGAGGATAGTAGGCCCGCGGGTAGATCAACTGCTCCTTGCGCAGGAACTCGTCGGCGGGCGGCATGAAGCCCAGGTCAAGGAAGCGGTACATATTCTCGCTGCGGCACATGCGGCAAATCATGATGGTTTAAAAATACATTTTTTTCGAGCCCGGAGGTAGATGCTCCGGCCGAATGAGCGCCCCACCATCGGGTCGACCACGTAGATGAACGGGAAGACGCAGTTGTCGTAAAACGTCATCGAGCCCGGGGTGATGTTGCCGTCCCCCCATTTCAGAATCTTGTAAAGCCAGAACACGAGGAAGCCGACAGCATCGACATTAAATACCTCCTCAACTTCAAAGCCGGCCTCCTTGACCTTCGCCACGAGGTCGGCTCGGTCATAGCGCCTAAAATGACGCACCAGGGCATCCATGTGGCCGTACAGGATTTGGGCCGCGGGCAAATACACGTTCAAGACCCCGCCCGGCTTGAGCTTCTGATACAACTCCCGCAAGGTTTCCCTGTCGTTTTCTATATGTTCAAAAACGTTGACGCTCACAATCCCGTCGTACTGGCCCGGAAGGTCGTCCAATCGAGCCGTCACCCTCCGGGCCAGAAGCTTCAGGGCGTCAAAAAACCGCGGCTCGTTCTCGACCGCGTCGATCAGCTTGCCTTGATTTTTAAAGCGCTCAAGGAAGTCGCCAAGCCCGGGGCCGAATTCAAGAATCTCGCCATCCATCTTCAAGCCGCGGCAGATCAGCCGAAAAACATAGTTGTTGTACCGGATCAACGAGCGCGTCGCGACGAGGTGCCCCGTTCCCGCGTATTCGGCTTTTTCTAACACGAAATCTTCCTTGCCGGATCGAGGCGCAGAACCGCCCCGCTCGGCAGCGCGCAGGCATCGAGCGTCGCGCGCCAATCAGCGGCGGACGCCTTGACGAGAGGGCCTTTCGGGCCGCGGACGCCGGCGTTGTTGATCAAGAGCCGAGGCATAGAGACTCGAAAGTGAGCGCGCGCACGTCCTGATTATATATCCTTAAGGTTGACCAATGGTGAGAACATTTTTTTTCATCGCCCTCGTCGCGATTCATGCGGCCTGTGCCGGCGTCTTGCAATCTCCCGATCCGCGCGGTTCGGTCAAGTCCGACCAGCGCATGATCGTCATGGTCTATCAGTCTCCGGGCCCCTGGATAGTGGCCGATCCCGATTCGAAGACTGAAACCGCGATTAAACTCATGCCCCTGGGCGCCTTTCTACAGGGCATGCAGGAAGATCGGATCAATGATTTCTCCAAGGAGATTCAGCCCTATCTTCCGCGGCTGCGCTACGGCCAGGCTGTTGAGGCCGCAATGATTCAAGCGCTTAAGGCCGCGCACGGCGGCCCGGTGCAGACTTCAGCCGAGGCCGGCATTGCTCCGCTGCAACGCCGTGACTGGAACGCGTCAGTCGACCAACTCGACTGGCGCCGCAAATACTATTTCACCGAAACAGGCAAGGCCTCGCCGCGCGATTATTCAAAGCTGCTTTCGCTCGATGACGCCATCATCTTGGAGATCAACCTCTCCTTCGGTCTTGAGCCCGCGCCCGAAGACCGCACCTTGCCGACACTTTCGGCCGCCGCGCGCGCCTACCGCGCTGATACAACGCGCATGCTGTGGAGTCGCGAGGTGCGTCTGAGCGACACGATCTCTTCATCCACGCTCTCTGAATTTCGCGCCGCGCCCGGGGAACTCACCGACCGTCTTTACGCGCTGTCAGCGCCGCTCGCCGTTAAAATCACCGCGGCATTCATGCAGGATGCGGGCTTGACGGCGGCGCCGTCGATCCCCGTCGCATTGCCGCTGCAGGCGTCGGCGACGACCTACCTGAGCGGCGCGCCCGTTCAACTTTCGACAACCCCGATGGTTTCAATTGATTTATCCTCGACCAATGTCTCGGGGCTAAAACCATGAATGTCATCAAAGTCGCCGTGGCGGGCCTCGGCGCCGTCGGACGGGAAACCATCCGCCTTCTCCGCGCGCGCCGCGCGGAGATGCGGGAACGTCTCGGCGCTGAATTGCGTCTTGTCGCCGTCGCCGATCGCGACATCGTCCGCGAAGCAAGAGCATTGGGCCTTGACGCGCGCGTTGCTCGTTATCGCGACCCGATTGAGATGGCCAAGCGCGCGGAGGCGGATATGTTCGTCGAGTTGCTTGGCGGCCTCAAAACGCCTCGGCGCTTGGCGCTGACCGCGCTCGGCCGCGGCAAGGCCGTTGTGACGGCCAACAAGCGCCTGCTTGCCCATGCTTGGCCCGAGCTTGCCGCCGCCGCGCGCGCGGGCGGCGCGCGCCTTGCCTTTGAGGGCAGTGTTGCCGGAGGCATCCCCGTTCTGCGTGCATTGGAACTGTCCTTCTCCGGCGATCGCGTGCTCGGCATAGACGGCATCCTTAATGGAACAAGCAACTACATCCTTTCGCGCGGTGAGGAAGGAGTGCCTGCCGCGCAGGCGCTCACTGAGGCTCAGGCACTCGGCTTCGCCGAGAAGGACCCGACTCTAGACTTCTCCGGACAAGATTCCGCGCAGAAGCTATCCGTGCTCGCCGGCCTTGTCACCGGCGGCTGGCTCAAGCCGGGCGCGTTTCCCGTCACAGGCATCGAATCCGTGACGGCGCGGGATCTCTCTTTTGCGCGCGAGCGCCTGGGCAAGGCGGTTCGCCTGGTGGCCTCTTTGCGCTTTTCCGGCAAGCCGAATGCTCCAACCGTTGAGGCCTCCGTGGCGCCGACGCTGGTGCCGCTGGGACATCCTCTGGCGGCGGTTAGATTTCAATATAACGCGCTCCTTATTCGCACCGCGTCCGCCGGAGACCTCATGTTCTATGGCCAGGGTGCTGGCGCTGAGCCCACCGCCAGCGCCGTGCTCGCCGACATATTCGTCCTCGCGCGTGAGCTGAGGTGCGGCCTTCCGCCTGCAGCGGCGGCGTCGCGAAACTTAATGGTCACTGCGCCTGACAAAACGATTTCCTCTTTTTACCTGCGCCTTGAAGTCCGCGACCGTCCCGGCGCCTTGGCTCGCATCGCCAAGACGCTCGCCGACGCCGGCGTCTCAATTTCCGCGATCTGCCAGGATCCTGCCGCCGGCCGCCGCTCGGTATCCGTGATGATCAGCACCCATGCCGCGGAGCGCGGGCGTTTTGAGCGCGCGCGTCGGCGCATTTTGTCCTTGGCTGAAGTGAAGCCTCAGCACTGCGCGATGCGGATGATCTCGTGAGTTCCCTTTGCCTCATTGAGCGCTGGCGTCAGCGCCTGCCGGTGACCGCGCGCACGCCGCTCATCTCGCTCGGCGAGGGCAATACCCCGCTCGTCTTGGCTGATCGCGTGGCCAAGTCCGCCGGCCTTCCTCCGGGAACGGTATTCCTGAAAATTGAAGGCGCAAATCCGACGGGTTCATTCAAAGATCGCGGCATGACGCTGGCGATCTCGAAGGCGGTGGAGTCAGGCGCTCGCGGCGTGCTCTGCGCTTCCACCGGCAACACCTCGGCCTCAGCGGCCGCCTATGCGGCCCGCGCGGGCCTGCGCTGTGTCGTGTTTCTGCCCAAGGGCAAGGTTGCCGCCGGCAAGATGGCGCAGGCCGTCATGCACGGCGCTGAAATCGTGGAGGTGGCCGGGAATTTCGACCAGGCGCTGGTGCTGGCGAATGCGGCCGCGAAAAAGAATGGCTTTATCCTAGTCAACTCCTCAAACCCATTTCGCATCGAAGGGCAAAAAACAGCCGCTTTCGAGATCCTCGATCAACTCGGCCGCGCGCCTGACAATCATTTCATTCCGGTCGGCAACGCCGGCAATATCACCGCGTACTGGAAAGGCTATAAAGAAAGCGGGGTCAAGCCCCGCATGTTCGGCTGGCAGGCCGCGGGTTCAGCGCCTCTGGTGTCAGGCAAGGCCGTGGCCAATCCGACGACGCTGGCGACTGCCATTCGCATCGGCTGTCCCGTTTCCTGGAACGGCGCTCTTGCCGCGCGTGATGAGTCAGGGGGCGCTATCGGCAAGGTCACCGATGCTGAGATTCTCACCGCCTATCGTCTGCTCGCTTGCGACGAGGGCGTTTTCTGCGAACCTTCCTCTGCCGCCGGAGTCGCCGGCCTGTTGCAGCTTGCAAAAAAAGGCCTGGCGCCGCGCGGCGTTACGATCTGCGTTCTGACGGGCAATGGCCTCAAGGATCCTGGCATTGCCATGCGTTTCAGGCCGAAGATCCGTTGTATTAAAGCCGGCGGGAAGATAAAACTTTAAGATGACCAAGGGAAAAATTCTTGCGCGCGTGACGGTGACAACGCCTGCGTCCACCAGCAATCTCGGGCCGGGATTCGACTGCCTGGGCTTGGCGCTCGGACTGCGCAACGAACTGATTCTTGAACTGCATGACGGCGCGGGCCCGCCTCTCGTCGAGATGACGGGTGCGGGCGCTGAAACCTTGCCCTGCGGGGAGCAGAATATGATTGTCTGCGCCGCGCGCCAAGTCCTGCCGCCGGCATTGCCTGGACGACTCGTTTTCAAGGCGCGCAACCGCGTGCCCCTGTCGCGAGGACTGGGCTCCTCGGCGGCGGCAATAGTCAGCGGTCTGTGGGCCGGCGCCCACCTTCTCGGCACCTTGCGCCAGTCCGAGGACGAGCTCGAGCGGATGGCCGTCGCTCTCGAGGGCCATCCCGACAATGTCGCGCCCTGCGTGCATGGCGGACTCACTGCGAGCTTGCTGGTCGATGGACGCGCGCGCGCCCATCGCCTCGGCATCCACCCTTCCCTGTCAACCGTCGTCTGTATTCCCGATTTCGAGCTCTCCACGAAAAAAGCGCGCAGCGTCCTGCCCGAGACCGTCTTCCGCGCTGACGCCGTATTCAACATCTCGCGAGCGCTTCTGCTGGCGCGGGCGCTCGAGTCGGGCCACATCGCGCGCTTGAGCGAACTGATGAAGGACCTCTTGCATCAGCCCTACCGGGAAAAACTCGTGCCGGGTCTTGCCGACGCCCTCGCCGCCGCGACCGAAGCCGGAGCGGCCGGCGCAGCGCTCTCCGGCTCTGGACCGACAGTGTTCGCCTTCGTCGAGGGGCGCAATGCCGCCGTCGGCGAGGCGATGTGCAAGGCCTTCTCTAAATATGACGTGGCAAGCCGCTGGTTGTCCCTGAATGTTGACCATCAGGGAGTGCGCGTCGAGCGCTAGAGATGGTTCCGATCACGGTCATGAAGTTCGGCGGAACATCCGTGGCCGATCCTGAGAAGATACAGCGCGCCGCCGAGCGCGCGATCAGGGCGCAGCGCAAGGGTTTTGGCGTCGTCGTGGTGATTTCAGCGCCCGGCGACATGACCGATGATCTGATCGCGTTGGCTGAGCGCATCACGCCTCGGCCCGACAATCGCGAACTCGACCAACTGATTTCAACCGGCGAGCAGGTCGGCATCGCTCTTTTTGCGATGGCCTGCAAGGCTCGGGGCATGCCGGCGGTCTCTCTGACCGGCCCCCAGGCCGGCATTGACGTTATCGGCAACACCTCACGCGCCCGGATCAAAGGAATCCGCACGCGCGTCATCCTCAAGCACCTTGCTGCCCGCGAAATCGTCGTGGTCGCCGGCTTCCAGGGCCGAGATCCGCGAGGAGATACGGTAACGCTCGGTCGCGGCGGCTCCGACTTGACGGCGGTGGCGCTTGCCGCGGCGCTCAAAATCGGCCGCTGCGAGATTTTCTCGGATGTGAAGGGCGTCTATACAGCCGATCCGCGCATTGTCCATGACGCTCGGAAGCTCGCGCGAATCTCCTTTGAAGAGATGCTTGAACTTGCGGGCGCCGGCGCTCAGGTCATGCAGGCGCGTTCGCTGGAAGTCGCTGAACGCTTCGGCGTTGAGATTTGCGTTCGTTCCGCCTTCCAGCCTTCGGGTGGAACCTTGATAGTCGCCAGGGAGGAGTTTATGCTGGAACAAGCGTTTGTCTCAAGCCTCGCGCTCGACAAGACCGAGGTTCGCCTGAGCATCATCGGCGTTCCCGACCAGCCGGGCGTGGCGGCGCGGGTGCTCACAGCGCTTGCGGTCGCCGACATTCCGGTGGACATGATTATCCAGTCCGCTCCGAGCCAGAGGGGGGTCAACGATATGTCCTTTATGACGCCGAAAGCATTTTCCATCAAGGCCAAGAAGGCCCTCGATGGCGTGGCGCTGAAACTGCGGGCTGAGCGCGTCGACCTCAACGAGCAGGTGGCTAAAATTTCCGCCGTCGGAACGGGATTTCGCCGCAGCCCCGCTATCGCCGCGACGATGTTCTCGACCTTGGCCGAGCACAAGATCAACATCCACATGATATCCGCATCGGACCTGCGCGTGTCGTGCATAGTGGATCTCGCCCAGGGAGAGCCCGCGCTGAAGGCTCTCCATAAAGCTTACGGCCTGTCTAAGGGTTGACGCAATAATAACTTTGTGAATTTTGGATGTCGAGGCGATACTCTAACAAGGCGCGAGAAGGGAGCATACCGATAGGTATGTGACCGACGAGCAACGCAGTTAGAGTGAAGCATCGGCATACAAAAACAC
>CAZGVK010000199.1:0-3183 GCA_964529095.1 uncultured Elusimicrobia bacterium
CCGTGCTTCAGAACTTGGTGCTAACCGGCCTACGCGGGATCGGCAAGACCGTTCTGATGGAAAGTCTCAAGCCATTGGCCGCTCAAAGCAAGTGGGCGTGGGTCGGCGCGGATTTGTCGGAGAGCGCGTCAATTTCCGAAGCCGCGTTTGCCGAGCGGCTGCTCACCGATCTTTCGGTCTTCGGCGCGGCGCTGAAAATCCCCACAAAAAAGATTCGCGCCATTGGTTTTAACGCTCCAAGTTCAACGGGAGAATTGCCGCTCAATTATCCGACTCTGCGTGCAATTTTCGATAGCACGCCTGGGCTGATTTCGGACAAGCTCCGCGCAATAATTGAGCTTGTCGGCACTCTCGCCGCAACAGCCGGCGCCGCCGGGGTCATCTTCGCGTACGATGAAGCTCAAACGATGTTTGACAATCCTGATGAGAAGCAGTACCCGCTGGCGCTCCTTTTGGATGTTTTCCAGTCCGTGCAACGAAAAGGCGTACAAGTCATGCTTGTTCTGACCGGCCTGCCGACACTATTCCCGAAATTGGTCCAAGCACGCACCTTCGCCGAGAGGATGTTCCGCGTGATTGAACTCAGACCACTCTCTCAGCAAGAAGCAGAGAAGGCAATCCGCGAACCGTTTAAGATAAAGAGCGTGCCCGAAGAATCCCGCTTTCCCAAGTCAGTCGTGGAGCTGATCGCCGGCACTTCGGCGGGGTACCCATATTTCATTCAGTTTATCAGCAAGGAAGTATTCGATGTCCTGGGCACGCAACTCGACCGCACCAGATTCGTGGTACCCATCAATGAGATTGTTAAAAAACTTGACCAGGAATTCTTCGCGGGGCGCTGGGCGCGAGTCACGGACCGACAGCGAGATCTAATAAAAATCATTGCGCGGCTGCCAACCGCGAATGACGAATTCACGGTTCAAGAAATCTCGGAGAAGTCTCGAGACCTGAAGGAGAATATTAAACCCTTCAAGCCCAGCCAGATCGTTCAAATGCTTGCCGTTCTTACCGAGCGGGGCTTGGTGTACAAAGATCGACACGGCAAATATTTTTTCGCGGTGCCGCTGTTCGCTGAATTCATAAAGCGCCTTGGGGAGTGAGGCGCCCGACATCGCGCCGCTGGTTCCCAACGTTTAGAGTCCTAGCAACTCCGCGCCGGTCTACGGATCGCGCAGGAAGTCCTGCCTGGCGCGGTGGTGCATCGTCTCGACCCAAGACCGGGAATGCTCGCCCTGGCGATGGGGATAGAAGAGATCTAAGGCATACTGGCCGGCCGCGTCGTGGTCGTTGGCCTCGATGATGTAGATCACGAGCTTTCCGTTCTCGATCTGATACATGATGTCTAGACCTACCATATCGGTCTGCGCCTGATACGGATCGCCGTTCTTGCGAGCCAGCGTCCGCTCGTTGGCCATGATCCCTTTGAGCGCTTGGCGGCTCATTTCCTCGCGAGATCGCATGAGCGCCTCGACCTCTGCGTCTGTCCTCAACAATCCATGCTGGGTGATCAGAGCCTCCCTCATGGTCTCGAAACTGACCACCGCGGCCGCGTCGCGAGGGTCCTTAGGCTGGCCGCTGGTCGGCTTGTCGTAAGGGCCCGCGCGGAAGAACGTCATCGGCGATACAAAGGGATCGCCCTTCGTGTCGCGGTTGACGTAGACCCGCTCGACGAACGCCATCTTCTCGCGCGGAGCGGCGGTGACGATCTCATCGGGGCGCAGCGCCCGCACTCCAAATTTTTCTTTATTGCGAAGAACGAAATCGCCCTCCCCCGAGTACTCGCTGACGCGCAGATAAACCGGCGGGGGCATCAGGCGTTGCTGCAGGAGCACAACCCCTTCCGAATCTATGTGCTCGTGATTGGAAAGCTCCCTCACGTAATCGGTGATCTTTTCCACCTCGTCGCGAGTGAAATATTCCACTCCCTCGGCGGAATGGAACCGCGGGCCGGACGGCTTCACCACGACCCACGGCCCCTCGTAATGCTTAAGGAAATCAACGACGGCGCGGCGCACCTCCGCGCGACCACGCGGCAGCCGGCCCGCTTTCACGCGCGCGTTGCCGGGGATGCGCCCGCCGCGCTTGATGAAAGCGTGGTCGGGCAGCAGGAACGCCCGCGTGGCCGGCACGCGTGCGCCTTCGCTTCCCATTACTAAATAGGTCCAGAGCTTGTCGTTGGTCACCTTTTCCAGTTGAGACGAGCTCGACATCGGCGTATCCAGGGAAGGCTCGAGACGCACGCCCGAGTCGGTATCAAAAGCGCCCATCGTCAGCCAATTGCCAAAATAGCGGACCCGACGCGGGTGCGCATAGGTCGCCAGGATCGACGTGCGTCCGTCCATCTCGAAATAAAGGCCCTTGGTCAAATACAGATGGTTCTTGCCGTCCGAGTCCGGCACTTGGATGAACCACGAAGGATCCAAGGCATAGAGGTTGTCTCCAGGGTACCGCCGTCCGCCCTCTTGGAAAATCGCCAACTTCCAGACCGACGGCAACCCCGCCCAAGCTACTAGCGGATTGGACATCGGCTCATCGACGCGCTTTTCTTGATACGGCGGTAACCGCATGATCTTGAGACTCTCGGTCAGCATCTCCAGCGCCTTAGTTTCCTCGCCCGGGGCGGAGCGGTGGATCTTATGGCTGGGAGACAACTTCCACACAGCCGGGATCTTGGACGCATCGGCCGTTCCTTCCGCGGCGACGGCGTCGCCGGTCTGGGTAGCCGGCGCGTGTTTTTGGGCCCCGTCGAAGACGAGACTGAGCTTGTCGCCGAGTTGGGAGAGCGCCCCCGCGTCCCGCGGATTGACGGCCGGAGCGGTCAGGCTCTTCAGAGCGTCCGCGTTGCCGACGGCGGCCGTCAGCGCCTGGAAATGGTCGGCGCCCAGGACCGCCTTGAGCTCGGCTGAGTGCTGCCGCAGAAGCGCCGGCTGCTCCAAGAGACCGCGGACGATGGCCGCCGACTCGACGGCGCCCGGCGCGGCCATGGTGACGACGCCCGGAGGAAGATTCAAGGCTTGGATCTGCGCCAGCACTTGGACGCGCAGGGGATCCTGCGCCATCAAAAGGCTTGAGACGGGCAGCGAGAATTTCAGCCCGGGGACATTCGAGTTCCGGGAAAGCTCGACCGCGAACGCGGGGAGCCGGCTGACAAAGAAGAACACGCTCAGCGCGATGATTTTCTTC
>CAZGVK010000200.1:0-6450 GCA_964529095.1 uncultured Elusimicrobia bacterium
GCGAGATACCGCCGCCGGGGCGTTTCGCTGTCAAATCCTCCTTCGTCAGCTTGCGGCCGGATGCAAGGTCGCGGATGGCGACGAGACTCCGGCGGGCGGCTACCATGTTCGGCATCTCGCAAGGCGCCGGGCGTTTGACGCCATCGCCCAGTGCGGACATGACCGCGCGTATTTGGCGAACCATCTCCGCAAATTCAGCGGGAAGCAATGAGGCGGCGTGGTCGGGGCCGGGGAGCGTTCGGTCCATAGTCAAATGCTTCTCGATCATCGAAGCGCCGAGAACCGCTGAGGCGACTGCAATTTCGGTCCCAAGAGTATGATCTGAATAACCAACCGGCATCCCAAACTCGCGCAATAAAGTCTCCATTGCGCGCAGGTTGACTTGCGCGGCGGGCACGGGATACGAGGTAACGCAGTGAAGGATGGTCAAGGTTTCGGCGTTGACTGTGCCAATCCAGCCCACGGCGCGGCGCACCTCGTCGAGCGTACTCATCCCCGTGGAAAGGATCATGGGCTTGCCTTTGCTCGCGACGTATTGGATGAGGCTTTTGTTGGTGATCTCACCGGAGGGCACCTTGAATCGGGATATCCCTAGGCGCTCGAGCATGTCGGCGCTTGCCTCGTCAAATGGCGTTGAAAGAAACTCGATTCCCGCTCGGCACGCGCGGTCCTGTAGGCGCTTGTGAGCAGCTTCGTCAAGTTCCAGGCGGAGGAGCATCGCCTTCTGGCCGTCGCGCATACCGGCCGCAGTCTGGTAAGGCGCTAGCGCAGCGGTAGCGCTGACAACGCTGCCAGCGCAAAATGTCTGAAACTTGACTGCGTCGGCACCGGCAGCTTTTGCGGCGTCGACGAGTTTTTCGGCGAGGGCAATATCGCCGTTATGATTGACGCCGGCTTCGGCGATCACGAACACCTGCCGTTCGGCTACAGTCATCGCCGTATTTTTCCCACGCTCAGGCCGTAGGCAGCAAGTAGAAATCGCGGATCGACGCGGCGACCCAGTCGAGCTGCTCGCGCGTCAGCTCGGGATAGACCGGCAGGCTCAGGATGCGCTTGGCCTGCTTTTCGGCGACAGGGAAAGAGCCTGGCAGCTTGCCGAGCGGCGCGGCTGCACCCTGGAGATGGATCGGGCGCGGGTAGTGGATTGCGGTGTCAATTCCGCGTGTAGCGAGAAACTCTTTAAGCTCGTCGCGGCGTTCTACCTGAACAATGAACGTGTGGTAAACGGCTTTTTCCTGAATCTTATCTTGCGGGAGGAGAATGCCTGGAATTTGAGCAAGAGCCTTCTGATAGAACGCGGCGTTGCGCCGGCGTCCGTCCGTCCACTCATCGAGGTGCTTAAGCTTGACGAGCAACATCGCGGCCTGGATCGTGTCAAGGCGGGAGTTCGAGCTCCACACCGTGCAGTTTTCGCGCGACTGGAGGCCTAGATTGCGCATCAAGATGATCTTGTCGCGCAGGACCGGATCATCGGTCACGACCGCGCCGCCATCGCCGCACGCATTCAAGGTCTTGAGCGGGTGCAGACTGAAGCAACCGATCTCCCCAAAGGAGCCGACGCGGCGGCCGCGATACTCGGCCGCAATCGCTTGAGCGCAGTCTTCTACCAGAAAGAGTCCGTTCTTTTTGGCAACGGCCAGGATCGGGTCCATGTCGGCAGGGCACCCGGTCAGGTGCACGGGAATCAGGGCTTTCGTGCGCGGCGTGACGGCGCGCTCGAGCGCGCCGGGATCTATGTTGCAGTCTTCGCGAACATCAACTAGAACCGGCGTCGCGCCGACAAGCGCTATGCACGAAGCGCTCGCGACGAAGGAGTTGACTGCCGTGATCACCTCATCGCCGGGACCAATTTCAAGCGCGCGCAAGGCCAGAATCAGCGCATCGGTTCCTGAATTCAGGCCGACCGCATACTTGGTTCCACACACCAAGGCAAGCTCCGACTCGAAGGCCGCGACCTCTGATCCTAGTATGAATTGGCCGCGGTCGATAACCCCGCCGACAGCTTCGAGCAGTTCCGCCTTGAGGGGCCGGTGTTGGGCAGCAAGGTCGAGGTACGGGACTTTCACCGCAGTCGTGCTCATTAGAACGGTCCTGTAAACGAAGCGTCGGGGATGTCGAGCGGCGTCAGCATTGGACGAGGATTGAAATTCTTACCAAGCATACGGCAAGCTGCGGAAGCTATATCGTTGGCATGAGGATAGCATTCGTTGGCCAAACCGGGAGTCGATGGGATGGGGCAGTCAGGCAACGTCAGGCGCACCGGTGCGGCCTTCAGCGCATCAAAGGCGTCTTCGGAAGCGATGGCCAAGATTTCTGCCGAAATGCCTGCCGTCGCCCAACTGGTGTCAGACATCACTAGGCGACCGGTCTTGCGCACCGAGGCGAGTATCGTTACTCGGTCGAGCGGGCGCACGCTACGCAGGTCGATCACCTCGGATGAAATCCCTTCCTCGGCGAGGTATTCGGCGGCGCGGATCGCCTCAAGCGTCATGTAGGAGACGCCGACGAGTGTCACGTCGCGGCCTTCCCTCACCACGCGCGCCTTGCCGAGCGGTTCACGCGTGACACCCATTGGAACCATCCCTTTGATGTTATACAGCCAGCGGTGTTCGATGAAGATCACGGGATTGTCGTCTTCGATGGCGGAAATCAAAAGGCCCTTTGCATCGGCGGCGGTGGCCGGCATCACGACCTTCAGGCCGGGGATATGAGCGAACCAAGCGTGCAGACTTTGCGAATGCTGGGTGCCTTGTCCCCAAACACGACCGATCAGCAGACGAATGACCATCGGCACCTTCGCCTTGGCGCCGAACATGTAACGCCACTTCGCGGCCTGGTTGACGATCTGCTCCATCGCAAGTATCGCAAAATCCATCCGCTGATGAACCATCACGGGACGCATACCGACGAGCGCGGAGCCGAGCGCTATTCCCGTCATTCCGTTCTCCGCAGTCGGCATATCCAGCACGCGGTTCGTGCCGTATTTCTGCTGCAGACCCAAAGTGGTCCCGAAGATGCCCTTTGGATCCGGCACGCCAAGGCCCATCAGATAGACGCTAGGATCCTTCTCCAAGCACAGGTCGAGCGCCTCGCCAATCGCCTCAGAATAGCGGAGTTCGCGTGCGCTCATGCGTAGATTTGTGTCATCAGCTCAGATTTGTCGGGGTACGGGCAGGATTTGGCATATTGGAAAGCCTCGTCGATCTCAACTTGGAATCGGGACTTCACAGATTCAAGCTCACCCGCTTTGAACGCCTTATCGACGAAAAGCTTTTTCTCACACCGAGTCAACGGGTCGCGCTTCTTCCACTTCTGAAACTCGGCTTCGGTGCGATAGCCTAAGTCATTGTCAAAGTTCGCTCCGCAGTGTTCACGCCAGCGATAAGTGTCCAGCTCAAGAAACACGGGGCCGGCACCGGAACGCGCGTATTTTACCGCCGCCTCGGCCAGTCGAAAAGTCGCGAGGACGTCATTGCCGTCGCCTTTCATTGCGCGCATCGCGTGGGCGCGGGCCAGTGCTGCCAGCGGGCGAACCGGCTGGCGAACGGAAAGCGGGGAATACACGGAATAGAGGTTGTTTTCGCAGACGAACACGATGGGAAGCTTTTTAAGAGAAGCGAAGTTCATCGCCTCATGGAACACGCCCTCCTCTGTCGAGCCTTCGCCGAAGAAAGAAACGACCACTCGTTTCTCAGCACGCAGACGTACGCCGAACGCGACGCCTGTTGCGATGGCGATAGTGCTGCCGACGATAGGCGTGGCCCCAAGAAAGCCGACCTTCATATCGATTAAGTGCATCGAGCCGCCTTTGCCGACGCTGCAACCGGCGGCGCGTCCATAGAACTCGGCCAGCATCGACTTTAAATTCCCGCCCTTGCCCAGGTAATGGCCGTGAGATCGGTGGGTGCTCATCACATAATCATCGGTTTTAAGAGCGACGCAGACGCCCACGGCCGGACCTTCCTGGCCGATGCTCAGATGAACGGGGCAGCGCATCTCCTGCTCGGAATAGCGGGTTGCGATGCTCTCTTCGATTGCGCGGATGCGGAGCATGCGGAGGTAGAGTTCCTTAAGCAGTCTGACGTCAGCCCGAGTCTTGGAAGACACTCCCGTGATTTTAACATTTCCCATCAACGCAAATGCTTTCGGAAAACGTTGCGCCCGTTGTGTGGACAGGGTCTACACGCACCTACTCCAGATCTGCGCTCGTTTCGGACATTAAGCGCTCGAAATGCTTGTTGCGCGATATCAGTGCCGCATAGGTCCCTGAATCCGATATACGTCTATTCTCCAGAATTATCACCCGATCGCCGAGTTTGACGGTCGACGCCCGATGCGCGATCACTATGAAAGTGAGGCGTCCCTTGAGGCCTTCAAGCGCGCGTGCCAACTCAGTTTCAGTGATCCCGTCGAGAGCGCTTGTCGGCTCATCGAGTATCATCACGGCCGGCTCCCGGTAGAGCGCGCGCGCGATACCCAGACGTTGTCGCTGACCGCCGCTCAAGCGTCCCCCGCGCTCGCCGATGCGCGTCTTGTAGCCTTCAGGAAGAGAGTCGATAAAATCCTCAAGCTGCGCAAGGCTCGCCGCCTTGCGTACGCCTTGAAGATCAATCAGATCCTTCCGAACGCCGAAGGCGATGTTTTCAGCGATCGAGGAATCGAACAGGAATATGCTCTGTGGAACGAATGCGATGGCGCTACGCCAACGCGCGAGATCTTCGTTATTGAGTATTTTCCCATCCACCGAGAGATGCCCCGATTGTGGCCGCTGAAGGCCCAGAAGGATGTCGGCAAGCGTAGACTTGCCCGCGCCAGAAGCGCCTGTCAACGCAACAAATTCACCTGCTCGGATAGAAAGATCGAGGACGTCAAAGACAGGAACAGCTTGTCCCGGATAATGAAAAACAATCTTTTCAAGCCGGATTTCGCGCTTTAAAGTCCATGGAACCAATTTAAGCGCGGACGGGGGTGCGGAGGAAAGCAGCGTGATGACTTTATCGAATACGGAGCGATGTTGCTGTAGCTGGGATGCCGCGCCGGAGAATTTAAGAAGGGAGGGCAACAGCCGGTAACCCGCCACCGCGTAAAGAGAAAGCAATGTGACGACGTGCACGGGATCGTCTCCGCGAGACAACTGCCGCAATGCAATGCCCAGGATAACGCTTGCGGCGACGGCCTGGACAAGGCTCGAGGGCAAACCTTGGATGACCAATGCCTGCCGGTAGGCCGCCGCGTGTTCACGGGCATAGGGCTCAAAAGAGCGCGCAAAATGGGCCTCGGCTTGGGCCGCCTTGATCTCCTTAGCGGCACCAAGGACTTCCAAGCAATGCTCAAAGCGACGTCCATTGGCCTCATCATTGATTTGGCCAAGAAGAGAGATGCGACGACGGATCACGTAATAACTTCCAGCGACAATGGCCCCTATGCCGGCGAGTGCCGCCATGCCAAGGAAGGGGTCCGCCCATAAGATCAACGTGGTCAGCAGTAGAATCGTCGTGCTTTCAGAAAGAGCCGTCATCCAGGAAAGCAGCACGGTATTGGCAACCGTGTCCGTCTGCACGAGCACGTCCTTGGCCAGTTGGCCGGAATGACTCTGAAGGAAGAACGGGTAGTCTTTTGTGAGATACGCGTCCAGGACGCGCGTCGCGATTTTTGGCATCTGCTCGGTTGCAAAGCGCAGCATCACGACGCTCTTTAAAAAGACGAGGGCGTTGGCCAAAATCATAAAGAGGATAGCGGCGGCGCCGCAGAAAATCAAGAAAGATCTCTCATCAGCAAAGCCGCCGGCGAGGAACAGACGATGAATTAACGGCTGGCCCCTTATCAGCTCAGGACGGTTCAGCAGCGCCAAAAACGGCATGACCGACCCGACGCCGATGAGCTCCAGGAGGCCGCTCGCAAGACCAATGCCGAGGACCATCGCGAAGCGACGACGCTGTCCCTGAAGGAGGTGCTCCCAGATTTGGCGGGAAAGGCGCATATTTTTAAGCGAAACCTGATTTCAGCATGAACTCCGTTTGATATAATACGATATGTATCTCATCTACGACGATCTCGTCCACGATTATCTCGACAACCTGCATTCCAAATTGCGCAATTTCTCGGTCGAGCCCGAGTTCCTGGCCACCTGGGTCCATGATGAAGACGATGCGACGAGCCTCTATGAGATTTTCGCTGCGGCTCGCGAGGCCGGATGCCGAGATTTGATCGTCAGCGTCGGAGCAAAGACGACGAGGGGGGTTGATCGCGCCGCCCTGGAAAAACAGATAGCCCTTCTCGGTTCGGTCCGCGTTGAAATTCACAACGATGGCGCCTGGAACATCGTCGCGGCATTGTCCGATAAGCCTGCGCCGGCGCCGGTCGCCTCCACGACTAAGACGCGTGCGCCGACTGCAAAACCATCGGTCGCCGCTCCTTCAACAAAACGCACCGACGGCACTCATCCCGCCT
>CAZGVK010000201.1:0-14931 GCA_964529095.1 uncultured Elusimicrobia bacterium
CTTCAACCGCCGGGACATGATCTGGACCATGCCTCAAATGCTCGGCGACGAGCCCAAGCCACCCGTCTCGCCCGTAGCCCTACAGGCCGCGAAGCGTTAACGGCTCTAGAAGCAGGCTCGCTTTGGCCGTTGTGGCCAGCGCGCCGCCGAGCGGCTCGGGCACCTTGAGGAGCGCGGCGTTCGTGTTGCCAACCAGATCGCGTGCCACGATGCGGTAGGAACCGGGCTCAAGAGGCATAGGAATGCGCAGTGAGATCGGCGGCATCCCGGTGGATGGTGCCGTCCACTCGTGTGTCAAAGTGACCGCCTTGCCCTCCGTGTTCTGCCGCCAGACTCGGATATGGGCCAAGCCCAGCGCATTCGTATCTTGGAACTCGACCTCGTCGCGGGCACCCGATGCAGCGACCATCCATATCTGAGGTGGAACGTCGTCTGCGACGAGGCGCATGAGGTAGTCGCGGGGAGTTACGGCCTCGCCCGGAAAGCGCGCGTCGAATTCCGGATAGCGTCCGGATTCGAAGAAAGGACCCGGATCAACGTGTGCCCTGGCCATGCTGCGGTCCGCCTCCTCGTGCGTGATGATGTGGCTGCGGTCGCGGGGCAAATCGACTTCTTGTGCGATTGCCCGAATAAGCCACGCTATCGACGCGTACATGCGCCAGTAGTCCGAGGGGCTCCAATCGGATTGCACGAAGGGATTGTCGCTTCCAGGTTGACCGGATTCCGTCTCGATGCCAACCGAGGTGCGGTTGATGGCGTCGGTCTTCACATGATTGGCGATATTCTCGATCTTGACCATGCGGATTACGCGGCCGTCGCGGCAAACCATGAAATGAGCGGCAGTTTTTTTCCGTAGAAGCCACGCGACAGTGCCCTCGCAGGCGCGCGGCTTGCCCGTGGCGCCACCGGAGGCGTGGAGGACGATGTATTTGACCTCTCCGCGATCGACGCGATCGGCGGGCGTAACACCCGTCTCGATCCGGCGCTTCTTTTTCCGCCGACCGATCACGGTCCGGCTCATTTTTTCCATTCGGTCAACCATGTCGGCGTATTCGAAATTGACCTGACCATCTTCAACTACGATGTCGTCGAGTGTGGGGGCTACGACGGAGACGATATTGACGGCGGGAAGGCCGGTGTAGACGTCGAAGGCGTGGGCGTTCTCCGTCAGAATGCGGTGCATGTCTGAAGCGTGGGCGTCGGCAGCACGAGCAGACGCAACACGGAGAAGAAGAGCCGTGGTCATCAACAGAACGGATACTGAAGATGAGTGCGCCATTACGCAGAGCATAGCCGTTGCACCACGCTGCGCCCATGGTCTAAAGACCTATTGGCAGGGGGGACCAAAGGGCTTGCTACAGGCGCCTTTCTCAAACGGACGCCGCGCGCCCTCAACTGATGCCGCGAGCATTCCGGCTTGTCGGTGCCAGCAGATCGCTGTGATATTGAAACACCCGATCGGGCCTTGCGAAATCTGCCAATTGCTGAATACGCCACGGTCTCCGGGCACCCGGTTCGCGTCGTCGCGGTCTACGACAGCCAGGTCGAGTTGCAAAGCCTGGACCCCGACAGCCGCTTCCATGTGCCGGCCGGCTATCCCCTTGGGCTGATGACAGGGCCTAACCTGGCCGTGGCGCGGAGGTTCGCACCCACATCAAGCGCACGGCCCCGCCGCCGATTCTCCTGTACGGAGGAACGAGCCCATCGCCCCGATCATCGACGCTATGCTCCTGGTTGGCGGGCATACCATGCGCGGCATTATCCGCGAGCTCAGGCGCAAAGCCAGCGCCGCCTGCCGCGGCAAGAATCTCCCGGCCAATGTGCGGGGGCGAGGATTTACTGGTTCCGATGCAAAGGCCGCTCGGTGGAGCCGAACGCTCAGGACCAGATTTAGGTCCGAGAGTGCGTGGCTTCTGCTCTTACACGAATCCGGACAAAATGTCCTAATTCGTGTCCGAATGCGCGATGTCTCCTTTGTCCCCTTGAACGCTCGCGACATTTTGTCGCGAGAAGAGTCGCGAGAGGAGAAAATAAAAACCCGCCCAAGTTGCGCATCGGCCCTGCGGCTGAGAGGCGTGGCGGGTATGTTGAAGGCATTATAGCAAGAGTCGGAGTTCGCAGTCTCACGAAAGTCCCGCTTGGCGAAATGCTCGACGGACGGATCAATAGACGTCATCAAACCTCGGCAGACTTGCCATTTGGGCCGAAAGACGAGTTTCCCAGAGCTTCTTGAGGTGAGCTTCTTTCGTCGACAACTCGCCGCGCACATCGTCGAGTTTTTTGCCGCGAAAGGCAAGTTTTTCTTCAACTGCACCCTTCAAATGCTCCCAGTTCGATAGGGGCTTGCTCCGTCAGATGCCAAATGTCATAGAGGTCACGGGGCTCGTTTCTGGCGTGGTCCATCAGCGCGACCATTTTCTCAACGGCGATCTCATCAAGCGCGTACGTGCGGAGATTAGTCCCATCAGGCAGATCCGCATACTCCTCGTAGCCGCAGAGCACGGGGCGGCTCGCGAGTGGGAATATGATCTTTTCTCGGATCGTGATGCCGATCTTGACCTCCTTGCCGGCCGCAGTGGCAGGTAGCGGTCCCTCGTAGCCGAGATAGAAGGTGTGGCTATTGGTGTGACTGTGGCGGTCTTCGCGCGCGTAGCGGAACACGATGCCCGACGCGTCGCGCACTCGGGCAAAGACGGGGTCGAGTTCCTTTTGGATCGTCTCAAAGGGCGTCTCTTGGGTGAGGGTGAAGTCCAGGTCCTCCGAGAACCGGTAGTCCCCGAAGTAACAGCGTTTGAGTGCGGTCCCGCCTTTGAAGGCCAGCCGTTGGCCCAGGCCTTCTTGCGAGAGCGCGACGAGAAACCAAGCCAGGCAATAGTCGCGCTCGAGGACGGTCTCGGGAATGCGCCGGTCGCCGGACTTGGCCAGGCGGTTTGAAAGCAAAGAGAGGTTGCGTTGGGGAATCATAGTTAGGTCTGCAAGATGGCGCGGATCTCTTCGGCGGCGACGTTGAGTCGGAGTCGCCACTTGGAGAGGAATTTCCCCTCGGCCGGCAACATAGGATCAAGACGGACGTAGGCGCGTCCCAAGCACTCGCGCAGGGAGTCCCTATCACTTTTGGTTCCGACTTCCAGGATTTCCATAAGATACCCCAGCCGCCCTATGATGGCGCTGCTGTCCAATCTCAAGGCGTATTCTACAAGCTTGCGCACGTTCATGTCTGACCGTCGCATCCAGAAGCCCTTGGCCACTTCGGTGACGCCTCCGCAGTATTCCGGGGCCCTAAGGCCATCAAGGATGGTGCGCTCGAGGTCGCTGACCATGATCTTTTCTTGCTTGTCCACCCAAGTCTCGGAGAAGCCGAAGAATCGCGACGCTGGGCATCGAATAAACCGGAACTCCGTGCCGAAGATGCTTCGCTTGCGCATGGCCTTAGGCGAGGTCACATAGACCACGAGCTGTGGTTGGGTGGTCATGCGATGGATATCCAGGGCGGAGGCGTGGGAGATATAATAGTCTCGGCCGCGCATTAGCTCCCGGGCCGCCACATAAGGGTTGCCGAGGTATTCTTTTTCGCGTCCCAATTCGAATGGAACCAGGTTGAACAATCCTGGCCGCAGCCGAGCCGCGACCCCGCGATTGACCAGGGCGCGGATGAAGCTGCGGGCGGACACGGCTTTTAGGCCTGTGATCTCCATTGCCTCGGGCAGGGTGAACGAGAGGTGATGGCGTTCCTGGAGCGTTGTGACGAGTCGGGCGGCCTGCGACCCCATAGTCTTATATTTTGAGATCATAGTGTGCTACTACAAAGCACATTATACACCTAAAATATAATTAAATCAAGGGCTAGACTTGTCCTTGCGGAAGCCGTTCCGTTCCTCGAAACCCTCTTGCCACCCAAATTATTCCCAAGACCAAAAGATAGATGCCCAGATAGACAGAGAACGGTGGCATTAGCCATAGCCCTAGAGCCACAACAACACCCCATATCAAATCGGATGTACGATGTTTTATTAACGATGAAACAATATCAGCTGACACATCATCCCAGCGTTCCAAACGGCTATCGCGTTTAGCCGTTGCTTGGAGGATTCGGGCGGCATCCTTGAGAGTCGATATCCACCTTGCCCATATTGACGGAAAATGAATCACGCGTTGAGATATACACCCGCAGAATCCCGCCTGGATGTGTTACTACTGAGTAGTTGGCGTCAATAGGCGGGGGAGTAGATCTGATACGGACAATAGCGAGTCTTTTCCCCAAAGGAGGGAGGCTGAAAATCAGATATATGACACTTGCGAAAACATATAACCTTTGCCAACTTTGCAACTTTTTGATTCCGCTATTCCGAAACCCTTTATAGGTCCACGCAGTCCCTAGGCCCAGGATATGGAGAATTGCTGTCGGAATTATTAGGATCGGCAGAAGGCCAAGCAAGCCCTCGCTTGGTAGCCCCTTTATACTAACCATGGTAGCCAGAAAGATGAAATAAAGAGCGGTCAAAACAACCCAGAGTCGCTGCCAACCATTGAGAGAGATTTGCATTGTTGTCTATGTCCTGATTCCATTGTGAATCGTAATCCTGAGTTCGGCCATTTCAATGGGCATATTGATTGGCGGCGTCTATAGACCACGAGATTCCTTGAGCGAATCTCGCAGACCGCTCCGTCCCTGCATAGGTCCAGCGGAATCATTTGGCGAAGATCCTCTTAAACCGCTCGGCCATCACGTCCTCGAACTTCTGGCGCATCGAGGGATTCAGCTCCGAGCAAATCGCCAACTCCCGAAGCTTCTCTTGAGCCTTCTGCATCTTCTTGAAGCTGTTCGCCGCGGCCTTCGGGTCGATCTTGAGATAGCCGACGAGACTCTCGAAGTCGGACCTCTTCAGCTTGTTATTCTTGGCGTTGATCGTCAGGGCCGAATCCGTTTCTTTCTCGAAGTAGACCCTCGACGAGACGAGGTCGTAGCACGGCGCGAGAGAGGGTTTCTTCCCGCGGATGAGAAAAGCCCAGTTCTTCAGGTGCATATCGCCGTTGCCGATGAGGAAACAGAAAAGGACGCGCTCGAGAAAATCGACTGTATCGAGGCCGACGTTTTCCGCGTGCGCGCGGATAGCCTTGCCGATGCTTTCCAGCGAGCCTAGATACTTGTTGGTTGCCCCGAGCAACTGGAACATCGTTTCATTCTGGATCTTGCCGCCATCTTCGGCACGGTCGAAGCGCTTGACGATGTAGCAGAGGCACCCGTCCGACATGGGGAACAACCCATGCGCGGGGACGGGCATGCCAAGCGTCTCGGCCATGGTCATGCAGGCATTTTCCATCGCAGGCAGCCCCGGGTATTCATTGGGCTCCGGCTTGAGAATGTGCGTGCTCCCGGTCGGCGCGACCTCAATTTCCGAGGAGTCCTTGTTCAGCCGGACAAGCGCCTTGGCCTGGACGCCCGAGATCGACATGTGATCCTCGGCCGAGGTGACCTTGGAGGGCAGGTCTGCCAACGCGAAGGGAATCTTTGGAGCGACGGCCTTTCCCCAAAGCGCCTTGAGGCATTTCGCATGGTAGCGTCCCGACTCCTCGACGGGCAGCTCGCAACAGAGACACCTATTCGCCATGACGCTCCTGGTTGATCGGCCGGACGCTGACTGCCCCGACCGGATCTTTACCCGTGTGCAGCAGCAAGTGGAACTTGTCGTTCTTGTCGATCTTCGCGGACGTGCAGGTCAACTCTAGAAGCCAGCCCTCCGGCAGGAGCCCATCGAAGAACGGAAACAACGTGGGCGATACATACTTGTTTTCGATGAGCGGCATCGCCAAGCTGATCGGCATTGAGTCAGGGTCGCGAAGATAGTCGGGCTTATAGGTGAATTCGTAGCCGCCCGGGTTCTTCACCAACTCGCCGGCTTCTTTGTTTCCGTAAAAGACGATGGCGCGTTCTTTTTGGTTTTCCATTGGCCTAGCCTTCTTCGCGCGGCAGATCGATCGGCCCGAGGCACTTCCCAAACAGGAAGAGGACCTTGTTGATCGTGTCGGTGCGGAGCGACGCCTTGCCTTGTTCAAGATCGCGAATGAAGCGCAGGCCGACGCCCGCTTTCGCCGCGAGTTTGGTTTGCGTGAGGCCCGCGCTCTTGCGCTTCTCCTTCACTAGATCGGCAATCGGATTTTTTTTCATTTTATTCTGGTTATACCCGATCAGACGCATTTAGCAGTTTCACGGTCTAAAACAGGCTCTATCGGGTATAAGTCGTTAGTTATTATACCCGAAGGGGCCTATTTGTCAATGTTTTAGTACTATTTATACCCGATAACGCCCACTCTCCGTCCTTGCGGAATATATTCCTGCTCGGGAATATGCGACTAAAAATCCGCCCGAAATCTAAAATTATTCCCGATCGGGAATTCGTTATGCGTATGTTGTGCGTTATAAATCGAACACGTAAGGCTTCCACTCCGGATCGCAGCTCTCGTTCATGACGGACGCCGGAGATCTGGCCGAGGCGCTGGTGTCCTGGATGGCTCGCCTTGAGCCGGTCTGCGGCCAGGGGCTTCGCGCCTGTCTAAGGCTTGTCGAGCCCCGGGGAGAAAACGGCGGGAAATGGATGCTGAAGTCCCAGTATCCCAATTGGCCTTCTGCCCTTAATGACGCTAAGTATATGCTCAGCCGGGATATAAGTCACTTCAATCTATTTATCAACTTTGTGCTGTGGCGAGCCGGAGAGCCCTCCCTATTTCAAGAGCATGCCGAAACGATCGTGGGCTTAATGCCCAATTGGGAAAAGGATAGCCCTGATCCCTTGGCTTGGCTGAAGAGTTGGGAGCACCATACTCGATGAGAGGTCTGTTGAGCAAGATGAGCGGAAGTCTCCTTCAAAGGCTTCTCAACGAGCTTTTCCCGGCCCACGGCAGAAGACCGATAAAACAGTTATTTTAAGTATTGCCCGGTATGGGATGCCTTGACCTTGACGATATCTTGAGGACGTCCCGCCGCGATGAGCTGCCCGCCCTTGTCGCCGCCCTCGGGGCCAAGGTCGATGATCCAGTCGGAGGAGCGCATCACGTCTATATTGTGCTCGATGACAAGCACGGTATTTCCCGAGTCGCTCAGGCGGTGGAGCACCTCAAGCAGTTTGGCCACGTCGGCGAAATGCAGGCCGGTCGTGGGCTCATCGAGCACATACAAGGTGCGTCCCGTGCCGCGTCGTGACAATTCAGCGGCGAGCTTCACGCGCTGGGCCTCGCCGCCGGAGAGTGTCGTGGCGGACTGGCCCAGGCCCACATAGCCCAAGCCGACGTCCTCAAGCGTCGCAAGAATTTTTGTCATTTTCGGGTATGAGGCGAGGAACCCGCGAGCTTCCGAGACGGTCATCGCCAGGACCTCGGCGATGCTCTTGCCTTTATAGCGGATGGATAATGTTTCTTCATTGAAGCGGCGGCCTTGGCATTCATCGCACTGCACGTAGACATCCGGCAGGAACTGCATGGAGATATGGAGCATGCCGTCGCCGGCGCAGTTTTCACAGCGCCCGCCCTTGACGTTAAAAGAGAAACGGCCGGGCTTATAGCCGCGGGCTTTAGAGGCAGGCAGAAGAGCGAACAGGTCGCGCACGGGACCCCAGAGACCGGTATAGGTCGCCGGATTTGAGCGCGGGGTGCGGCCGATCGGTGTCTGGTCGACAAGAATTATTTTATCCAGATTTTCGACGCCGGAGACGCTTGTGACCTTTCCCGGCTCCTCTTTGGCGGCGTTTAATGACTTCGCGAGGAATTTATAGATGACTTCGTGAACCAAGGTTGATTTGCCGGATCCGGAAACTCCGGTCACGCAGACCATGACACCAAGAGGCACATCTATATTGATGTCTTTTAAATTGAATTGGCGCGCGCCGCGGACCTTGAGCCAGCCTTGCGGCGGGCGACCTTTCGAGAGAGGCGGGCGTCGCCCCTCGCCGCGCAGGTAGGCGCCGGTGGCCGACTCCGGAGCTTTTAAAATGTCGCCGATTTTCCCCTCGGCCACGATCCGGCCGCCATGCGCGCCGGCGCCGGGGCCCAGGTCCACGATCCAGTCGGCGCATCGAATGGTCTCCTCGTCATGCTCGACAACGATGAGGGTGTTGCCGAGATCGCGCAGGCGCCGGAGCGTGGTCAACAAACGAGCGTTGTCCCTCGGGTGCAGACCGATGGAGGGCTCATCAAGGACATACATGACCCCGGTCAGTCCTGAGCCGATCTGTGTCGCCAGATGGATGCGCTGGGCCTCGCCGCCGGCGAGGGTTCCGGAGGCGCGGTCGAGCGTGAGGTAGTCGAGGCCGACGGCGGACAGAAAGTTGACGCGAGACACGATTTCTTTGAGAACCTGACGGGCGATGGCGCCTTCGGTCGCGCTCAGCTGGAGATCTTTGAAGAACTTGGAGGCATTTTCAACGGACATGGCGACGATTTTATGTATGCCGAGGCCGCCGATCTGCACGGCGAGGGCCTCGGGCTTGAGTCGCGCGCCCGCGCAGGCAGGGCACAAAGCGCGGCCCATGAAGCGCTCGGCGATGGCGCTTTTGACGAAATCGGACTCGGATTCCCTGAGGCGTCGTTCAAGATTTTTTATGACGCCTTCGAAATTCTGCGGGTTTTTGGCCCATGATGGCGTGTAGGTGCCCCCGCCGTGAAGAATGATCTTTTTCTGCTTTTCGGTCAGCTTATTCCAGGGCTTATCCAAGGGGATCGAAAACTGCGCGCCTATCTGTTCGAGAATTTCGGCGTAGTAGCTCGACCAGGATTTTTTCCAGCGATTGGTGCGGGTTGTGACCGGGTCCGACCAGGCGATGATGGCGCCTTCTCCAATTGACTTTTCCGGGTCGGGGATGATTCGGTCCTCCTCGACATTCGTCTTCACGCCGAGGCCGTCGCAGGCTGTACAGGCGCCGTAGGGCGAATTAAATGAGAACAGGCGCGGCTCGATCTCAGGCAACGACAATCCGCATTTAGGGCAGGCGTGATGTTCGGAATGAAGCGAGCTCGCGGGGCCTTCGCCCGAGGCTTCCACTCGGACGAGGCCGCGGGATTCTTTCAAGGCGATTTCGATCGAATCGTTCAGCCGCTGTTTTGCATCGGCGGAAACTTTCAGCTTGTCCACGAACAGCTCGATGGTGTGTTTTTTGTAGCGGTCGAGCTTGGGGGGCAGAGACAGCTCGTGCACGGTGCCGTTGGTTCGAGCGGTCACAAATCCGGATCGGAGCTGGCGCTTGTATAAGTCCTCATAGGTCCCGGGCCGCGCCTGCACGAGCGGCGCATAGATGCTCACAGATTGGCCGGCGCGGGTGCGGAGAACTTCGCTGACGATGGCCTGGGCCGACTGTTTCTTGATGAGGCGTCCGCAGTGGGGGCAGTGCGGCTGGCCGATGCGTGCGTAGAGCAGACGCAGGTAGTCGTAGATCTCGGTGACGGTGGCCACAGTTGAGCGGGGATTGTGCGAAGGATTGCGCTGTTCAATGGCGATGGCAGGCGAGAGGCCCTCGATGAGATCGACATCCGGCTTGTCCATGAGCTCAAGGAATTGTCGGGCATAGGCCGACAGTGATTCGACATAACGCCGCTGGCCCTCGGCATAGAGCGTGTCAAAAGCAAGAGAGGACTTTCCTGATCCGGAGAGCCCCGTCACCACGACGAGCTTGCCTCGGGGGATGTCGAGGCTTATGTTCTTGAGGTTATGCTGACGAGCGCCGACGACTCGAATGACGTCCATAAAAGGCAGTATAGCATTGCCTCTCGGGCAGGCTATTTATAGAAGATTGTCCAGCTTGAGGTGAGCGCTCTGATCTAAAAATATTTCCTTGCTTTTCTCTGCTTGGCGCGCGGTCCTAATTTGCGGGAGCGCCATGGTTTCGGTGGGCGGCAAAAATAAACCTGCATGCGCCGGCGCGCGTCAGGCAACTTATTAGGGGCCATAATCGTCTGGTATAAGCGGCCCGGCCGCTGTTTCCGGAAACAGCCGTAGCGGGCGGGAGGCGTACATGAGCGGCAAAGAAGGCGGCCTGATAGCCGATTGCGAGAGACTGAGCGATGCTGAACTTGTGCGCGAAACAAAATTTCTAGGAGAGCGTTCTCGGCATAATGAGATTCATTTGCTTGAGTGCCTCGCGGAGTTCGACGCGCGGCGTCTGTGCCTTGAGGAAGGCCATCGCTCGCTCTACGAATACTGCACCGCAGTCCTGGGTTTCGAGGAAGGCGAAGCGTATCGGCGCATTCGCGTGGCGCGGGTCATCCGCGCTTTCCCCGAGGCGCTGACAGCGCTTAGCGGCAAGCGCGTTACGGCTTCTTCCTTGATTGTGTTGGCGCCATGGCTTGAAAGAAATAACGTGAGCCAATGGCTCGCGACCGCGGCTGGCAAGTCGCGGCGGGATATGGAGGCCCTGGTCGCGGCACACTATCCGCAAGCGCCCCAGCCGGACGCGGTCAGGAATTTTCCTTTTCACCCGCTTGTTGTCGCCGCGCCGCCGCCGCATGCAGTCGAAGCCGCATCTTCCTATTCTGCCGAGCCGCATCGAGAAGAGGGATGGCAGAAATTGGCGCCGGTGTCCGTCGGGCGCGTTCGCGTCGGTTTTGACGCGGCCACGGTCGTCGCCCAACTGCTTGATCGAGTTCGCCAGATCCTTAGGCACAAGTATCCGGAAGGACGGCTTGAGGACTTGATCCGCGAGACGCTGGAAGATTATCTCGATCGCAAAGACCCGCAAAGACGCCTGGAGATGAAGGCGGCGAAGGCCGAGTGCGTCGCAGAAGCACCCTCAGATAAGCAAAATATCTCTCCGCGCTTTTTACGCGCGTTTTCTTCAGGGCGCTATATCCCCGCTAAGATCAAGAGCGCTGTTTGGGCGCGCGACGACGGGCGTTGCGCCTGGCGAGACAAAGAGGGAACACCCTGCGGCTCGAAGGATTGGATCGAGTACGACCATCTTCGGCCATTTGCCAAGGGAGGTCAATCCAATGACGCGCGCAACATCCGGCTCTTGTGCCGCGTTCACAATCAGGCGGCGGCGGAAGCGGCGTTCGGTCGAACCGGGGTCAGCTCCGGTCCGGAGCCCGCGTGATGACAGTGTCGCGGCACAAAGACGACTTCAGTTTCGGGAAGTCGAGGGTGTAATGCAGGCCGCGCGATTCCTTGCGCCGCATGGCCGACTTGATGACCAGCATCGCGACATCGGCAATATTGCGCAGTTCGACGATATCGGGCGTGGGAAGGAAGTTCCAATAGTAGCCGGCGATTTCGCGCCGGAGCGCTTCGAGGCGTGACAAAGCGCGGTCAAGCCGCTTATTCGTGCGCACGATGCCGACATAGTTCCACATCAGCCTCCGGATTTCATCCCAATTATGGGAGACGACAACAGCTTCATCGGAGGTGACCGCGCGGCCTGTGTTCCATGGTTTTGCGGTAAACGGCACCATGCGGCTGAGTGCCGCAGGGGAGGCGAGATGCAGGGCGAGACGGTGCGCGAAAACGCAGCCTTCAAGCAGGGAGTTCGACGCCAGGCGGTTGGCGCCGTGAAGGCCGGTGTGCGCGGTCTCGCCGACGGCGTACAGGCGCGGCACCGAGGTGCGGCCCCAGGTGTCGGTGTGAACGCCGCCGCAGAAGAAATGCGCGGCGGGCACTGCCGGAATCGGGCTCTTGGCCATATCGATGCCAAATGATTTCACTTTCGCGTAGATGTTCGGGAAGCGGGCTTTCAGGAAGGCCCGTGGAAGGCAGGTCATGTCGAGGTACACGCAATCATCCCCGGTCCGCTTGAGCTCGGCGTCTATGGCGCGCGCCACGATATCTCTCGGCGCCAATTCTTTCCTGCGATCATACCGAGACATGAATCGCGTGCCATCTTTGAGAAGAAGGCGCCCGCCCTCGCCGCGGAGGGCTTCGGAAAGCAAAAAGTTCTTGGCCTGAGGGTGATAGAGACAGGTCGGGTGGAACTGCACGAATTCCATGTTCGACATGGCGGCACCCGCGCGCCAGGCCATGGCCATGCCGTCGCCGGTGGCGATATCAGGATTGGTCGTGTAGAGATACACTTTTCCAGCGCCGCCCGTCGCGAGGACGGTCGCCGCAGCGGTGAGCGGCTTGATAGCGCCGCTGGCTCGATCCATCACATAGGCGCCGCGGCAGGCGCCGCTTTTATCTAGCAGGAGGTCCACGCCTAAAGCATTCTCAATTAAGCGCACGTTTTTGTCGCGGCGGACTGCGGCCACGAGGGCGCGTTCGATCTCGCGCCCGGTGATGTCGCCTGCATGCAATATGCGGCGGTGACTGTGGCCGGCCTCAAGGCCGAGATCAAGCGCTGTCTTCTGCTCGGAGAAGCGCACGCCCATCTCCGCGAGTTCGCGCACGCGCGCGGGCGCTGAAGCAATGCTTAGGCGCACGACGGCCTCATCGCAGAGACCAGCGCCCGCATTCAAGGTGTCGCGCACATGCGACTCGACGGTATCGAGCTCGCTCATGACGGCCGCGATGCCGCCTTGCGCGTAGTTTGTGTTCGATTCGGCGGCTTCCTTTTTGGTTGCAAGCGTCACGCGCCCCAAACGGGCTAATTTGCGCGCGGTCAAGAGCCCGGCGATGCCGGTGCCGAGCACGAGATAATCGGAATGGTTTGACATTGAAAGAGGGGGGCTCGGAGTGCTAGATTATCATAGTAACGCCATGATAAGGTCCTTCTCAAATCGAGCGCCGCGCATCCACCCGTCGGCCTTCGTGCACGACTCAGCGGAAATCATCGGCAAGGTGACGCTTGCCGCAGATGCTTCGGTCTTCCCTGGCTGCGTCCTTCGCGGCGACATCGATGAGATCCGGATCGGCGCGCGCAGCAACATCCAGGATCTCAGCGTCATCCACACCCGTGCGGGCAAGCCCGCGATCGTGGGCAAAGGCGTTACCGTCGGCCATCGCGCCATCCTCCACGGCTGTCGCCTCGGCGACCAGGTGCTAGTCGGCATGGGTGCGATCATCATGGAAGCCGTGATCGGTGCGCGGACGTTGATCGGCGCGGGCGCTTTGATTCCGGCCGGTGCCAATATTCCTCCGGGCTCGCTTGTGCTTGGCTCGCCCGGGAAGGTCGTGCGCAAGTTGCGGCCCGAGGAACTGCGCATGCTCACGGAGAGCGCTCGCCTGTACGTAGCGCTCGCGCGCCGTCACAAGCTATCGTCGCGCGTCCTGTTCGGTTAAAGGCGAGCGTGAGGCGGTAGGCGGCAAAGGATAGAATGTAGGCAAGGCCGAACAGGAAGGAGAATTGCAGCGCAGGTATTTTCCAGCTGTTCGTTTCGCGGCGCACGGCGACGATCGTTGACATACATTGCAGGGCGATGGCAAAGAAAATCAGCAGGCTGACCGCGGTTGCGAGGCCATAGCGTTTTGTGCCGTCGGGGTTCTGCGCTTGGCGCAAGGCCGTGATCAGGCCGTCGGAGGCCTTCGATTCCCCGCTCAACATCACATGGCGCGCGGGTTGATAAAATCCGGTCCTGGGGCTATACTCGGAAGACCCCTTATGCGCCCGCTCCTCTCTGCTCGCCTTTGGCTCGTGCTCACCGCTCTCGTCCTTGCTTCAGCGGTTTCCGCCGACGCTCCAGTCATCTGTGGTCGCGACCCAAGTCTTTGTGCTGAGTACCGCAGTCTGGAAAGCAAGATTCATGCTTTCTTCCCGCCCGAACTGGACTGGAGCAAAGTGGTTCGTGGTGAAATACGCTTGGCAAGCGCTGCTCAGCTTTCGGAAATCAACGGACTGCTCCTCGCGGTCAATGATCGGGTCGAGAATCTGATTTTTAGACTGCCGAAGAACGACGGCACAGGCGAAGTCGCCAGGAGCATTCACCAAGAACGAGATAATCTCCATGGACGAGTTGCTATCCTGAGCACGTACGTCATTCCAATGGATATCACCATGCTCTCCACACTTCTCCAGGAGCAGGAACGCCTTACGACGGCATTGGAACGCGAGGTTGAAACTGGGGGGAAGACAATAGCCCCAGATGTTCTTGCGGGCTTCACGGAACGTTTTTACACTATAAACGCTCTCGGTACCAGTTTATGGGAATACATCCAGACAGAGGCGATGAACCTTTCCCGCGCAAGGGATACGGTATTCCATGCTCCTGAACTTTTCGATCAAATAAACCTGCTACAGGAGCGTGTTGCCGCGCTGGCCGCGCGGCTCCAGACGCTCAATGGTCGTCTTGGAGTCGAGATCGACAAGACACCACAGGCGGCGAGGATCGCAGCCTGGGAGATCGAGAGTCGCTTGGTCACGAACGGGCTATTGGTTGATCCCTTTGCAAACCGCACCACATGGCCTAGCGCGGCCGCAGGGGCCATCTCCGGAAATAGCGCCTACTTTTCCGGCAGAAAGCTAAATCTCAGCGTGGGCCAGTACACCTTGAAAAACATGCCCCGGACCTCGATACCCAGCCCCAACCTGGAGCCTGCGCGTTATTCGAGTTTGACTGATCTTTTTCCAGCGCTACCAAGCTGGAATAAGGTCAAATCCGACACTGCCGATCCCAGAGAAGCCCGCCGCGTCATGCGCATGCGTGACAAGGGTAGGACCAAGATCATAGGCGACCCCCTGCGCCGAGCCGCCTTTGTCTACCATCAAAATGGGGGAACCTGCGGAATTGCGGCTCAGGTTCAGGTCCTACAGGAGTTTGGCCGTGTTGCGCCAGGGTATGGACCCCAAGCTGAGGATGAGCTCTACGCGCGCGCGGTCACTCAGAGGTGGTTTACTGGAGCGCAGGCCGACCTAGATAGAAGAACGACCGGAGGGACTCCCCCCCACTATGTTGGTGATTTGCTCGACATGCCTATCAAGAAACATTTCGATGCGACGGATCAGGAGCTTTTTAGCGCAGCAAAGACGGGCAGGATGCTGATCGCGAGTTTCGATACAGGCGTGCTTCGGAATGACTCGCGTT
>CAZGVK010000202.1:0-2521 GCA_964529095.1 uncultured Elusimicrobia bacterium
CAACGGCAAAGGCGACATGGTGCTGTCCGGGCCCGTGTTTATCTATAAAATGAGACACTGCTGAATCAGGTCCAATCCCCTCCAGCAGTTCGATCCAGGGCCCCAATCCCATAAAAGCGACCTTCACTTTCTGGGAGAGGACATCCTCGCGGTGCGCAAGCGTCAAGCCGAGGGATTTATAATGATCGATCCCTTCATTGAGGTTCCTAACGGCAATCCCGATATGATGCAGGTTCATTCCGGTATCTTAAGCAACCGTCGGCCCAATGAGGCTGGATCTGTTTTGTGCGCGAGCATGTCCTCGAGCGCTTGATCCGTTACGCGATCGAGGGAATTTTTGATGACGCAACGCCGAATCCAGAATTCAAGCTCGGTCGCGTGCTGACGTTTGAGGCGCGCACGGCCCTCCCCCGAGGTCCGCAAGTGCTTCCAATGGCCGTCGAGTTCTTGAGCCAATTCCGCAACGCCTTCCCTGTTCTTGGCCGAGGTCGCGATGATCGGAGGCTCCCAGGCCTTGACGGCCTGTCCGGCGGAATGACCCAATCCCAAAGCGGCCTTGAGATCGGCGACGGCCTTGTCCGAGCCCGCGAGGTCGGACTTATTGACGACAAAAATATCGCCAATCTCCATGGCGCCGGCCTTCATGGCTTGGATCTCATCACCCATCGCGGGAGCAGTGATGTAAAGGACGGTGTCCGCGACCGAGGCGATCTCGACTTCATCCTGCCCGGTACCGACAGTCTCGATCAAGATCTTCTCACAGCCCATCGTCTCCAGCACGTGGATCGCGCCGAAAATCGCATAGGTCAGGCCGCCGATCATTCCACGCGAGGCGAGAGAACGGATGAAGACTCCGGAATCAGTGGCATGCTCCATGACGCGCAGGCGGTCGCCAAGAAACGCGCCGCCGGAGATTGTGGAACTGGGATCGACCATCAGCACCCCGACCGCGAGTTTCCGACCGCGGTAATGACCGATCAAGCCTCCGATCAAAGTTGATTTCCCGGCGCCAGGAGGTCCTGATACGCCGACTTTCTGCGCGCAGCCTGAGGATTTGAAAAATTCTTTGGCCAAAGCCGCTGCCGCCGGATCCGCGTTAACCACCAGGGACAAGGCGCGCGAGGCCGCCGCGTGGTCGCCCTGGCGCACGCGCTTAAGAAGACTCGACAATTTTGTTTTAACGGACAACGGCCAGCTTCTCTTTTAAATAATCCACGATCGTCTGCAATGGAGTGCCGGGGCCGAAGACGCCGTCCACGCCGGCCTTCTTGAGCGCGGGAATGTCCTCATCTGGAATAATGCCGCCGCCGAATACAAGAACATCCTTGAGGCCTTTCTTTTTTAGTTCCCTGCATATCGCCGGAAACAAAGTGAGATGCGCGCCGGATAAAAGCGAGAGGCCGACTGCGTCCACGTCCTCCTGCATTGCGGCTGTGGCAATCATCTCCGGGGTCTGACGGATGCCGGTGTAGATGACCTCAAATCCGGAATCGCGCAACGCACGCACGATGACCTTGGCGCCGCGGTCGTGGCCATCAAGCCCGGGTTTGGCGATCAGCACGCGCAACGGCCTGTCCATCACCAGGTTCCGCCCTTTGATTCAAGCACGGCGGAAAACGCCTCGACGATCGCAGGATCATAGACGGCGCCGGCGCCGGCGCGCGCTTCTTTCAAGGCCCGGGCGCCGAGCTCCCTATCCTTGAGGCCGGCTGAACGAAGTTCTTCCATCTTCACCACGAGCCCAAGAATGCGGGCACCCAATGGAATGGCATCGCCCTGAAGTCTGCCCGGGTAACCCGTGCCATCGTAGCGTTCTTGATGATGACGGATCATCGGGATCGCGCCATCGAGAATCTTGATGCCTTGAAGCATGCGCGCTGAAAACGCGGGCAGCATCTCATCGGAGGCGCTTGTCACCCCCAGATCGGCGAGCAGACGCGGGCTCTTAAACGCGACATAGCCGATCTTGTGCAGAACACCCGCGTAGTAGAGCATGCGATAATCGTACTCCTCGACCTCAAGCGCGCGCCCGATCTCGCAAGCGAGTTTGGCCGCGCGTATAGGGTAATTCTCCAGGCCCGGCCGGGAAGTTTCAATCGCGGCGGTCAAGAGTTCGAGCACATGCGAAAAGAAGTTCTTCTGCTCGGCCATGATTTTCGCATTCACGATCGCCACCGAGGCGAGGTTGGCGAGGCTCGACAGAAGGCCTACATGGCCCTCTCCGTAGCCGCCCTCGCGCTTATTAAGCACCTCGACGACTCCGACAAGCGCCCCGCGGAAAAGCATCGGCACGCAGAGGAGCGAACGCGTCGTAAATCCCGAGGCCTTGTCGAACTTTCCGGCAAAACGCGGATCGTTCTTCGCGTCATTGACGACCTCGGGCTTCCGGTTCTGCGCGACCCAGCCGGCGATGCCTTGACCGATCGGCAAGGTCATCGTGCGCAGCGCTTTGGCCTGCTCGCCCGAGGCGACACGGAAGAACAAATGCTTCTTGTCGTCGGTGACGAGCATGATCGCGCTC
>CAZGVK010000203.1:0-4402 GCA_964529095.1 uncultured Elusimicrobia bacterium
CAATTCACGCGGGCCATGGGCGAGCTCAACATCGAGGTGATCCTCGCTGGAAGTCCACAAGCGAAGGGGCGCGTCGAGCGCGGATTTAAAACGCACCAAGATCGCTTGGTCAAGGATATGCGCCTAGCCGGCATCTCGACGAAAGAAGCGGCCAATAAGTTCCTGTGCGAGGTCTACATCCCCAAGCACAACCGCCGCTACGCCGTCGAACCGGCCGAGCCCCGCGACGTTCACAAACCGCTCCTGCCTTGCCATGACCTCGACGCCATCCTCTCGATCCACGAGGACCGCCAGGTCTACAACGACTCCATCGTTCGCTACGAGAACCGCTTCCTCCTCCTGGCGGAGGGCCACGGCCTGCGGCCCAGGACGAAGGTCGTCGTTCAGGAGCGTCTCGACGGCACATTGCGAATCGAGCACAAGGGACGCTACCTCCGGTTCAAGCAAGTCGAGGTCCGCCCCCACCTGCCGGAGCAACTGCGCAGGGCCAAGCCAAAAACGATCCTTCCGAGCGTTCCGCGCCTTCCGCGCAATCCCTTCTTCGCGGGCGTGCCGGGCCGTTTCAATGAATGTGTCCTTCCGGTAAACGCGCGTGAATCTGCCATCGGTGGCTTGATATTCTTCCCCTGCCGTCCGTTGTGGGCGGCGGGGAGGAATCATGGCGAGGACGAGGCCGGAGGTCGTGCCTACGGAAGTTCGCAGGGTGAAGGAGCAGTTCGAGCGCTGGCGAGCCGGCAAGCAGTTGAGGGAACGTATTCCCCCGAAGCTCTGGCGAGCCGCCGCCAAGTTGTGCGGGACCTACAGCGTGCACCGGGTATCGCGGTGGCTGAGTTTACACTACACGACTTTGCAGGAACGGGCGGGTAGGCGCGCCAAGGCGCATCGCGCTGAGCCCAAGCCCGCCTTCGTTGAATTGGGCCTGCCCATTCTGGCGGGCGCCTCACCGGGCGATTATAATCGCCCAGTACCGCGCGAGAGGAGTTACTCCTTACGCGCGGCATCGGCGGAATATGTAGTGGAAGCCGCTGGTGACGGCGCGCAACGCATTCATGTACGGGGCGCCGTGCCCGCGGAGGTGGCGGCACTGGTTCGAGCGCTGCGAACCGAGAGCGTGGGAAGCTGACGTGATTGCGCTCACGCCGCATCTGCGAATTCTGGTGGCCGTGGAGCCTACTGATTTTCGGCAAGGCATCGACGGACTGTGCCGGATATGTCGGCAAGAGCTTGGGTCGGATCCAATGAGCGGCGCGGTGTTCGTCTTTCGCAACCGCCGCGCCATGTCGCTGAAAGTTTTAGTCTACGACGGCCAAGGTTTTTGGCTCTGCCAGAAGCGCCTGTCGCAAGGACGATTCCGGTATTGGCCGAGCCGCGACGCTGGAGTCCCAACGCGGCGACTTCAGGCGCACGAGCTTGCGGCGCTGTTGGCCGGGGGCGATCCCGAAGCGGCCAAAGGAGCGCCGCCCTGGCGGCGTATCGGCGATGAATTTTCCGCCCCGCCTATTGCGTTCCAGTCTTTCCTTTAGTATGCTCTTTCCATGGTCCAAGCCATGGCAGCGCAAAATGTCCTGCTGAAATATCGTGGGCGTGAATTAAGGGAGACGGACGCGGCGTTCATCCGCGATTTGATCGCACGCCATCCCTCCGCCAGCCGCCGCCGGCTTTCGGCGCTTTTATGCGAAGCGTGGGACTGGAAACAGCCCAATGGGACTTTGTCTGATATGCTCGCCCGCGGGCTCATGCTCGCGCTGCATCGCGCCGGTCACATAGAGCTTCCGCCGCTTCGCTGCCTGCCGCCCAACAATGTCGTTCGCCGCGGCCCCCCCGCCGAAGTGGCGGTGGATACCTCCGCCATTGAGGTTGCGTTGTCTGAGCTTCAGCCGCTGGAGTTCGTTGCCGTTCGCCGTACGTCTTACGAGGCGCTCTTTAACAGCGTGATGCATCGTTATCATTACCTGGGCTACACGCGTCCGGTCGGGGAGCATCTGAAGTATTGGGTGTTGGATCGCGCGCGCCGTCCCGTGGGGGCTCTTGCTTTTTCCTCGGCGCCCCGTCATTTGGGAGCGCGGGATCGCTTCATCGGCTGGTCGGCCTTGGCGCGGCGCCAAAACATTCGCATGATCGCTTACAACACGCGCTTTTTAATTCTGCCATGGGTGCGCGTGCCTCATCTTGCGTCCCATGTGCTATCGCGCATCACGCGAAGGTTATCGGCCGATTGGCAGCAGGCCTACGATCACCCCATACACTTCACCGAGACCTTCATCGATACGAGTCGATTTAAGGGCACGTGCTACCGTGCGGCCAATTGGATATACCTGGGCCCTACGACGGGGCTGGGAAAGGACAACCATACCGGCAAGCCCAACCGGACGATCAAGGATGTGTTGGGCTATCCGCTGATCAAAGACTTCCGGACATTGCTTTGCGCGCTACCGAGCGGAATTATGCGCTCGGCGCAGCGGGTAGGGACGGGACGTCCCGCGACCTTTCCCGCGGTATGAAAGTAAAGCTTGATCGCGTCGACATGTCCCAGGAGCAAATCGACGCGGATTTGGCGCAGGCCAAGGCCGTGCTGCCGGAGGCGACCTTTGATCGAATTGAGAAAGTCGTGCGCGCCTACTCGACGCTGGTGGACGTCGTGAAGGACAAAGACACGACGATTGGTCGGTTGCGGCGGATGCTGTTTGGTTCCAAGAGCGAGAAGAGCGAACAGGTCCTGCCGCAAAAGCCCGAGTCATCGCGGGAGGAAACCAAAGACAACGGCAATGGGAAAACCCCGCGGCCCGGGCACGGGCGAAATGGGCAGGCGGCTTATGCTGCCGCCAAGATCGAGACGGTTTGCCATCACCGGCTCAAACCGGGCGACCCCTGCCCCGGCTGCCGTAAGGGAAAGGTCTATGATCAACGAGACCGGCCCGGGGTTTTGGTGCGAGTCACGGGCCAGCCGCCTTTGACGGCGACGATCTATCACCTCCAGAAGCTGCGATGCAATCTGTGCGGGGATATTTTTGAGTCGAAGCCGCCCGCTGGGGTGGGCCGCCGCAAGTACGATGAAACCGCCTCCAGCATGATCGCGCTGTTGAAGTACGGCGGGGGGTTTCCGTGGAATCGCCTTCACAAGCTGCAGGGCTCTGCCGGAATCCCGCTGCCTCCCGCGACACAGTGGGAGATCGTTCGCGACGCGGCGACGAGCGTGACGCCGGCCTTTGATGAGTTGAAACGTTTGGCGGCGCAAGGGGATGTCCTGCACAACGACGATACGCCGGGCAGGATACTCGCGTTGATGGGCAAGCGGCGCGGGGAGTCGATGGGCCGCAACGGCGCGGACGAAGGGGACGGAAATCATCGCAATCCGGATCGAAAAGGAATTTTCACCTCGGGCATCGTCAGCGCGGCCAATGGCCGGCAAATCGCGCTGTTTTTTACGGGGATGAAGCATGCCGGCGAGAACCTCAAGGCGCTATTATTGAAACGCGATGAGAATCTGGCGCCGCCGATACAGATGTGCGACGCATTGTCGCGAAATATTCCCAAGGATTTCAAGACGATCCTGGCTCATTGTCTGGCGCACGGCCGCAGACAGTTCGTCGATCTGCTGGAGAATTTTCCGAGCGAGTGCGAGCATGTCCTGCGCGCGCTGGCTAAGGTCTATAAAAACGATGCCATCGCCAAGAAACGCAAGATGACGGACCGCGATCGCTTAAGGTTCCATCAGAATCAGAGCGGTCCGGTGATGGAGAAGCTCCATGTTTGGATCCAAGCGCAGATCGCCGAAAAGAAAGTGGAGCCCAATTCGGGGTTGGGTCAGGCCATCGAATATATGCTCAAGCATTGGGAAAGATTGACGCTGTTTCTGAAAAAGGCAGGCGCCCCATTGGACAACAACATTGTCGAGAGAGCTCTGAAGAAGGCGATTCTTCACCGGAAAAATTCGCTTTTCTACAAGACCGGACAGGGAGCGATGGTGGGAGACATTTACATGAGCCTGATCCACACCTGCGACCTTAACGGCGTGGATTCATTCCATTACCTCACACAACTTCAGCGGCATGCCAAGGAAGTCCGGACCCATCCGGACCAATGGCTGCCGTGGAACTATCGGCAATCCATCGAGCGGTCGCCCCCCACCTCGAAGAAATAGCGCCGTCCGTCAGGCCGCCATTTTCCACCACCGACGGGACGGCGCTACGCTTCGCCAAAATTACGCGCGTTTACCGGAAGGACACCACGATTACGCCCTTCGGCGGCATGGGCAACGTCCAGTCCGTGAGCCTGGGGGCGCGTTTCGGCGGACCAGCAGCCGTCCCCGCAGCTATAAATCCCATTCAATCATTCAACAACACCCAAACCTCCGGCCCCGCCCGCTGCTGGTGGCAGCCGTGGTAACCCGTACCCTACTTTG
>CAZGVK010000204.1:0-8339 GCA_964529095.1 uncultured Elusimicrobia bacterium
GCGCTGCGCTCTAACCAGCTGAGCTACGGCCACCAGAGGCGGGCATTATAGCACTCTACGTGCCTCAACCCGATTAGGTCCTTAGGCCTAGAGATGACTGGGTCCCACGCCTCATGTCTGCATTCGCGAACACAAACATAATTAGGGCATGAGAAAAAACATGAAGTTGAGCCGCATCGCCTTCGCATTGCTGGCGCTTCTCTCGATCCCTCCGGTCCACGCTGCCAAACATAAAAAAATACCCAAATCCAATCCCGAGGCGCAGCGCCTGATGTCGGTCGGCCTCGCGAGCCTGGAAAACGGCGAAATCTCTGAGGCAATTTCGACTTTCAATAAGGCCGCGCGCAAAGAAGGCACGGTTTCCACCTACTTCCTGTTGGGCTGGGCGCACTACCAACGCGGCTTCAAGATAGGCTCGACCGAGGCCGCAGACCGCGACGACGCCCAGTCCGCAATTGACGCCTACGAGCTGGCGCTGAGCCTCGATTCCTCACTCAAGGGGTTGCCCGACACCTCTCGCCTGTACTTCTCCCTGGCACAGTGCTATGAGGCCGTGCAGTCCTACGACAAAGCGCTTGACGCCTATAAAATGGCATTTCGCGCGGCGCCGCGCAAAGCCCTCATCCCTCTGAATGCCGCCCGCCTGCGCCTTAAAATGGGCGACACGCCTAAGGCGCTAGTCAACATCGAGCTTGCCCTATCAAAGGCGATGCGGAGCGGCCAGGGCAAGACTTTTCGCGACACTGTGCGTCACGACCCTGCTTTTGCGTTGCTGATCGCGAATGCCTCTTCCCGCAAGGCGCTGGGCATCGGTTCCGATGAGGATGGCTCGATGGTGGCTAGCATCGGCGCCCGCGAGGAAGAATTACGCGATTCCGTCCACGACGCGATGCCAAAAGCGATCGCTCCGGCCCAAGATGTTCAAACGCTTGAAAAGATCGCCTCGGGCAACATTGAGTTCAAGTTTCGTCGCTACAATTCCGCCATCTCCGCCTACAATGAGGCCCTGGCCCTGGACCAGGAGCGCAGAACTTTGGGTGCCTCCCGGAACGCTGCGATTTACGAAAAGATCGGCGCCGCCTACAATAAGCTCGGCCAATCCGACGCCGCCATCCTCGCGTTACAGAAATCTCTGACGCAGAACCCTGAGAACCCGGCAGTTCACTACCAAATTGCCTTGGCATATGCGCTGTCCGGCAAGACCGCTGTTGCGCTGAACGCCCTCAATGAGTCCTTCAAGTCCGCTTCCAGCCCCAACGATCTGCGCCGCTTCGTGATGCAGGCAAAGACCGACACTGAGTTTGAAGCGGTGCGGGACCTTTCAGCATTTCACTCCACCGTCGCTCAGTACGCCGATCGCGTCGCCTTGCGCTGACCCTTATTCGTGTCAAGCCGGACTTGGACAGCAGTCCGACCGGTCCGTGTCGTCGCGACATCGATGCGAAATTCTTCTGCTGCGATGATGCGGCGCGTGCCGAAGCGTCCGAATATCTCGACACGCCCGCCAAGCAGACGGGCCGCAGCCTCCGCGACGCGGTCAGGATCTCCCCTGACGGTGCGCATAGTCATATAGGCCCAATGCCTGAAAATATTTTCCCTTTAGACCCAGGCTAAAAATCCGGGTCTGCGCTAGAATGACGGCGTGAGGCGACTCGTATTATAGTTGCCAACTAAAAGAGAATACGCCGTAAGGAGAAACAAATGACTCATGACAAGATGAAGTGGTGCGCACCGATGGTGATGACCGTGCTTGCTGTTGTCGCTGTCTCGGGGTGGTCGCTCGATCTGCCGTCAGCGGCAGATGCAAGTCAGAAGGCGGCGTTGACTGCTAACTCGGCGCAAGCGTCGATGCTTGCCAGAGCAGCCTTTGGCGAGGCGGGCAAACCAACGCCAGGGACAGTCAATGGGATGGGCTTGGGAGAGGACGGCAATGGGGCGAGCACAGCGTCGATGCTGAACGCCTCTTTGCAACAGTCCGGCGGGATCAAAGCAGAAGTCCCCTCCCCAATCAAGACAGAGAAGGTAAGTTATGAGTTAAGACGGGGTATCACTTATCTGGGTATAGCGGCATCAATACTTATTTCCATAGGCATCGGTATCGCTGTGGGTGGATTCGGCGGATTTATACTAGGTCTGGGAGGCCTTGTGGCAACAGCGGCGGTAGTAAAGGGTGACTGACCTTGGAAACCCTATGGAAGCGGGTCGTATTGGCCTGCTTCCATAGGACCTTTGGCTGCAAACCCTTGCGCGGAAAGACGAACTTTGTGGATGCCGACCGCAGTGAAGCGAACACCGAACTCCTGTCTCTCAAGCGATCGGATGCATTACGCTTGAATTTCACAACGCTTTAAAACCATTCGGTTGCCCGAACTCCCAAAAAAGAAGATGCCCTGCTCCCATTTCCGGCCTTTGCCAGCTCCTTTGGAACATCCGTCTTCCGGCATCGCCCGATCGACGTCGGCTCGCGCCGGTCCTGTGAATCAGGACCGGCGTTTTCGAAGCCAGGCACGGGCGGCGGGACGAGTCTTAAGCGCGCCTCCTCGCTGAAGACGGGAGGCCTCGTCTAGAAGCTGGCGGAACTGCGGGCCGGGCTTTAGACCATCGGCGATAAGATCGGCGCCGTTCAGGAAACATGGCTTCAGCGCCGCCGGAGGAAGTTTAGGCAAGAAGCGACGAACAGCCGCCATGACTGCCGGTGCTGCGATGAGCCGCGGGGATTGCTCCGAAAATGCCAATGACAACGCATCTTGCAGAAACACACGCCGGTGATGCGCGTGCGGGAATGCGTCCACAAAGACACGTCCTCTCTGCGGACCGAGCGCTAAGGCCAGGGCTGCCAGGCGGGGCGCCACTCCAGACGGCATGCGCTTATTCCACGGCAATCCCGCATGGAGCAAGCTGAGATAGCCCCACGCCTCAAGCCGGACAAACGCCGAGCCCGGATCCTTCTCTCCAAGCAGGCATTCGAGTTCGTGCAACAGGCGGTGCGCAGAAAGTTTTGCGGCATGCCCCGCAGCCAGAGCTGACTTCGCATCATCTGCGAGATCCGGCGCAGGATCAAAATCAAAGCGCGCAAGGAAGCGGGCCGCACGGAAGACACGCGTGGGATCGTCGCGGAAACTCGCTCGGTGCAGAACGCGCAGGACGCGATCCTTCATATCTCGCGCCCCCCCATAGGGGTCGATCAGCGTGTTCGAATCATCATCGAGGCGCAGGGCCAACGCGTTGATCGAAAAGTCGCGGCGAAACAAGTCAAGTTCAATCGGCACGCCGATCCTCTCGACGCTGGGCAGGCAGGCCGCCTCTCGATACGACTCGGTCCGCGTCGTCGCGACATCGATGCGAAATTTCCCTGCTGAGATGATGCGGCGCGTGCCGAAGCGTCCGAATATCTCGACACGCCCGCCAAGCAGACGGGCCGCAGCCTCGGCGACGCGGTCAGGATCTCCCCTGACGGTGAGATCAAGATCGAAATTAGGACGTCCCATGATCCAGTCGCGCACCGGGCCGCCAACGGCGTACAATGGCGTGCCGCGCGCTCGCGCCTCATCCGCGAGCGGCCCTAATAGTGTTTTCGCCGCCGCCGGAATGGCCACGCGGCGTCCGCTCAAGGAGCGTCTCAATTCGAGAGAGGCACGAGCGCCGCCTCATCATTCAGCTTCGCTTGACAATCGGACCAGGCCGTGAACCGGTCGTTGGCTGACGCGAGATCCCCCATGCCGCTAATCACCGCTTCTCAGACCTCGCCCGAATCCTTCGTGAAGGCAGCCTGGCCGTCGTACTTGAAGAGCTTCTCGACATGCACCCACGGCGCCAGCGTGCCGACGCGCAGGAGCAATTCGGCGATATCTTTGTCGGTCAAGGTGCTGCCGTGCCGATTCACCTTAAAACGCAGACGCGCGCAATCCACAGGATCGGACTCGATGCCGAGGGTGTTCGGGTAAACGCTGACGCCCCTGTTGGATATATGGCTCAGGCGCACCGGCAGGCCCGCGATGATGCGCTCAAGCGAGGGACCGAGCACCGCCGGGTCGATTGCGGTTGCGACAAAAATGTCCACGCCCATCGGGCGCATTTCTTTGGCTCTGACCATGACCGCTTCATGAGAGATGACGGGCATCTTGATGCGCCGGTACTCGCGCTTGGGATACGCTTTGGGCGCAGAACCAAGATTTTTAATTACTTCCTTCGTAAAGGCCTTTGTGCCCGAGGGCTGGCAACCGCCGCAGGTCATGTCGGCCGTCATTATTTTCCCCTCTTCGAGGGTGACGAGCAATGCATTTTGAATTGAATCGGCGGATTTCATCTCTCCCAAATGACGCAGCATCATCACCGAGCTGTGCAGAAGCGCCGTTGGATTGGCCATGTCCTTGCCCGCGATTTGCGGCGCGGAGCCATGAACGGCCTCAAAGATCGCCACGCCGTCGCCTAGATTTGCCGAGGGCGCAAAGCCCAAGCCCCCGATCAAGGCTGAGGCGAGGTCGGAGAGGATATCTCCGTTCATGTTTGTCATCACGAGCACGTCGAATTGCTCAGGACGCAAAACGAGTTGATGCGCGCAGTTGTCCACGATCTGGTGCTCGGAGGCGATCTCGGGATAGTCCACCGAAACTTCCTCGAACACGCGTTTGAACAAGCCTTCCGTGAGCTTTAAGATATTAGCCTTCGTGGCGCAGGTGACTTTTTTGCGGCCCTCGGCGCGAGCGAGCTCAAAGGCAAGGCGGCAGATTTTCTCAGAACCCTTGCGCGTGACGATCTTAAGCGCCTGTGCGACACCCGGCGTCTGGAGATACTCGATTCCGGCGTACAAGTCTTCGACGTTCTCGCGCACGACAACGAAATCGATGCCTCGACCCGAGTAAGGCGTACGAATTCCGGGAAGCTCGCGCACCGGGCGAATGTTGCCGTAAGTCTCGAAATATTTTCGTAAAGTGACGTTGGCGCTTTTTTCTCCGTAGCCGACAGGAGTTTCAAGCGGGCCTTTCAGCGCGCACCGGGTGCGGCGGATGGACTCAACGGTCTCAGGAAGAACTCCTGAGGCGACGCCCGCTTTGAATACACGGGCGCCCGCCTTGCATTCCTCCCAAGCAATGTTGACTTTGGCGGCGGAAAACACGGACTGAACCGCGGCCATGACTTCAGGGCCGACCCCGTCTCCAGGGATGCAGGTGACCTGATGCCGTGTCGCGGACATGCCCCTATTCTACTCGATTTGCAACGCGCCGCCTTTGGCGGGCGGCAAAAAGGCGGCAACGGCTTCGCCGCGCGTGGCGAAAATCAGCGACACGACGACGCGCTCGGGCGCCACCAAGAGCACTTTTGACAAGCGCAGAGAAAGGGCCTTGACGCGGGATAAAGTCGTCTTCGACCGGAGATTCTTGGCATAGAACTCCACCTTATAGTTGCCATCTGCGCGCGGCTCACCCTGGCGCAGGCGGCCGGCAAGCGCCTCCAGCCACGGGCCGCCATCCTTCGCAAGGACGGCCTTCCCCTCGGCAAAGAACAGCGCCAGGTCGGCTTCCAGGCGGGTCTCGCCCGCGTACTCATGGTAAGTGAATGATTTCAGCGCTACCGGCTCGCTCTCGATGATGAACGCTCGCCCGGCGCGGCGGCCGGTGAAGCGGTAATGATACGAACGCCCGGCGATGAGGCACAGGCGGCTATCCGGCCCCGTGCCGTCCCAGTACAGCTTCTCCTGAAGGCTTCCCACGCCGTCTGATTTCCAGACGATATCTCCCTCGTTGTCGAGGACCTCAAAGACCCACTCGTCATAGACGGCGGCGATATTGGCCGGCGACAGGGCCAGAAAAGGCTGCTTTGGAAATGGCTTCGCCAAGCGCGCGTTCTCTCCGACGACGCGGATGCGCTCGAGCGCGGGAGCGACGGCGCCGCGCCCGAGCGACAGCGAACGCAGGACCTCGTCGATGACGGGCTTGGAAGCGGTCGGTGGCGCCACCTGCACGCCGGTAGCGCCTGCGGCGCGCGACTTGACGGTGATATCCTGCGAGAGCGAAGACTTCGCGGTATCGTCGGCGCTGTTCGCTACGACTGCCGCCAGAAGGAATGCCGCGATCATTTCAGCGGCGCGGTCGCCAGCGCGATCTGTGAAGCGCCTGCTGATTTTGCCGTTGCGATCAGACGTTGAATGATCCGGTAGGACACGGCTTTGTCGGCGCGAATTAAAACAATCTCCCCCTTCTTTTTATTCACCTCGCGGCGCAGGTCGGAGAGGACGGTGTCCCAGGTCGAAGACGCCGCGCGCACCGAGAGACCTCCGTCTCGAGCGCACGTCAATGCGATCGTTAGATCCTGATTGGGCGCAATTGAGGCAGGCGGCAACTCGATGGGCAAAGTCGGGTAGGCCAGCAAGGGCGCTGTCACAAACAAAATCACCAGGAGAACAAGGCTGATGTCGATGACCGGGATGATGTTGACTTCGGTCACCGGCTCCGGTTCCGGCGTATTTGCCCGCATGCGCAGCAAGGCGTATTTCGCCATAGTCAGCGCGCTTCCGGATCTGGAATCTGCACCAACGCGGCCATGCCCCCGGCGGCCTGCACCGACGTTAACGCCGCGATGACCTGGCCATGCGTGACCTCAAGATCCGGTGCCACAAATACTTTCCGGTCCATGCGCGAGGCGAGTTTAATCCGAAGATAGGAGGTGAGTTCGCTGACGCCGGCCAGCAGCTTGCCGTCGACGACGAAGCCGGCCGCTGAGACGCCAACGGCCGTGACCATCTCCGGCACGCGAGAGCTCGGCATCTCGACCGGGGCGGGCAAAGCGACGTCGGATTCAGCGGCAGTGGTCTGGACCTTGAGCAGAGACTGCGAGCTCATCGGCGAGAGCACGAGAAGAATGATCAGCAGGACGAGAGAGACATCGGCCAAGGGAACCACATTGACATCGGCAATGGGAACAGCTTGGTCGTCTTTATGGAACGGACTGCCCGGCATGGGAGGCCTCCAATAGTTGGGCCATTTCCAATACCCACAGATCGGCGGTATTCAGCCGGTGGCGCGCGGTTAATGTGAAATAGTTGTACAAAAGGGCCGCGACCACCGCGAGGCCGATGCCGAAGGCGGTGGCGACCAAAGCTTCGGATATGCCGGCCGCCACCACTGACGGGCCGCCCGCTCCGGCCGCGGATAAATCATGGAAAGCGCGCATGATGCCGAGCACGGTGCCCATGAGGCCTATCAGGGGCGAGATGAAGCTCGCCGTGCCGAAAAGTCCTACGCGGCGGTTGAGGCCAAGACTCAGACGCTGGCGGTAAAGCTGAAAAGCCTCGACGAGCTTTTCCGTGTTCGCCGTCTCGAGCGCCAACAGACGCGCGATCGCCTCCGCCATCAATGATGCGTCGCGGCGCGCGATGGCGATAGCGCCGACACGATCGCCCGCTTCAAGACGGTCGCGCACCCGCTCCCATAGAGCGGTCGGCATTGTTTGGGCGAACCAGAAGGAGTAGAAGCGTTCCAGGGCCTGGGCGAAAATAGCCAAAGACAGCACCAGCAAGATCGGCATGGCGATGCTGATTTTCAGCATGTCGACGACGGTCATTCCATTCATGGTCGCATCCTGATCTCATTACGGCTTGGTCTTTCCCTGAACAACAGCCAAAGTCAGTTTTTGCGCAAGGCGCTCGAACTCCGGCAAGGCGCCGGCAAAAGCTTCGCCGATGCCCTCGAGCTTCAGCACATAATAAGCCGAGGCGTCCAAAGGCAGAATAATATAGACCTCCCGGAGTGGCCCCGCCAACCGTTGTCCGTACTGGCCCGTGAGCTCGACGGTCTCGGTCAACGCCAGACGACGGCCTTTGCGTCCGGACAGCTCGAGCGCTGCCTGGCTGTCGAGCTTTTTGAGCTTCCCCACCTGGGTCAGAAGCTCCCGCTCAAAATCCTCGGGCCCAGGCGGCGTAGCCTTGCCGAGCGGATAGCGTCCCAAGGATATCCTGGCCTTCTTGCCATCGCGGCCGGGCGGACGCAGGGATACCGTCTGAAGGCCGTAGGATTTTTTCCAATTAGATGGGTACTCAATTACATAGTCACCTTTTGGATGGATGAAACGCGTATAGGCGATGGCCCCCTGCGAAGCGCCGACCAAGGATAGGACGGCAAGAGAGAGAAATAGGCATCTCATGGGGTGATGTAGTTCGCGTCAACGGCCAGATCGAGATCGAAAGGCTCAGCAGGAGAACCTGTCTCCCGTGCTTTCTTGTCCATCCAATCCAACTCGGACCGCATGCGCCGCAAACGGATTTCCTTAAGCGTAACCTGAGAATTATAGTAAGTATACAGGGTGCTCACGCCTGCAAGGTCCTTGGTCACTTTTTCAAGTTC
>CAZGVK010000205.1:0-5800 GCA_964529095.1 uncultured Elusimicrobia bacterium
ATGTACGGAAGGGGTTCGGGCGGGACGCTCCAGGCGGGGGCACAAGAAAACAGGAGGAGAAAGACGCAGATCCGTTTGATCATGATCCCTAGAGAGAATAACCCCTCCCTAGGGGTGTGTCAATGGGTGCTGGTTTAAAACTCTCTCTCTACATATATAGCTGGAGTGATCTGCGCCGCGAGGCTTGAACCAATTACTTCAAAGGCTATTTACGAGCCGAGCCGGAAACGCTGTTAGAAGCATTTGATCCACGCTCTCGCTTGTTGTCGGTGGACGAAAACAAACTGGATGTCACTGAAATGTCTCAGTGGCTCGATAATCTGAAAACTCGTCGCGAAAAAGGCGATATTCGCACGGCGGATGTCACCATCATCGGCATTGACGTGGCCGGCGATGCCGCCGTGGCGAAGACAGCCCTAACTTCCCCCCCCCCCCTTCAAATTTACGGATTACCTGTCGTTGCTTAGGTTTGGAGGCGCCTGGAAGATCGTCAACAAAATCTACACCTCGGAAAAATATGATAGCGGAAGCAGAGCGCACCCGGTGCGAGCTCCTGAGCAGAATTAATGGGTTTGGGATTGGGTGTAGGCGGCATCGTGGTCCTGCTGTGGCCCAAACTCACGGCAACCGGCACCCTGGGCAGCAAGGAACTATGGTGGTCACTGAGCCTTCTGGGCGGTTCATTCAGCTGGGCGCTGGGTTCGGTTTTGTCGAAGCGCTGGCAATCTTCGGACGTCGATCCGTTCAGCGGTACGGCCTGGCAAGTGATCTTCGCCGGGCTCGCCAACCTGCTCTTTGCCGCGCTGTTTGAGGACGTATCGCACGTTGTGTGGACAACTCGCGGTGTCAGCGCTGTGCTTTATTTGGTGGTCGGGGGATCTTGGATCGGTTATACAGCCTATATCTGGCTGCTGCGTCACGTGCCCACTTCCAAAGTTTCCACATACGCTTATGTCAATCCGGTCGTCGCCGTATTCCTCGGATGGCTCTTCGCGCACGAGCGCGTGGATGCCTATATCCTCGCGGGAAGTGCAATCGTGGTCGCTTCCGTGGTATTGGTGACGACCGCGAAGGATCCCGTCAGATTTTGATCGAAAGCACTTGATCTCATCGGGCGGAAGAAGTTAATCATGTCCCTGTCATACAACGTCGCAAGGTCCTTAGAAAGAGTGTACGTCTTCTACTTGAGCTTGAACTCGATCGCCTGCCGGAGCTTGACGGGAACGGGCCGTACGCCCACGTAAGCCGGGGAATAACGCAGCCTGCGGCCCGCTTCCCTGGCCGCTTGATCGAACGACGGCCCGCCCGACTGGACGATGTCGGCGTCCGTCACGTTGCCCTGCGCGTCGATGTGAAGGTCCAGCACTACCTTTGCCTGGCGGCGCAGCCGGCGTTCTGATTCCGGGTAATATTTTTCCAGGATTGATTTCAACTCCCGAAGGTTTTTCAGGTGCGGCAGATGGGAGAACTGGACCGCTCCTCCGCTGCCTCCCGTCGCGTCGCCGGCGCTCTCGTCTCTTGGCGCAGTGCTGATGTCTGATCTGCCGCTGGAAGCGGCTGACGCGGGTGGCGCGGCCGGTCGCTCACCCTCCTTGTCGCCGTGAAGCGTCCACTCCTCGGGCGTGGATTTGGCCGCTGTCGCTCTGGAGGAAACCGCGCCGCGCCGGCCAAGCAAGGGAAGTCCCACAGTCTCGCCCCTGGTGATATCGAGCTCAATCTCCGAGACGCGGGGCTTGCTCCAGCCCGAAAGATTGATTGGCCTGAACATCGGGGAATGCATCGCTGCCGACAAGGCTAGAGCTATCGCGAACAACGACCAGTCCTCGTCGAGGCACCTGGGCCAGATCATCCGCGGCTGTTCCTCGCGCGAACTTCGGCCGCCACTCGCTTGCATCCCGCCTCCTTGACATCGTCGAGCACGCCTGAGACCTCTCCCCAAGGCACCTTTTGATCGGCCGCGATGGAGACTCGAAGCTCAGGGTCCAACGCCACGAGCTGCTTTAGGCTCACGCCCACGGCGTCTCTCTCCAGCGTCCTGCCATCGAGACTCATGCTGCCATCGGCGGACAGCGTGATTCGGACGGTTTTAGAGGCCAGCGTGTCCGCATGAGCCGCCTTGGGCAGCGTAAGCTGCAACGCGCGTCGCGACATGATCGGCGCCGTCACCATGAAGATGATCAGCAGCACGAGCACGATATCCACCATAGGCGTAACGTTGATCCCGGTAATCTCGTCTTCCGAGTCCTCGACAGCGGCCGCCATATTAAACTCCCTCCTTGCTCGGTCGCGTCACCTGGGCGGGGGGATTGGATTCAAGGAGTTCGATGAGCCTTCGGCCGAAATGATCCAAGTCCACCAAGGTCTCCTTTACGGCCTTCCGGAAGAAGTTATAGGCCACGACGCAGGGAATAGCCACCGCGATGCCGACGGCGGTCGCGATCAACGCCTCGGATAACCCCTGCATCACGACCTCGGGCCCTGAACCTGCCGCCAACGCCAGGTCGTGGAAGGCTCGGATCACGCCCAGCACGGTCCCGAGCAGACCGACGAAGGGCGCGTTATTTCCGAGCGTGCCGAGCACCAGGAGCCGACGCTCCAGCCTTCGCCGGCCAAGGAGAAGATGCCTCTCGAGAATCTTCTCAAGGCCGGGCATGCCTTCTGCGGCATGAGCTTGGAGTTCCGCGGCCAAGCGGCTTGCCAGGGTGTGGCCTCGCACGAAACCCAGCGAACCGGCGATATCGCGGTTACCCAGCTTGGACAAGACATCCGGATTGAGTAATGCCGGCACGGCGCGATTCCTAAAGATCACGGCCGCGCGCTCGATTATGACCGCAAGGGCCACGACCGACGATGCGATCAGCAAGTAAATGACCCACTCGCCGCCCGAGAGCGTGAGTGACTGGATTAGCTTCATATGTTCCATCTCATCCTCCAAACGGCACGGTGACCTTGAGCGTGGCGTTGCGGCCCGGGTTGAGCGCGAAGGCCTTGTACCGGCTCAAGTGATCTCGATAGGGCTGATCGAACGCGTTCTCAAGCCCAATATCCACGCTGACTCGATTGCCGAGCAGCGGAACATCCGCCCCCAGACTGAAGTCGAAGAGCGCGTAGCCCGAGGTCTTCGACTCAAAGCTCGGCACGCGGTTCTGGCGATCCACAAGCCTCGCTTTAACCCCGAGATAGGGGTCCGCCAATCGGCCCAGCAACTTCTGCACGAGCTTGGCGCCCAGCCTCATGCGATTGGCCGGGATCAACGGGAGAGGCTCCTTGGTCTGCTCGCTGCGGGCGCGGATGTAGTCCGCTCCGGCGTCCAGTACGAGCCAATCCGTCGGCTGAGCCCTCAGAGCGAGTTCCACGCCGACGAACGTCGCGTCCGCCTGCCGGTATTCGAAGATCGGCAAACCCGAGTCGACATCGTCGACTCCAGTTGGGGCAAGGAAGATGAAGCGGTCGATGCGATTATGGAAGACGCCCATTTCTCCGCTTACGCGGGCGGTCCGATAGCGAAGAGAGACTTCCTTGTTAAGCGCCCTCTCCGTCTTGAACCCCGCGTTTCCAACAATGAAGCGCCCGGTACCCTCGTGTTCCCCGTTCACGAAGAGTTCGAAAGGCGACGGCGCGCGCCAACCCGTGCCGACATTCAAGGCCAAGGCCCATGGCTCGGCGATGCGCCAAACGGCTCCGGCGGCACCCGTTATTGCATCGTAGTTCAGCCGCTGAGCTGTGACGCCCAGCACCGGCTCGTTCTTCGCGTCGACCCTCCGATTGTCGAGTCGCGCTCCGGCCGATAACGTCACCTGCTTGACCGGCATTTCCTCATAAAGGAAGACACCGATATCCCGCAAATCATATCCCGGGACCAGCTTCTCCTCGGCCAGCGTCTCGTTCTTTTGGAGCATGCCCTGAACTCCGAGCGTGCCCGTCACGGGGCCAAGCTGATTGTGATGCGCCTTGACGTCCCATGTATGGGTCCGCAGGACGAGGTTCAACGCCTCGGTCGGCGCGTCTTTCGCCTCAAACTCGCGGCGGTTGTTGCGCTGCCAGCCGGTGTTAACTTCCAAGCGTCCCCATTCCAGGGGGAAATCCGCGTTGAGGCGGGCCTTGTCGTGGGTGATCTTTTGATACGGCGTCGCGTCCGGCGCTTCGGCGGGATCTTCCGTAATTTCCAGCCGCTGATTAAAGCGGCTGTAGCCGACGGTGATCGTGCCCCAATCCTTCTTGACGCCCACCGAACCGCCGCCGTTGAACTCCTCTGTTCCGCTGTTGCGCAGCCGGCCTTCAGGGGTCTGTATGTCGCCCGCGCTGCGCAGGCCGCCGTAAGCGCGGAAGCCGACGCCGCCCCGGGCTCCATGGAGGGACAAAGCCCCGCCGCCCGAGCGGTTGTTGCTGAAGGCATTGGGCATGAGTTTTCCGCCGAACACCGGCTGGTCGTTGTCGAACGGCGGGTCCTCCGACTTGATGCTCACGACGCCGCCGAGAGCGTCCGCGCCGTACAGAAGGCTCAGCGGCCCTCGCACGACCTCGATCTTCTCGGCGTTGAAGGTGTCGATCTCGGGGCCATGCTCGTCGCCCCAGGAATGCCCTTCTTGCCGGATGCCGTCGGAGAGGATGAGAACCCTCTGCGCGGTGAGGCCGCGCACAACGGGCTTGCCAATCCCGGCGCCGGTGGTCACGGCCGAGACTCCCGGGGAGCTCTCGATGGCCGAGGACAGATTTTGACCTCTCTGGCGGTCGAGTTGCCGGCCCTCGATGACCGTCACGGACTGCGGGGCGACGAAGACCTCCACGGACTGCGGTTTCGCCGTGATGGTAATGGGCGGCGCTTCAAGGACATCCGCCGCGTGCGAGATGCCTATCCGCCAGAGACCGACGAATCCGACTGAGAGCAACAGAATGAATTTCCTAGCCATGGTTTCCTCCCGAACTGGTATGGGTCATGAGCGCTCCGTGAACTGGGAGCGCGATGTTCGTGCGGCGTGAGGCTGGCTAGGCTATGGGAGGACCGCGAGGAGGGAAGAGGCCGCAGTGGTGTTGCGACGCGGCGTGAGGAGGCCGGGTGGAAAGGCCCAAGAGCGACAGCGTTGGCGCATGTCCGACCGCCGCCTGAAACGCGATCGCGTGCTGGAAACTCCTGAAGTTAGCGCACGTGTTGCAAGCGCCCGAGTTGTGGTGGTGGTGTTCACGACCCGACTCCGCAGGATCGATCTTAAACTGCTCGCCGACGGCTGGAGCCTCGGCTTGGTGATAGATCGCTTCGGCCCGCGCCTCCCGCCACTCATGGAAGGTTGGCAGAACGACCTGTATAAAAAGGGCAAAGAGGCTTAGTGCCGAGCCAATTCTAGAAAAGGTGGAATTCTTTCTCATCATGCGGAAGATGGCATGATAACAAACTATCAATAGTGTTTCAAACGATAGTGGCTGGGCCCGCCGGGGGCAAGACCATGCGCGGCATCGTCCGCGAGCTCAAACGCGGGGCCAGCACCTCTCGCTAAACTTACGCAAGGCGATAGAGATGGGCCCCTACTAAAGCCGAAAACGGTCCAGCGCCCTCTCAGCCAGGGGATTGAGCCAGCGGCGTTGCCGCGCTATGAGATAGACATGCTCGTAGACGCCGAGGGGTCGCGAGGGAAGTGTGATCAGCCTCCCGGCGGAGTGGCGTGACTTGAGCGTCTCCCGGTCCAGAGGAACGACGCCGTGCCCGGCGATGGCCAGCCGGCGGGCCAACTCGACGTCCTGCACCTCCGCCACCACGTCAGGCTTTACCTTCCAGCGTGCGAAGAGATCGAGTACCTGATGATAG
>CAZGVK010000206.1:0-8985 GCA_964529095.1 uncultured Elusimicrobia bacterium
CGCCAGGCGGACCTCGTGTTTGCCAATGGCGCCGCGCACCGGATACTCTTTTCGGTGAGAGGAAATGACGAACTCAGCCTGCGCGCATACTCTGCAATTGCCGGCGCACCGCTCCAAAAGTTCGAGGCAACGCTCACGCGCACGCAGCGTAAAACTCTGTAGAGATCACGCCGTGACGGCGCGCGGCACCGCCATGCGCTCCGCGAAATCGGAGAAGCGCGCGTCGATGATTTCGCGTTCCAGCGCCTCGATATTCTTTGTGGAGAAATCCTCGACATTGAATGAGGCCATGATCGTGCCGTAGGCCATCGCGCGTTTGAGATGCGCACTATCCTTGTAGGAACTTGTTGATGCGAGATAGCCGAGAAATCCCCCTGCGAACGTGTCGCCAGCGCCCGTCGGATCCTTGATGTACGCCAGCGGATAGGCGGGAAAGACGTAGAACTCAGCGCCGACTTTCATCAGCGCACCATGCTCGCCCTTCTTGATGACGACGATATCTGGGCCCCAGCCCGCGAGCGTCTCGGCGGCCTGCAAAGCGTTCCTCTCACCCGTCAGCTTCATCGCTTCCTGGTCGTTGGCGAAAAAAACATCCACCTTGGCGAGCAGATTCTTGATCGCCGCAGGCTTTGAGTTAATCCAGTAGTTCATCGTATCGCAGGCGACGAGCGTTGGCGCATCCATCTGTGCCAGCACTGATTCCTGGAGATCCGGGTCTATATTAGCGAGAAATACCACCGGTATCTTGCGCTGGGCTGAGGAGAGAAACGGCTTAAAATCCTGGAAGACGTTCAACTGCGTGGTAATGGTTGTGGCGGCGCCGGAATCCTTGCCGTAGCGGCCCGCCCAACGGAATGTATGCCCCTTCGCAACCTTAAGACCCGAAAGATCAATGCCGCGGCGCTCCAGCGTTCTGCGGTGTTCGCGCGGGAAGTCCTCTCCTATGACGCCCACAAGCGCTACCGAAGAGAAGTAGCTCGCGGAAAGCGCAAAATAGGCCGCCGAACCGCCGAGCGCCTCAGTGCTTCGGCCGGCGGTCGTTTTGACTGAGTCAAGCGCCACCGAGCCGACGACAAGGATATCAATCATGAATTGGCGCCTGACTCCACTCGCTCGAACCAAATCTGGTGCTCGACCTGCATGGACTTAAGACAATGATTGATTAGCTCGATAGCGCGTTGTTGTTGAATGTTTCTGGCGACAGATTCACGGGTGATCTTGGCAACGTCCTTCTTTGACGCGGACTTAATAACCTGAGCGTAGGCGGCATCAACCTCAGACGGCGGAACTACCGCCATGCGGGAGATCATCTGCTTGACGCGGCCGCTGAGAAGCGACTTGCGGCGCGAACGCTCATACTCCTGCGGATTTTCGCTAAAGTAAGCGCGCACCTGCCGAAAGTACGTCTCCTGGTCAAACTGGCCCTCACGTTGGAACACCGACGTTGCGCGGATATCGCGGGACAACTCGTCATTGGTGACCTTAAAGCCGAGTTCCATCGCCTTGAGCGCCATCATCTCAGTGACCAGCATATCGCTGAGCATCTCGTGCTTAAGGCGCGACATCATCGCGTCGTCAACCTCAGAACCCCGCTGACGCAACACATCGGCGGAGCGATTGACATAAAACATGAACTTCTGCGTCTGGATCTTGCTATCGCCGACGCGGGCCACGATGCCGTTGTTATCACGGCTGGTGAAATAGACTCCCCCGAGGCCAACGAATATGCTCAATAGAAATACGGAGATGGTCGCGGCAAAAATACTTTTCTGGTGGCGGCGCAGCAATGAAATCATGGAAACTCCTCAGGAGACGGGGTCGGCTGGTGCGGCTACGTCGAGAGAATCACGCGAACGGCGTCGGCGGGTCTTGCCGTCATCCAAACCCATGGAGCAAACGCCTTCATAAAACGCGCCTTCTTCGATCTTGAGCTTGAGCGTACGCACATCTCCCGTCACGCAACTATTCGCAAGAATCTCCAATGACCGCGCGGCCACGATATCACCTGCGACTTCTCCGGCGATGATGACGGTCTCAGCGGCAACGTTGCCGATGACGCGGCCCTTGCTGCCTACCTCGACATCGACGGCATCTGCGATGTCGCCCTCAAAAGTGCCCTCGATGCGCAGGGATCCCTTGACCACGAGCGATCCATGGAAGATAGCGTCCTCCCCAATCAAGGTCATTCCTTCGCGCGCATCGCCGAGCTTGCCCTTCTCCCCGAACATCAGGAATGGGGCCTTGCGCTGCGCTGCGCGTAGCCAAGCAGATCGAGTCCGGCGCGGACCTTAAGATAGGACATGGGATTGACTGGACGACCCTGACGCCACACCTCGTAGTGCAGATGCGCGCCGGTCGAGCGTCCCGTGGTGCCCATGTACGCGATAATCTGGCCGCGCATAACTCGGTCGCCGGCCTTCACAAGCGCCTTTGAGGTGTGGCCGTACAAAGTGCTGACTCCGTAACCATGGTCAATGACGAGCATGTTCCCGTAGCCGGAGGACCAACCCGCAAAACGAACGGTGCCGTCGGCCGTCACATGCACGAGCGTGTCAGCGCTATTGGCGATATCGAGACCTGAATGGAATTCCCCCAACTCGCCATCGCCGCGATGTATCGGGGAAAAGCGGTAACCAAACAGGGACGTGATAGCACCTTCCGTCGGCCACAGGCTTGGCGTCGCGTTGCGCAAGCTCTTCTGATTGCCTATGTACCAACCAATTTCCGAGAAGCTCGCGAGACGACTTTCCGCATCCTGACGCAGGCGCACGATCTCGCGGTGCCAGTCGGCTTGACGGATGGCGGAAGCCCCGCCGTCGATCTGCTTGCCAAGGCTCAAACGGTCGGAGAGACTCGGCCCGCCGACTCCGGTCGCAGCCTCGATCGGGTCGCGGTTGCCGGCCATAGCGAGCAATCCGCGTAGCTCTCGATCAGTGCTGCGAGCTTGGTCCAAAGCGCCTCGCGCGCGGTCCATCTCCCGGGCCAAGCGGGTCATCTTGGTGAGCAGGACATGATTGTCGGCCTTGGTGATCCAGTAATCAACATATTGGCCAACTACGATGCCCGCCCCGACGGTCATGGCCGACCAAAGGCCCAGCCAAAATAGAAAAAAACCAGTGGAACATTGCCAGCGCCAAGCTTTCATCCGAGCCGAGGGGATGACCAGAACCGTGAACCGACGGGCCAATGCGTCGAGGATGGTCTTGCGCATGCAGTTTAGTCCGCCACTACGTTATAACAGACTACATCAAACCTGTCAACGGCAACTTTTTCGGGATCCGTTGTCAACTTTCGTGGATTTAGCGCGCGAGCTTGCCGGCATCGATCATCCCGAAACCTTGCATTCGTGTCGTGAGAGCCGGCAGCGGCAACGCCGCTTTCTTAAGATGAGCGAACACTCCGTCTGGACCATTCAGGCCGACATAGCCCAGGGAGACCGCCAGCGCCGCGAGGCCGGACACATACGGCGCCGCCATTGAGGTACCGGAGAATGAGACTGGCTGGCCTCCCCCCATCCTGACGGACAGGATATCCACGCCGGGAGCGATGAAATAAGCATCTCAGCATCCGTAAACAACTTTCTGCGCGTCTATTAAATAGTTATTCTGCCTCCATGAGCGGGCGCGGATGTTATACTCTTAAGCTATGGATATCAGCAGGATTTTTGATGTTCTGCGCGCCCTGGAACGGGAAAAGGTCCGCTATGTCTTGATAGGTGGTGTGGCGCTGACGTTCCATGGCTTGGCTCGCGCGACCCAGGATATCGATCTTTTTCTGTCGTCCGAAGCCGAAAACGTAGAGCGCCTCAAGGCTGCTTTGCGCTCTGTTTTTTCGGATCCCGAGATCGAGGGCATCTCGGCAGAAGATCTGGCCGGCGATTATCCCACGATTCGCTACGGTCCTCCGCAGGATCCTTTCGTGATTGATATTATTTCCCGCCTGAGCTCGGCTGTTCAATTCTCGGAAGTTGAGTCCGAGGAGCATATGATCGAGGGGATTCGCGTCACGGTGGCAACTCCAAAGGCACTCTATCGATTAAAGAAGGACACGGTACGCCCGATCGACAAGGCGGACGCAGAGGCGTTGAAGCGCCGCTTTGGCCTCGGGGAGGCATAATGCCAGTGCAAAGATTTCGCAGCTTTGAGGAGGCCAAGGACGCTCTCTGGGGCACGTTGGGCGACCCCGCCTATTTAAGGCGGGTCGCTTGGCTCTGGGCCTTTTCGGACCGCATCTGCCCGCCGAAGCTACGGGCAGGCGTTCGCCGCTACCGTTCCATAACGGACACCAAAGGGAAGCGTCTGCGACCACAGAAAGACGGAGGCAACCTACCGGAAGCTTCTCAAGGCGGAACCGGCGATATGGACGTTCCTCCGATTGGTGGGCGTCAGCCTCACCAACAACGCCTCGATGCTGCCCATGACAGCGGCCGAGGTCGCGTGTCAGATTGATTTATCTGACCGGCCCCGTGAACGCTTACAAATTAACTTAGCGATGATGGGACTTTCGAGGGGGAAAATAGTTATTCTGCCTCCATGAGCGAGCGCCTTTGCGCGTTATTTGCCGGGCAGTCGATCCAGGAGACGGGCATGGGCATTGAGCTGCTCAAAAACCCCGCCGCCCGTGCCGTCATCATGAGGCTAAAGCCCGTGCTCGGCGCTGATCTTGAGACCTTGCTGACGACGATGCCGGAAGAGCCCTTGGCGCTCACGTTCAACGCCCAGCGCGCGATCCACGCCTCGCATGTCGCGCACTGGCTCGCCTACAAATCGGCGCACCCCGGCATCAAGCTCGACGGCGCTCTTGGCCATTCGATGGGTGTTGCAGCCGCCTTGGTCGCGGTCGAGGCGCTGACGGTCGAAGAATCGGGCCGCTTCATCGCCGCGCGCGCCAAAGCCTTCGCGGACTGCTGCAAGGCCTTCCCTGAGCCGATGGGCCTTGCCGCGGTATCCGCAGATGATTTTAGCGAAGTCGTCGAATCCATCAAAGAAGTTCAAGGTGTCTCCGTGGCCCTTTGGAATACGAGCAGACGCGGCACGCTCGGCGGGACTATCGCAGCGCTGGCAATCTACGCAGCCAAGGCCCGCGCCGAGGACTGGCCCGTGAAGGTCTCCATCCTTAAGGTCGAGGGACCTTATCACACGGAGGCCTTCGCGCCCGCCAAAGCAGCGCTTGCCTCAGCGCTTGAATCCATCGAGATAAAGGCTCCCGCCGTTCCGGTGTTCATGGGGACCTCGGGCAAGGCCGAGACCGACCCTGCGCATATTAAAGAACAACTTATCTTGCAAGCCGTCGCTTGCGAGCGACACTTAGACGCGGTGCGGGCCGCTCATGCCGCCGGTTGCCGGACCTTCCTCGAGGTCGGCTTCAAGCCCCAGCCCATCACCTGGCTCTGCGACCAGCTCGAACCAGGCTCTTACAAGGCCCTGGCGGTGCCGACAGCGAATATCTCCACAATATAAACCTGGAATTACCCATTGGAGAAACGCTAGAATTCCGGCGCGATGAAGCGCGCGGATGTCGTTTTCTCCGGCATGCGTCCGACGGGCCGCCTCCACCTGGGGAACTACTGGGGGGCGCTGAAGAATTGGGTTGATCTGCAAACCCAATATCCCTGCTTCTTTTCCGTCGTTGACTGGCATATGCTGACGACCGGCTACGGCGACACATCTCATCTCCAGGAAAATTGCCGTGAGATGGTCCTTGACTGGCTTGCGGCCGGCCTTGATGCCGACCAGTGCGTGATCTTCAAGCAGTCCGACGTTCCGGAGCACGCTGAACTGTCGTTGATGCTGGCCATGATAACTCCTCTGGGCTGGCTGGAGAATAATCCGACCTGGAAAGAACAGCTGCAGGAACTTGCCAAAACAAAACACTCTCAAGCCGGCAAGGGCTTGTTCACGGCAACGACGCAGACGGGAGAAATCGCCGAATCCGCAATGCGCACTTATGGCTTCCTCGGTTATCCCGTTCTGCAAACAGCGGATATTCTTCTCTATCACGCAACCAGGATCCCCGTCGGCCAGGACCAGCTTCCGCACATCGAACTCTCGCGTGAAATCGCGCGCAAGTTCAATCATGTCTTCGGTTCCGTGTTCACCGAGCCTCAACCTCTCTTAACCCCCGCGCCAAAAGTGCTCGGCGTCGACGCGCGCAAGATGTCGAAGTCCTATCACAACTCCATCGACCTCGGCGAAACTGAAAATTCTCTTGCGAAAAAAGTAAAAAGCATGTACACCGATCCCACGCGTGCAAGCGCTGCCGCACACGGCCATCCGTTGCCCTGTCCCGAGAACCCGCCGGGTTGCTCCGTGTACGCGCTGCACAAGCTGTACGCCGACGAGGCGTTCTACTTGGACCGAGGCTCTGAATGCCGCGCGGGCGCGCTTGGTTGCGGCGACTGCAAAAACGACCTCCTCGGCGGAATGTCGAAGCCATTCGATCTCTTCCGCAAGCGCCGCGAGGCGCTCTCTGCCGACGCCGTCGATGGCATCCTCGCCGACGGCGCAAAAAAAGCGCGTGCTGTGGCGCAGAAGACGATGGAAGATGTTCGCCGCGCAATGAGTCTGCGCTAAATGGCCGCGAAGGCCTATGAAGTTTCGCTCGAACTCTTCGAGGGTCCTCTCGACCTGCTGTTGTTCCTCGTCAAGAAGGATGATCTGGATATCCAAAGCATCCCGATCGCGCACATCACCAAGGAGTATCTCGCCTACATCGAGCTCATGAAGGATATGGACCTCGATATCGCCGGCGATTTCCTGGTGATGGCCGCGACCTTGATGGCGGTCAAGTCCCGCGCGCTGCTGCCGCGCGGTCGCGACGGGCTTGAAGGCGCGGAAGGTCCCGACCCGGCGGCGGAGCTGGCGCAAAAGTTGCTCGAATATCAAAAATTCAAGGAAGCTTCCAAATTCCTCATGAGCCGCGCCGAGGAGATGACCGGCGTGTTCTACCGGGGCGCGCCGCATTTCGAGGAGGCAGAGAAGTCGCCGAATGTTTCGCTGTTCGACTTGATGGCGCATTTGCAGGTCATCCTCGCGGGAGCTGAAGATGACTCTCAATCCATCGACGGCGAAGAGTTCCCGATTGAAGAGAAAATGGAGAAAATCCTATTCCTTCTCTCCGAACGATCCATGATCCCATGGGAGGACCTGTTCGTCGACGAGCGCAAACGACGCGGCATCATCGCTTGCTTTCTGGCGATGCTCGAGCTGACCAAGCTGCAGAAGATTTTCATCCGTCAAGAAGTTAATTTTGGAAAGATAAGCCTGTTTAAGCGGGACGACTCTGCCGTCGACGCGACCCTAGGAGAGACTGATGTCAAGCCTTGAAGCCGAAAATACTCATGCCCCGGCGCTCGTCGCCTCTGAAACGCGGGTCCCCGTGGAAGCTCAATCGACGCCCGCAGGTGATCCCGCCCTGCTGCGCCGCGTGCTCGAAGGGTTGCTGTTCATCACTGACCGGCCGCTATCGGCTGAAGAATTGTGCAAGCTCATCGATGTGAGCGACCAAAATAAAATCATGGCGGTCGTCGAGGAGCTGCGTCGTGATCTCGATGAGAGGAATATAGGCTACCGCCTGATTGCCGTCGCCGAAGGCTGGCAGATGGCCACGCGGCCCGAGTTGGCGCCCTACTTGAAAAAGCTTTTCTCCGAGCGCGCGACGATGCGCCTGTCCACCGCAGCGCAAGAGACGCTCTCAATCATCTCTTATAAACAACCCCTGACACGCGCCGAGATCGAGGAGGTCCGCGGCGTTGAAGTCATCGCCCCTCTCGAGACGCTGCTCGAGAAGCGCCTGATCAAGGTCGTCGGCCGCAAGGAGACCGTCGGTCGCCCGCTCATGTATGGCACCACCATGGAGTTCCTGCGCCACTTCGGCCTATACAGCCTTGAGGATTTGCCGTCGCTTGATAGCTTTGCCTCAGACGCCGCGGTCCCGATCGTCGCTATAGATCAGGAGGCAGCGCCCATCCCTATAAAAGAGGACGAGGAGAAACCCGAGGGACTGCGGCCTCAGGAGTGAAGATCCTCGTCGCGGCCAGCGAGGCGGTCCCGTTCTGCAAGACCGGCGGGCTTGCAGATGTCGTCGGCGCCCTCACGCAACAACTGGGTCGTCGCGGCCATGACGTATGCCTGTTCTTGCCCAAATATCGCGCGGTAGCCCTTGAGAACAAGGCGACGCAGCGGATCAAGGTGCCGCTCGCTGGCGGAGAAATCAACATCGGTCTGGGATTCCGACGCCAGCACGGCGTGTCTGTGTATTTTGTGGATTATCCGCTGTTCTTCGACAGGGAAGGCCTCTATGGGAACGAAGGCCGCGATCATCAGGACAACGACCGCCGCTTCGCGCTATTCTCACGGGCCGTCCTCGAGGGCGCGAAAGCAATCGGATTTAAGCCTGACATTATCAACATCCACGATTGGCAGACCGGCCTTGTCGCCGCGCACCTGAAGCGTCACTACAAGAACGATCCTCACTTCATAAGCACGCGTTGCGTATTCACGATCCATAACATGGCGTATCAGGGGAATTTTCCGCACGCGGCCCTGGAATCGGCCGGCTTCGGCCCCGAGGACTGGTCTTCCGAAGGTCTCGAGTACTACGGACAGATGAGCTATCTCAAAGGCGGGATCGCGTATGCCGACAAGATCACAACGGTGAGTGAAACCTACGCGCACGAGATCCGCCAGTCGTCGGACCGCGGTTTTGGGCTCGAAGGTCTTCTCAATCGTCGCGCGCAGGATCTGCGCGGAATCCTCAACGGGATAGATCTGGAGATTTGGGACCCATCCCGCGATGCTGCGTTGGCGCGCCGCTACTCGATGGTCGACGCCATTGAAGGCAAAGCCGCGTGCAAGAAAGCGTTGCGGCGCGAATGCGGACTCAAGGTTGACGATGACCGTCCGCTCATCGGCGTGGTGTCACGACTTGATTATCAGAAAGGTCTCGACCTGGCGCTCGCAGCGCTCGAGCCCCGCCTCGATGCCT
>CAZGVK010000207.1:0-12627 GCA_964529095.1 uncultured Elusimicrobia bacterium
TTCGTAAACAGCAGGTCGTGGGTTCAAATCCCATCCCCGGCTTTGATTTAAGAAATGTTCAGGTCCGGGTCGTGAGTTAAAAAAAGTTATTGTTGCGTCAACCCCAAGATGTGATTTTTTAAACGCAGGCCGCCGCCGGTAGCGAGCCTGCGGCGAGTTGTTGATGCGGACGAATCATGCCCCTTCTGGAGTCGGCCGGAAATGCCTTCGAACCTGTCGTTGGAACGCGCGGTTTGCAGGGCGCTTTCCCGATACGATCCTTAAGGTTAGCATGAGGAATTTCCCGCGAGCTCAGGCAATTTTGGTATTTGCTAATCTTTGCCTCGATGAATACGGCTCGGCGATGGTTGCTCGTGACGGCGCATTTCGTGTGCCCGTTGCTGTTCTTTACCAACCTCACGCGCAACCCTTATATTTCGCAGATCGTCCTGCTCAATATTGTGCTGGCGCTCGCTTTTGTCGCCTGGGTTTGGCGAGCGGTCGGACAGCCGCCGGGAGCGTCCCTGCCGAAACTGCCCGTCGCCTGGCCTCTGGCGGCGTTTCTCCTCATCTGGGCCGTGAGCTGGCTGCGCGCGTATTTTGGCCACGCGGAGTTCTTTCGTCCGGCGATGATCGCAGAAGGCGTTCGCGCGGCGATGTTTCTCGTCGTCAACTGCATGGCCGCGTTTTGGCTTGCCGCATTGGTCGCCGCTGAGGACGAGGGCTCAAATGACATAGCGTTGGGGCCGTGGGTCGCCTTCGCCGTTTTCTGGGGCCTGCTCTGGGTCGCGTTTGCCTCGGCGCGGACGCGCAGCGGCGCGCCGAATGAAGACTTTTTTGCGCTTGTCTGGGAGCCGTACGGCGCTGTCGTGTGGGCCCTGGGTCTTGGCATTGCGGCCTGGCTGTGTCGGCGCGGGCGCGTGATCGATTTTCTCCATCTGGCTTTTGCGACGGGTTTTCTCGCCTCTCTGTATGGCGTGTGCCAGTATTTCAACTACGAACCGGTGTGGTCCAGCGTTCTTAACCCATACGGCGGCCGCGCGGTTTCGACTTTTGGCAACCCTAATTTTCTTTCGACCTACAACGCGGCGCTGATGCCTTCGGCGCTGGCGCTTTTCCTTGTCGAGAAGAGCGGAGCGCGCCGTTGCCTATACGCCCTTTTGTTCGTGGTCCTAGAGGCGGCATTGCTGGCGACATTGACGCGTTCCTCATGGGGCGGCGCGGCGGTCGGCGTGGCAACGCTCGGACTTTCAGCGCGCATGCGCGCACGGTTGAAGGATCAGCCGCGCGGCGCAGGGCTCCTCTTCGGGCTGGTCCTTGTTTTGGCTCTTGCGTGGCCTTCGAGCACGATCACTTCCGGCTACACGCCCACTGTCGTGGGTCGTCTAACTGAGATGTGGGCCATCGCCAAGCGCGATGGCTTCTACAGTCCCTGGCATCAGCGCGTACTCATCTGGACCTCGGCATGGATGATGGGCAACGAAGCGCCGTTGCTCGGGAAGGGGGGAGGATTATTTGAGCTGTTTTATCCGTTCTATCAAGGGAGCCTGCTGCATGCGGATGCGTTTTATCATAACATGCGCACCCACGCGAACAACTCGCACAATGAAATACTGGAAGTCTTTGCGCAAACCGGCGTGCTGGGGCTGGGCGCTTTTCTGTGGCTGTGGGCGACGTTCTTTAAGACGTCGTGGAAGTGGCTGCAGACGAAGGCGGGAGAAGATCCGATCTGGCTTGGCGCGGTCGCCGGAGTCGCGACCGTGCTCGCCGACAATCTGCTCAACGTCTCTTTGCATTTTGCAGTGCCGGCATTCCTGTTTTGGTGGCTCGCGGGGACCGCGATGGGGCGTGGCGCCAAAGGCGGCGGCGTCATTGGGACCTGGGTGTTGCCTTTGCCGGCACGGCGCGCCGCTGCTGCGGCGCTTGCCTGCGCGGGCCTGAGCGCTGTGTGGTGGCAAGTGCGGGTATGGGAGCGCGAGGCATGGTATTTCGCCGGGTTCAAGGAAATCCGCCAGGAGAATATGCCGGCGGCGACGCGCGCGCTTGAGAGATCGCGATCTTGGGGTCCGCCCGAGGTGAACGCGATTTACGAACTCGGCAACGCCTATGCGCGCACGGGGCAGGCTGCAAAGGCCATAGAGGCGTATGAAGGGGCCTTAAAAGCCAATGTCGGTTACGATGAAATTTACTTAAATCTCGGCACCGTGTACGCATCTCAGGGACGGAGCGGCAAGGAGGTCGATTATTTCGAGATGGGCTGGGCGTTAAATCCTCTCTCGAAGCCGCTCATCAATAGTCTCAGCTCGTTCTACCTGAGCGAGCCGATGAAGCATAAGGTCGCCGCCAAGGCTCTGCTCACTGAAGCGACTCGCATTTTTCCGGAGAACGGCAATTACTGGAACAACCTCGGCTATCTCATGGCTATAGACAAGCGCTGGCCCGAGGCAGAGGCCGCCTACACGCGCGCCGTGGAGACAGATCCTGAAGCGCCGAGGCTCGAGCAGAATCTGCAAGCCGTCACAGCGCAGTCGGGGCGGCCTCTGCCTGCGATCTTGAAGGATCTTGCGGAGCTACGAGCGCTCAACACAGCTGTCTCCCGGGGAGATTGGTCGGGCAGGTCCCTCCAGCGTGCCGCGAGCCTTGCCCAGCGCAGGCCCTCTTTGCTGAAAGCTCGTTTTCTATATGGCAGCTTGCTCCTTGCCAATGGGCGCGCGGCGGATGCCGTCGTCGAACTGGAGGGCGTTGTTGCTCGCGATTTGCGGCGAGCGGCGCCACGGGTGAACCTCGCTAACGCCTATCTGGCATTGGCACGGACGGCCGAGGCGGAGGCGCAACTCAGAACCGCGCTTGCCCTCGATCCCGGCAACGCCGCTATTAGAGCTCGTTTGACCGCGATGGGCTATGTGCCTTGAGCGGCCCAGGCGGTGGTTTGTTGCGGTAAAAATCGTGTAATAATTCAGTAATCGTATTCTCTTATGATTGAATTTAATGCCCGGTTAGATTATGAAGAAAGTAGCCATTATCACCACCGTATTATATAGTCTTGGAGTTTCCTTTCTCCATGCTCAGCCGAATGTCGCGAGCGGGGGGAGCTTGAGCCGTCAGATGCGTACCGCTTTGCGTTTCTATGAGCAAGGACAGGATATCTCGGCGATGGACCGGTTTATGGAAATTTTAACGAAAGGCGATCCCTCCGAACGTTCGATGGCCAATGAATATATCAATTTGATTACCCATCGCATGAACACGCTGGGAGGCGCTGGCGGCAGTCCAACTCCGAAGACGAGCGCGAGGCTGGCCGAGCCTGCTAAGGTCAACGCGGCAAGCCCGATTGCGTTTGCTGAGCCCGCGGCGGCTCCGGCGACGAGCGTTGCTGAGCCCGCGACGGCTCCGGCGGCTTCCTCGCGTGCCGATGCTATGCCGGCGGCGAACAAGGCCCTGATGCGCAAGGAGATCCGTGTTCGGCTACGGAGCGCTGTGGAGAAAAGCATCAGCGACATCAAGTCTATCTCAGGCGTGCGCGTGGTCATGCGCGAGAACGGGGATCCCGATGCGATCGGCATTCCCGCGTCTCTGCTCTTTAAGACGGGCATCGCCTTTGCACCCGGCGCAACTAAGATGCTTGACCCGTTGACGAAGCTCGTGTTCGCGCTTGGCGCCACTGCGGCCGTGATCCTGCCGGAAGGTGCCGCCGTCGGAGACACGAAGGTTCTGGACATGCGTCGCACGATGGGTATTGCGGCCCATCTTTTCAATGCGGGTGTCGCTCCTCCCCGCATACGCGTCAATCTTCATAACACGCAGGTGGACATCCCTAAGGACCTGAGAGACTTTCAGGGCGTGATCGTCGTATTCGTATATAACCAGTCGCTGAACCTCGTTGTCGAGAGCGCCATCGGCGAAGAACTCGGACCGCCGATTTCACTCGGCGTATATCCGTCCTCATTTAGGCCCGCGCGGGGGCAGGGGGTCATCGTCGAGTTTTCCGTGACCGATCCGCCCGCCGGCCTCGTCTCCTGGAAATTCCAGTTGCTGCAGCCGACACGCGATGGGGCGGAACTCGCGCCGTTGCAGCATGTCACCGGCGGCGGTTCGGTATTCCATCAGATTTTCTGGAATGGGAAACAGAATTATTTCGGTGAAATTCTGGCGCCTGGGCGGTATGAGTGCGTGCTGACCGCGCTTGACGCAAAGAACCGGCAGCGCTCCATCCACCGCTGGATTGAGCTGCTTGGCGATGTTCCCGGCGAGAAGCGGCCGGCAGCACGACCAGCGGTCGCGAAGACCCGGGCGAGGGTGTTGGCGCCAAGGGCGGACATGGCCAAAGCTCGGGAGAAGCCGCTTGTCGCCGGCGTCACGGCAGCGAGGAAAGCTGTCGCGGCTTTGCCGCGTGTTGCGGCAGTTCGCGTCAAACAGCAGGTCGTCAAGCGTTCTGTGCGCGGGAAGAAGGCCGGCAAGCCCGCCAAGGGAAAATCCGCCCGCGTCAATGCAAGGAAGGACGCGAGTGCGTGGACGTTGAATTTTAAAACGGGAACTTATCAGTTGACCCCTGAGGCCGCGAAGCTTCTCCTCGCAGTTGTAGCGGCGATGCCCGCGCATCCGCTTAAGAGCCTCCGCGTGACCGGGTGCTACGACGCGAAAGAGGCTGATGGCGCGGCGCTTGCCGGACAGCGCGTCAAGATGATCGCCGGCATTCTTGTCAACCGCCATCAGGTGGATTCCAAGCGCATTATCATGGCCTCCTCCGCCGCCAAAAGCGGCGCGAAGGCGACTCTTGCGTTCATAAGCGCTTCATGAGTAACGCTGTCGACGAGCTGATCGACACCCTGGCCTTCGGCAAGGCCAAAGCGATCGCCGGCCCGTGCCTCGGTCTGTACCTCAGCCCGGAGATGGTGTATATCGCCGAAACCAGGCATGGCAAGGATGGGAAAATTTCCATCGATCATCTTGTGCGCATCCCAATTCCGCTCGCGGGGAAATCAGCCACCGGCACCATGACGATGAGCATGGATTTCCTGTCCGATCCGGCTAAAATCGGCGCGCTGATCCGGCAGTCTTTGTCCGCGATCCGCTGGAACTCAAAAAATGTGGTCGTAACGCTCTCCCACCATCTAGGAGTGCTTCGCTATTTTCCCATGCCGTTGATCGAGCGGCGTTTCCTCCGCACCTCGGTGCCGATCGAAGCCAAGAAGTACATTCCGATTTCCTTCGATTCCCTGACCTCGGACTTTCAGGCGGAGTTGATGCAGCCTGATTCGTCCGGCAAGCCGCGCCTGGGCGTGCTTATCGCGGTCACGCAGAATAAGAATCTGGCGCATATCGCCGGCCTTCTGGCATCCCTTGAGCTGAATCTGATCGGTCTTGAGGTCGCACCCTGCTCGGTCCTGCGCCTGTGGCGGGCCGTCGAGCCCGCCCGGAGCTCAGCGCCCTTTGTGCAAGTCCATTTCGATGAGGATGTCATCCGCATCATGATCTGCGATCGGGGACTGCCCGTTTTCTTCCGCGAGGTGTTTATGGGTGGCGCGGCGACGCTCTCCGACCAGCGCAAGGTGGACATGACCGGCTGCCTGGCCTTCGCCCATAAGCAGCTCGGTCTCAACAGCATCTCGAAAATAAAACTGAGCGGCACGCCGGCCGCGCTCGGACACTGGAAGGACGCTTTCACCGCGGAGACGGGCGTGCCTGCGGAAATTCAGGACACCGCGCAGATGCTCTCAATTAAGAGCGGTGACTGGGGCGGGCATGCCGCCATTGGCGCGTCCATGCGCGCGGCGGTCGCTTCTGCTGTCACGATCAATCTGGCGGCGACGGACGGCGTCGGCGAGGATGAGCGCCAAGTCGCGCGCGACATCATCATTGCGGGCATGGTGTTCGGCGTCTGCATCGCTTGCGTCGGCATATTCCAGGCGCTGACTTACAACCAGCGCGCCAAAGCATTGAAAAATTACAGCTTGGCGCCGGACGTGAAGGCGGCGCTCGGCGGACTTCAGGCGCCGGAGATTGACGCCATGCTTGTCGAGATGCAAGAGCAGTCCTTGCGCCTGAATGCGGTCACAAAGAGTCAGCGCCTTCCGATATCCAGCTACCTGCGCGACATCATAGAACTCATGCCGGAGAACATGTGGCTGATAAAAATCACCGCGACCAACCCTCTGGCAGATGACGCGGCCACGTTCGAAATCAGGCTGCTCGGACGCGTCCGCGGTTCCACCGTCGGCGAGGAGCAGAGCGCTGTTTCCAAGTTCTCAGACACTTTGCGCCTCAATCCGAACCTGAAGCCGCTCTTTGACGTGAATATGACCTTCACTAAACACTCGGCCGCGCCGGTTCAGGCGGGTTTGAGCCTCGACCCCGAGGCGCTGGCGCGAACATTCGAGGGACGGACGGAATTTACAATCACGCTGAAAGGGAAACGCTGATGGCCGGCAAAGACATTGATCTCAGTCCCTATTTGAGAGCGGCCAGGATCGAAGCCGACTTGGTGCTCATGACGATCCGCGACAAGGGCATGAAGCGCTTTGGCAAGGTGTTTGCGCTGAGCGCTTTTTTTATTAGCGCGGCCTATTTCGGCGTCTATCTGCCGCCGCAGAACAAGATTTCCCGTTTACAGAGAGAAATCGATGCGGCGCGGGCTCTTTCGGATGTCAGCGCTAAATATTTAGATCTGCGCGATCAGCTTGCCGTCGTCTACGGGACCTTGCCGCAGTTGAAGGATCAGCAGCAATGGCTTTCGAATGCGATGATCGAATCGCTTCAAGCTGAGAACCTGACCCCGGAGATGTTTCAGCCGGTCGTTGAGTCGGAGTCAAGCGGCCTCATTTTTCAGACCTCGACTGTCCAGCTTGAGCTCAAATTCAACGACCTTTATCGATGGCTGCTGCGCCTTGAGAGCGCCAAGCATCTGATGCACGTTTACACTCTTGATGTCGCAAAGACGGCCACTCTGCCCGGCTTGAACATCGTCTCTGCCTCGGTCATGACCGCCATTCCAAAGAAGAGGTTCAACTGATGCCTGCCGCGGGACAGGCGCGCGGGGGTCTTGGCTGGGTGATTCTTATCGGCGCCTTGGCGGTGCCCGGCGTGCTGTTTTACAACTGGTGGTCGCACCTGAAAGCCGAGCGTGAGAAGATGGTTGTCGCCAAGGGAAGTAGACGCGTGCCCGAGGGGGGAGTGTTTCAGTCCTCTCCGAATGCCAAGTTCGTCAATCCTATAACGACCGTTGTTTCCACGGAGACTGCAACAGCGTTGATTGCGGTCTCAAGCGGTGTCGTTGCGTCTGAGGTCGTGGGAGCGCCGCTTGCCCGTGCGCTTTTGAGCGCCGACCCAAAGACAGCCCCCGAGGTTGCAATATCCACACCCGTATTTTCCTCGGCAACACTGCCGTCCCTCAAACGCGACCCAATGCTTTCTCCCTTCGATCGGGTGCGCATTTTGGAGGAGGAGGAGGCCCGGCGCAGGGCCGCTTCAGATCTGACGGAAGCGTCACAGGTTCGGTCTCAGGAGCGCCGGGTTAGACCCGCGGTGAATCCAGCCGACTTGGTGGAACTGCAGGGCATCATCGGAAACCACGCCAGCGGGTATAATGCCATCATCAACAACGCGGTCGTCGGCGAGGGCGAGTTCGTCGAGACCACGAAGATCAAGGTTGTCAAGATCACCGAGTCGCGCGTGATTTTCGAGTTCAAGGCAAAGAGATTCTTCAAGAGCGTCAGGCAGGATCAGGCCCGTAGGAGGCGTCATGAATAAAATTTACGCCGATGCGCGTTGTTGGACAAAAATCGCTAGAGCCGGTCTTGCAAGCCTCATTTCATTCGGCCTTGCGGCGTCGGGCCCGGGGGAGGCAATGGCCCAGCGTCGTCGCGCTGAGCCTGAGGCCAATCCCCAGTTTCAGCAGACGACAACACCCGGCGGCGGTCCGATCAGTGAAGGCGAGCCCTCAGCCTCGCCCGAGGGCGGCGCTGAGGTCGAAGCAGAGAAGCCCGCAGAGCCGGGGCCGGCCGCGGGAGTGCAGATCGGCGCCGCGCCGCCTGCGCGCATCGTCGCGCCGCCTTCACTCTCGCCCCTTAATAAGCGCGTGATGGTAAGAGTCAAGGAGGCCCCGCTTTCGAGCTTTCTTGATTCGATTTCGGCTCAGTCCAAAGTAAAATTCATCGTCGCCGAAGGCCTGGAGGAAAAACGGGTGACGGCGTTCCTGCCGGACGTGACCGTGCGCGAGGCGTTGCAGGTCTTGCTTGAGATCAAAGGCGTGACCTATCAGCAGATCGGCAAGAGCAATATTTTCCTGGTGACGCCGCGCACAACAAAAACGGAGAGGCTCAGCACGCGCATTTACACATTGAGCTTCATCACCCTGATTGCTCTCGCCGATACCGGAGGCAACGCTTCGTCGGGCGCTGGATCGGGCGGCGCGGGTGCTGCGGGCGGCGCGGGTGCTGCGGGCGGCGGTGCCGCGGCAGGCTCGAGAAATCAGGCCGCCTCCGACGTGGCGATCGTCAATATTATTCGCAGTATCCTTACCCCGGCCGGTCGTGTCGAAATCGAGCCGCGCATGAATGCTTTGATCGTCAGCGACATCCCCGAGGTGTTTCCCCAGGTCGAGCAGATTATCGCGGAGCTCGACAAGAAAGCCCCGCAGGTGCGCATCGAGGCTCAGATCGTGGAGATCAACTCCTCGCGCAACCGCGAACTCGGCTTCGAATGGGGCGGCCCTAGCGGGGAACTGGCAAGCTTTACGAGCGGCTCGCGCGACACGACCTTCCCCCTTAATTTTCCCAGGGACATTAATAAGACGCGCTTCTTCGACCCGCTCGCTCGAGAGATAAGCGCTGTCGACGCCGCCGCCGTCGCGACGGCCTCGCCTATTTCAGCCGCCGCCGGGGCGATCAATACGGTGAGTTCGCTGAACACGAGCGTGCTTGATCTGACTTCATTGAAAATCACTTTGCGCGCGTTGATGGCTAATTCGCAGGCGCGCTTTTTGGGCAAGCCTAAGATAACCGTGCTGAACAACAAAACTTCAGTCATTGACATCATCACCGATGAGGCCACGAACTTCAAGCAGACCACGAGCGGCACCGGAGGAGGCGTCGCCTCGACCGTCAATGATGTCGCGCGCGCGCAGACGGGCCTGCTTCTGAAAGTGACGCCTCAGGTCAATAAAGAAGGCTATATCACGATGCTTGTTGAATCTTCATTTGCGGACGCTCAGGAATCAGGCCTCTCGACGCCGACGAGCCGCGTCTTTAATGTGATCAAGAGGTCGGTGTCCACCTTGGTTCGCATTAAGGACGGAGAAACCTTGGTGCTTGGAGGCTTGCTGCGCTCGACGGAATCAAAGGTCGAGCGCAAGGTTCCTTTCTTGGGGGATATCCCATTTGTGGGCTGGCTCTTTTTCAGGAGCCAATCGAAGCGTCTGATAAACTCCGACCTGGTCATCTTCATCACGCCGACCATCGTCCACGACCAGAGATAAAAAATCCCATGCCCGATCTGGAAAAAATTCTATTCAGCAGCGGCGTCCTGACTCAGGAGCAATGCGACAAGGCTCAGAAAGAGGCGACGCAGAGCCGCGGCGATTTCGCCGAGATCATCGTCAGGTTGGGTTTCGTTAAAGAAGACGACATCGTCGCCGCCCTTTCGAAGCATTTGAACATCCCCTGGGCCTCCCGCGAGAATAAGATTCTAAAGTCGGAAAAGGGCCAGGGCCTGGAGAAGGTCATCCCCGAAAACTACGCGCGGGAGAATCTGGTCCTCCCGCTTTTCCTGGATGAGACGGCGCTCGCCGTCGCCATGACCGATCCCGACAACGTGCTGCTGATCGACAACCTCAAGCTTCTCAGCGGCAACGAGATCCAGGCGTTTATCGCCACGAAAAGCCAGATTCTCAAGGCGATAGACGAGTTTTATTTGGGCGGCGGCGCCATTGATGCCACGCTCAACACGAAGAAAGGCGAGGCGGAAATCGAGGAAGCGTCTCAGGCGGGCGAGGAGCGCTTGAACCTCGACCAGGTCTCCGTTGACGTGGCCGGGGCGCAGACCGTTTCGCTGATCAACGCGATTCTCAAGCAGTCGATTCAGGAGCGTGCTTCGGACATTCATATTGAAAAATATGATGAACGCGTGGTGCTCCGTTTCCGCATCGACGGCATTCTTTATGAGCGCAGCCCGCCGCCGAAGCAGCTGTTTTCGGGGATGGTTTCGCGTATTAAGATCCTTTCCAAGCTTGATATTGCCGAGCGGCGCCTGCCTCAGGATGGGCAGTTCTCGATCAAGGTTCAGAATCGAGTCATCGATCTGCGTGTTTCGATCTGCCCATGCGTGTTCGGAGAGAAGGTAGTCATGCGCTTGCTTGACAAGGGCGCTGTCGATCTTGACATCAATAAAGTCGGTCTTGATCCTAAACAGTGCTCTGACATCCTTGAGGCGGCCAATAAGCCGCACGGCCTGTTCTTCATGACCGGACCGACCGGCTCGGGAAAAACCACGACGTTGGGTGCCATTTTAAATACGATCAAGAGCCCCGACATCAATATCATGACGATCGAGGATCCCGTCGAATTGAAAATCGAGGGCATTAATCAGGTGCAGGTGCGCGCGAATATCGGCCTTACCTTCGCGTCGGCGTTGCGTTCCTTCCTGCGTCAAGATCCCGACGTCATCCTCGTGGGCGAGGTCCGTGATCAGGAAACAGCGCAGACCTGCCTGCGCGCCGCTCTCACCGGCCACCTGGTGATCTCCACGCTTCACACCAATGATGCGCTCTCTTGCGTCGCCCGCCTCATCGACATGGGCATCGAGCCGTTCATGCTGGCAAACTCTCTCCAGCTGGCAGCCGCACAGCGACTGGTGCGCCTGCTCTGTCCGCTGTGCAAGAAACCGGTGAAGGTCCCTGCCGATTTGGCGGCGCGCGTCGTGCGCGAGGCCCTTCTAGAAACGCCCCTGGATCCGAACACGGTCACCTTCTATGAAGCGCGCGGTTGCGACAAATGCGCGGGCGGTTACTTTGGCAGGAAGGCGATCTACGAAGTCTACAAGCTTAACGCGGCGATGAAGGAGATCATCTACCGCTATGGCGCGGACGTGGGAAAACTCAAGAAGGCCGGAGAAGAAGCCGGCATGTGGACCATGCGCGCCTCTGGTTTTAGAAAAGTGCTCGATGGCCTCACCACCATCGACGAGGTGATGTCTGTGACCGTATCGGATTGACACGACTGTAAACTCCTGTTACACTGAGTCAAGAATGGCTCAATACACTTACACCGTCCAGGACAGCAAGGGGGAAACTTCCTCGGGGGCTCTTTCAGCGGGTAGCGAGAGCGAGGCCATCAATTCGCTCCAGGCCAGAGGCTATTTCATCCTGTCCATAGTCGCGGACAAGACGAATGCTTCAAGCGGCGGCAAGGGGGGCGGAAGCGGTGGGGGCAAGCCCGCCCTGCGCGATCTCGTCTTTTTCGCCGAGCAACTTGCGACGCTTCTCAATGGCGGCGTGCCCCTCGTTCGGGCGCTGTCCTTGCTTGGCGACAACTCAAGCTCAAAGCCCCTCCAGCACGCTCTCTCCCAGGTCACGCGGGACGTCTCCAACGGCACCGCCCTGTATCGAGCCTTGGGGCGCCATCCTAAAGCCTTCGACAATCTCTGGGTCTCTCTCGTGCAGGCTGGCGAGATGGGCGGCCAGTTGCCAAAAGTGCTGAAGCAGATCGGCGCCTACATCCATTCACAGGCTGAAATTCAGGGCAAGCTCGTGACCGCGATGGCCTATCCCGGCATGCTGATGCTGGTTTCCGGCGGCGTGCTCCTTTTCTTCATCATTAAAATTGTTCCCGTGTTCGCGGAAATATTCGCGAGCTTTGATGTCAAGCTTCCCCCTCTGACCGCGGCGATTATTGCCTTGTCCAATCTTCTTATCCATCACTTTGTCGGCCTTATCTCCGCCGTTGTCCTTCTTTGGATCCTCTGGAACGCCTATGTCTCGACAGAAGCCGGCCAGCAAACAAAATGGGAAGCGCTTTTCGGTCTGCCCATGTTCGGCGACTTCCTCAAAAACATGATGATCGAGCGCATGCTGACAACGCTCTCCACCTTGATCGAGTCGGGCGTCAGCATCCTGAACGCGATCTCCGTGCTTGAGGGAGTTTTTGCCAAAAACATCATCTTTCGCAGCGTGCTCGCCGCGGTCAAGAGCGATGTCGCCGGCGGTAAATCCATTTCCCAGTCCTTCAAGAAGACGGGCGCTTTACCTTCGCTGGTGACCGAGATGATGCTGATGGGCGAAGAGTCGGGCAAGCTCCCCGACATGCTGGTGACGCTTTCCTCATTCTACAAAGAGCAGATTGACCAGTTCACCCGCCGCTTCAACGCGATCATCGAGCCGATCATGGTCGTCGGCATCGGTGTACTTGTCGGCGTCATCGTTCTTGCCGTGTTCCTGCCCATCTTCAAACTCTCGACCTTGGGGAAATAATGACTACTATGAGGCATCGCCGCAGCGGTTTTACTCTCGTGGAGCTTCTCGTCGTCGTCATGATCATCGGCATACTCACCGCCCTGGCCGTGCCGTCGTACACAAAGAGTGTCGAGGCCGTGAAGGCCGACGACGCGGTGGCCTTGGTCAATACGATCGGCACGGCCAACCGGATGTACGCCATCGAC
>CAZGVK010000208.1:0-18804 GCA_964529095.1 uncultured Elusimicrobia bacterium
CGCCGGATGGTGGGCACAAGGCCCATCGCCTCGGGCGGGGCGTCGATGTTCAGATAGCACCTGGGCTGAGCCCGAGCACGCTTCCGTTGGGGCAAAGGGATCGACTTCGCGCACTCATGGAAAAACACGGGAAGGGCAAGAATAATATTTTCATCCGTGAGTATCCGGGCATAAGGAGCCATTGGCATGTCGACTTCAAAGCGTTCTAAGAAATCCAGAGAAATTCCCGCACAACTGTTGGCGCTAGTGCTGATGCTAGCGTCCACGTCAGTGCGTGCTGCTAAAATCACGCCTGAGGACTTCGGCATCGAACTGCAAAACAAGCTAACAGCTGAGGTTCTTGTTGCGGTTCGGCCGTTTCTGGACGGACGGGTTGAATATGCATACACGGTCAGAAGCGGCACGCAAAGTCTCCAGGATATCCGCAGATTCCACCTCCAAACCCAAGTGGCTGTTCCCGAGGTGGCTCTTGTTGCGGCTCCCGGGTGGTTTGTGGCTTCATCAGGCACTAAGGAGACCCTCGATGACGGCTCGATTCAAGAATTCCTCACATGGAATGGCGAGGATATTCCCATGCTGATCAAGCCCGGGCGCTCATTAGCAGGATTCAAGCTGACGGTGAAAAGCCTTCCCGGTGTCCAAGATTTCCAGATTCAGGGCCACACAGACAAAGACATGGTTAAGATGGATCTTTCTGAGGAGGAGTCGGATGTGGCCCATTCTCTTCAAAATCCATTTAAAAACAATAGCTTCAAAGGCAAGACCGTCGGCCCGGACCCCGTCCCGGAAGTCATCAACCTTGCAGGCCTCATCGACCGCTTGGTTTCCCTCAAACACCAGTCAGCTTCGATAGGCTGGCTCGGCAACGCCAAGTTCGTGCAGAAGCTGGATAAGCGCCTCGACCAGGCCAAGGCTGCCCTGGCGCGCGATAAGAAGAAGTTGGCGCGGGTGCGCCTGTCCCAGTTCGTCCACGAACTGACCAAGGCGCACAAGGAACACGAGAAGGATCACCGCGACAAGCACGAAGACGACCATGACAAAGACAAGGACGATCATGACAAGAAATTCGTCAACGACGAGGCCTTCCAGCTCCTGAAGATCAACGCCGAGTTCATCATCGCCAAGCTGCCGGAGAAGCCCAAAGACAAGGACGAGGAGAAGGAGTGTCGCGAGGCCGAGCATGAGAAAGAGAATGAAGACTAAGACTCTCCATCTTCTGGCACTGACGCTGGGAATGTGGGGCTGGGGAACAGCGGCGTTAGCGCAGACAGGTTCAAGGAGGGAAGCCTTGAATCATTATTTAAGCCAGCTCTATGAGCTTTCCAGCTCCACATCGGTGTCAGCCGACCGCAGACCGATATTGATCCAGATGATCGACCAGGCGGAGCGCATGAAGGCGTTCAAGACAACTCCCTCCAGCCTTTCCCATTCCTCGGTGCTGTTGCCGCCGACGTACATGAGCCTGGCCAAAACACAGGGAGGACTGGTGCAGCGTCCAGACCAAGTCGCCGTGGCCGTGCCCCCCGCAGCGCTTACCCAGGATATAGAGATCAGCATCGCTTATCCTGCCGCTCAGTCCGCGCGCGAAACGGTCGCTGCCGAGAAGAAGCTCCTGCCCGTCTCGCTGCCCGTGGCCTTCGGGCCGGAAGGGACCACCTTTGCCGCCGCCGTGACCATCACTTTGCCCTACGATCCTGCGCTGGTCCAGGCCCAGAAGCTGCGCGAACGGGATCTCACGGTCCACTATTGGAACGAGGTCCTTCAGGCTTGGGAGGCGTTGCCCTCACGGGTGGACGCAACCGAGCATCTGGTCAGCGCTGAAGTTCAGCATTTCTCGGTCTATCAAGTCCTCGGCGCGGGAGGAAGCGAAGTCGGCGTGGAGGGAAGCGGCGTTGGCGTGGCCGCGGCCGAGACGGCGCTGGGATTTAAGGCGGTGTATGTTTTCCCAAACCCCGTCCGAGGTCAAACCACGGTTACGATCCGCGTCCAGCCCGGGCAGGCCGATTCCGTCGAGGTGCGCGTGTATGATCTCTCGGGCCGCAAGGTCCACGCCTCAACGAGCTTCAACAACCTCGGCACCTTCGACGACGGCAACGGCCTGGGGCCGCAGTTCACCTACGATCATGTCTGGGATATCTCCGGCGTGGGCTCGGGCGTCTACACCTATGCCGTGACGGCCAAGAAGGCGGGACAAGCGGACGTCGTGAAGTCTGGGAAACTCGGTATCATAAAATGAGAACGCTTAGGGCCGCCGTCCTGCTCGTCTGCGCCGCCCAAGCTTCCTGGGCGGCCGAGACGGCCGCGTTCCTTGATATCGGCGTGGGCGCTCGGGCCGCGGGCATGGGCGGGGCCTACACCGCCTTGGCCGACGACGCAAACGCGGTCTACTGGAACCCGGCGGGTCTGGCGCGCATGGAGAAGCGCGAAGCGTCGGCCAGCCATGCGCAGCTTGGGGCAAGCACGCGCCATGATTTCTTGACCTACGCGCACCCCGCGCCGCAGGGGACCTTCGCGGGGGCGATCACCTACCTCAGCCAGGGAAGCATCGAGGGTCGCGACGGACTCGGACGCCCCACGGGGAGCTTCAACGCCTCAGATGCGGCCGTGACCGGGGCTTACGGACGCAAAACTGAATTGGCGGACCTGGGCCTGAGCGTCAAGTATCTGCGCAGCCACATCGGTTCGACCGAGGCGCAGGGCGCGGCCGTGGACTTGGGCGCGCGGCGCGAGTTGGAAGGCCTCGGGGCCGGGAAGGTAGTGTTGGGCGCGGCCCTCAGGAACCTGGGGCCGGAACTCACGTACGACCGCGAGCGCAACGACCTGCCGTTGAGGCTGGCTTTGGGCGCGGCCTATCGCCTGCCTCAGGGCCACGCCGTGGCCGCCGAGTTCCAGAACGGCCCACGCGGCGCGGGCAGCGAGGGCGCGGTGGGCGGGGAGTTCAAGGCGCTGGACGGCGTGTTCCTGCGCCTGGGCTACGCGATCAAGGGCGCGGCGTCGGGCGGCTCGGCGGCCAAGGGACTGACGTTGGGCCTTGGCCTCAAGCGCGGACAGTTCAGCCTCGACTACGGCGCGCAGGCGGCCGGGGAGTTGGGCAACACGCACCGCTTCAGCTTGGCTGCGCGCTGGTGAGTGTCTAGTAGTAAAGCTGCGATGTATCCAGTCAGATGCGAAGTGCTGACCCGGACAAAACCTGACGGTCCGGTAGCGAGGGGCCGGGGCAGAGGAGGCAACTCTTCTGCTCTAAACGGTCCGACAAACTCCGCTTGGCGGAGGACGCGAAGGGGCGGGTCGTAACATACGTGAACCCAGGTGTAGCCTCGTAAGCCCGAAGATGGAGGAGACGACCGTTTACCAACGACGGGAAGTCAGCAATTTCAGCCGCCGGTCAGGAATGGGCTGGGATTCCTCCCGGGTATCAGGGGCGACATGTCGGGGGAACGATATCCTCAAGGATATTTTCCTGTACCCTCTCGACAAATACTTCCGACGCAAACTTCGCGTTGCCTGACCGCGTCAACGACCTGGGATTACCGAATGTTTACGAAAAATCCGGCTAAGAAGGTCTCCTCGGGGGCGCTGCACCAGCTGCCATTTTATGCCGAACTGGCGGGCGGAGCGCTCGGTGAGGGCTGGACCTTTGGCGGCGCTGAACTGCTCTTCCTCGAGGTGGAGGAGGATCAGGAGCGCTCAGCGACTTTGACCGCAGATGACTGGAAGTCGGCGAGCGGGGGCACTGTTCCTGGTGCAAGTTTCCGACTGTCTGCCGCAAAGCCCATGGCCCATCCCGCGCGCGCGGCATGCGCGCCGTCGTTCCGGGGACAAATCCATGAATTGCGTAAATCAGCGCCGTCTGTTATACTTCTGGCGTCGGGGGTGATCTAGCTTCGACAAATGTCGTTGAGCCGTCGGTCGCAGGCAGGGGTTGGTCAGGGCCCCTTCAAAACCGGACCAAACAACAACTGCCAACAATCAGTTGGCTTGGGCCACTGCCTAAACCGCAGTGAGCACACGCTGGTCCACGACGCCTGCTGGTGGGTCGCCAGTGTCATGAGCAGGATGCGGCCCTTCCCTGTTATTCCGTGGGCGGGGGGCCTAAGACCGAACGGGGTTGGCTCGGGGAGCACGCGTCCATCGGTTTTCCCCGGGCGAAATTAAGGATGGGCTAAGCCTGTAGTGACCTCGGTCGGCGCCGTTTGGACGCGGGTGCAAATCCCGCCACCTCCACCATTTTATGGATACGATTCTTAGTGCCTCTCTTGAGCCGTCCGCTCCCGGTCCGCGGCGGGTCAAATGCCGCCTGATCGGCGCGTTGATCGCACTGCATGCGATGGCGCTCGTGGCGGCGGTGTTTCTCGTCGTGCGTTCGCGCGGCGATGGCCCCGGGAAGCGGGATGGCGCCGCAAAGAGCCTGCTGACGCTAAAGACTAAGGACACGGTTGGATGGGTGTCGATCCGCGGGCCGATCATGGCGACGGAGTCGGGGAAGTCGTGGGAACGCGGCGCAGAACAGTGGGCGCGGCGCATCGAGCAGCTCGCCGACACCAAGGGCGTCAAGGCCATCGTGCTCGACATCAACTCTCCCGGCGGCAGCGTCGGCGCGGTGCAGGAACTTTATATGCGCATCGAGCGCGTGAAGAAGGAGAAAAAAATCCCCTTTGTCGCGTTGTTCGGCGATGTCTCCGCCTCGGGAGGCTACTACCTCGGCGCGGCTTGCGATAAGATCGTGGCGCACCCCGGCACGATCACGGGATCCATCGGCGTTATTTTTTCCGTGTCGAATCTGGAAGGCTTGTTCACCAAGGTCGGTTACAAATCAGATCCGATCAAGTCCGGGAAACACAAGGATATCGGCTCACCCGCACGCCCGATGACCGCCGAGGAGCGCAGGATACTTCAAGCGCTCATCGACGACGCTTACGGCCAGTTCGTGCAGGCGGTGGCCACGGGGCGCAAGATGACCGTCGAACAGGTCAAGTTGCTTGCCGATGGGCGCATCTATTCAGGCAATCAGGCTAAAGATCTGGGGCTCGTGGATCAGCTCGGCGACTCTATTGACGCGACCAAGCTCGCTGCGGAGTTGGGCGGAATCAAGGATGAAAAGCCGCGGGTGCGTCGCGACTCCGAAAAACTCAACGATATTTTTGAGTTGCTCGAGACGCGTGCGCGCCTAAGCTTCGGACTGGGACCTATGGGGGTGACAGTGGGGCGAGCGCCCTCTATACCTCACGGTCTTCTTTACATCTGGTCCGGGGGCTGGTAAATGGACGCCGTCGAGTTTTTCTACGATTATTTTGAGGACCGGCCGCGCGCGTCAATGTTGATTCGTCAGCGGAAGCCGGTGAGTCTCGGCCTGCTCGGCCTGCTCCTCGGCGTGGTGAGCCTGTATGTCGCCCAGTCCTTGGCCGGGCGCACGCTTCTGCCTTTTGGCTGGACGGGGCTCGCGCTGTCGCTGCTGTGGCAGACGGTCATGACCTTTGTCACGACCGCGCTTTTGCATCTGATCCTGGAACTCGGCGGCGCGCACGGCGATGCCCCCGCCCTTTTCGTTCATCTGGGCCTCTCTGAACTTGCATGGCTTGCGGCGGCGCCTCTTGTCTTGGTCGCTCAGTTGGCGCCGAGCCCAGCATGGATCCTGCACCTCATATTCTTCTTCATCAGCCTATGGTCTCTCTCCTATAAGGCGCGTGGAATTTGCGACGAGTACGGCATTAGCGGCGGCCGCGCCTGGCTGACCTTGGGACTGCCCTATCTTGCCTGCGTTTTCGTCGTGCTCCTCACGGCGTTTTTCGCGACACTCAGCTTCGTGTTCGCGGTGATGAGTTCATGGGGTTGATGGCTCGCAATGACACAAATGGCGCAATTCGGCGGCCCGCTGTCGGCCGATTTCGCTCTCATAGTTCATCGGCGTCCCGTCGCGGCGCGGACCTTCGTTGCGATGGCGGCCAAACGAGCTTTCACGCCGGGTGCGCGCTTTTCGAGTAGCGGCAGGACTTCGTGGCGCACCCAGTTGCGCGTGAACTTGGAGTCGGCATTGCTTGAATCCTCGCGCCAATTGAGTTCATGGATTTTAAGATAGAGAAGAATTTCGGCGCGTGTCAGAGGCAGGAGGGGGCGGATGAGGTCCACGCCGGGGCGCAATAGGCGCTTGACCGGAATGCCGCCGAGTCCTTCAAGGCTTGTGCCGCGGAGCAGGTGCAGAAGCACCGTCTCGGCCTGGTCGTCGAGTTGGTGGCCGGTCGCGACCGCGTTAAAACGTCCAAGCCGCGCCCGTTCGTCCAGCGCTCGGTAGCGCGCCTTGCGTCCCGCCTCTTCGAGCCCCAGCCCGCGCTTGGCCGCGAGCGTACGCACCGGCGCGCGGACAATCGTCACGGGAAGACCGAGTCGAGCGCCCAGGGTCTTGACGAAGCGCGCGTCCTCATCCGCCTCTCGACCGCGTAGCCCATGATGGATGTGGATAAGCTCTGCGCTCAGGCCCTTTTTGCGTGCCTGCACCGACAGCCAGTGCGCCAGACACACCGAATCCGGTCCGCCCGATACCGCAGCCAACACTCGGCATTCCGGCGGCAGGAGACGGTGCTCAGCCTCGAAAGCCATGAGCTTGCGCCAGACACGGGCGGCGAATTCTTTGCGGTTCAGGAGGAATGCCAATCTTGGTTTAATGCGGTGGGGGGAAGGGCCGCGGCAACGATGGGATGGTCTGCCATTTTGAATGGTCTGAAGGCGTTTTTAGGTAGTAGTCCAGCACCGAGCCTGCAGGGTCGCTGCCGAGCTTCCGGCTTGATGGAATCTGGGGCAAGCGCACGAAAATAATTTATCCGGGGCGGCGACAGCGCGCACGGCCAAGACGAGTATCAGCGCGCCGGGGTTGATTAACTTTTTCATTAAATAATTATAGCCCGACTCACGGAAAAATTTATAGGTCTTAGTGCCTAGGAATGGCGGCGGTCTTTTGGGAGTTCCGTCATGTGGACTTCTTTCACTCGAATTGATAAATTCAGCCATGGCTAAAAAAGTTCTTATCATCGACGATGAACCTGATGTGCTCAGCTTGGTGCAGTACACTCTGGAGGACGGCGGTTTTGAGGTGCACACCTGCGACAGCGGTCGCCAAGCCTTTGATAAGATCGCCGCGGTCAAACCCGATGTGCTCATCCTCGATGTCATGTTGCCCGGCATCGACGGCTACTCGCTTCAGGGCAAGATATCCGCCGATCCAACCACGAAGGATCTCCCGATCGTGATACTCACGGCAATCGAGGCCTCTAAAATATTGTTCCAGAAGTTTCCGCAGGTCGTGGGCTTTATCACCAAGCCGTTCAAGGCTGAAGAGCTCCTAAAGATCGTGCAGGATGCCTCCGTTAAGGGCTGCTAGGTCGTGATGACAAAGGCGCCGGATTACGACGCGATCGTCGTCGGTGCCGGCCCCGCCGGCCTCTCGGCCGCCATCGTCATGGCCCGCGCGGGCCTTAAAGTCGTCGTTCTCGAGCGCGGCGAGTACCCCGGAGCTAAAAATGTTCAGGGCGCGGTGCTCTATTCCAAGATGCTGCACGAGATCGTGCCTGATTTCTGGAAAGCCGTCGACGCTCCCGTGGAGCGCGCGATTGTCGAGCAGAAGACCTGCATTACGACTGAGGACTCCTATGTGAGCGTCGGCTACAAATCCCTCAAATTTCTTGAGGGCATTCCAAACTGCTACACGATCATCCGCGTGCATTTCGACCAGTGGTATGCGAAGAAGGCCGAGGAAGCGGGCGCTGAGGTGTTTTGCGGCGTCATGGTTGGCGATGTCATCAAGGACGCTTCCGGGAAAATCTGTGGAATCAAGACATCCGAGGGCGACGAGTTGACCGCGAGCGTCCTTATCGCCTGCGACGGCGTCAATTCCATCGTCGCGCAGAAGGCGGGTTTTATTGATGAGCTCAAGGCTTCCGAGGTGGCGCTTGGCGCCAAAGAGGTCATCGCGCTGCCTTCCGGCGTCATCGAGGACCGATTCCAGCTCAATGCCGGAGAGGGTGCGACAATGGAGATATTCGGCTCGACTTCCCTGGGCATGCTCGGCTACGCTTTCATCTATACCAATAAAGAGTCTTTAGCGCTCGGCGTTGGCTGCAAGCTGTCCGACTATCAAAAAAAAGGCCTGCGCCCTTCCGATCATCTCGAGTATATCAAGCAGCATCCTCTCATCAAGAAGCTTATTTCCGGCGGCAAGACGCTGGAGTATTCCTCTCACTTAATTCCCGAGGGCGGCTACAGGTCTATGCCCCCGCTCGCCGCCGACGGCTTTCTCGTCGCGGGTGACGCGGCGCAGATGACCAACCCCGCCTATCGCGAGGGCTCCAACCTCGCGATGACCGCGGGCAAGCTTGCAGGTGAGACCGTCGTTGAAGCGAAGAAGAAAGGCGATTTTTCAAAAGCGGCTTTGTCGGCCTATGTCGATAAGCTCAAGGCCTCCTATGTGCTCGCCGACATGGAAGATATCTCAGACCTTGAGGAGCATGTGGAGAACTCCCCCGGCTTCCTTGAGTTTTATCCGAAGCTCGTCTGCGAGCTGGCCCGGCTGCGCTTCTCGGCTGACGGCGTGCCCAAGCGGGAGCATTTAAAGAAAGCGATCGGGCTGGTCCGTGAGCGTGGTTTTTTGCGCGTGGCTCGGGACCTGTTTCCTTTGCGCAAGGTGGCGATCTGATGGATATTAAAATTGAGACCACGGTCGAGGCCAAGCTCGGCACGCTCGATTGGAAGAAGTCTCCTCTCGCGCACATCGTCCTCAAAAAGTCCGGCGGCGACTCGCCTTGTGTTTCCTCCTGCAAGGATAAGCCCTGCACCACCGTGTGTCCGGCCAAGGTCTACGAGTGGGAGGCCGCCCATCAGAAAGTGATCGTCAACTATGAAAACTGCATCGAGTGCGGCGCCTGCCGCATGCTCTGCCCCTTCGATAACATCGCCTGCGAGTGGCCCGGCGGCGGGATGGGCGTCAAATACAAGTACGGCTAATAGCATTGACCTTTGCCTGCGCTTATCCTAAGATGGCGCCCGAGATGTGTGCCCGAGAGGGCGCTCTAAGAGACGCAGGGCGCAAGGGGTTCAATGATTAGATTCGGCACTTCCGGCTGGCGCGGCATAGTTTCAGATGATTTCACGTTTCATAACGTGCGCAAAGTCGCACGGAGCATCTCTGGTTTCGTGAAGGAAAGTGCGGAGGTCGGCTACAACAGCGACGAATACCGGCAGTTCCTGTCAGGGGTTGCCCCGAGCCGTGTGCCGACGGTCATCGTGGGCTACGACACGCGCTTTGCGTCCGAAGATTTCGCGCGCGAGGTCGCCGCGGTGTTCGCCAACGACGGTATTCGGACCTTATTATCTGCGACCGACCTGCCCACGCCCGCTGTTGCCTGGGCCGTGCTCGCCAACAAAAGCGTGGGCGGCGTGATGATTACCGCTTCGCACAATCCGGCGCAGTACAACGGCTTTAAGTGGATGCCCTACTGGGGCGGCTCGGCTATGCCGTCTGTGACTGATGATCTGGAACGGCGCATCGAGCTGCTTGGCGACCACGCGATCAAGGTGATGTCCGATGAGCGATCCTCCAAGGAAGCGTGGACGGACACGCTCGATTTCCGCGAGTCCTACTTCGACCAACTGGAGAGCCTTCTCGAGGTCAAGGCGATAAAAAAGGCGAAGCTCAGAGTCGCCGTTGATGCGATGCACGGTTCCGCGCGGCTGTACCTGCGCGCGTTTCTTGAGGAGCGTTTGGGCGTGCAAGTCTTCACGCGCAATGAAGACCGCGACGTGCTTCTTGGAGGAATTTCTCCTGAGCCCACGCCTGAGTCCACCGCAGACCTCGCAAAACAGGTAAAGAAAGAACATTTATCTCTGGGCCTTTCCTGCGACGGCGACGGCGACCGTTTCGGCATTATCGACGCGGGCGGCGTCTGGATGCAGCCCAATGAAGTGATAGCTCTTGCCTATGAACACCTTGTCGTCAACCGCGGATTAGAGGGGAAGGCGGCGCGTTCGGTGATGACCTCGCACTTCATCGATGCCGTGGCCAAGTCCCACGGCTCGGAAACGCGCGAGACGCCGGTCGGCTTCAAATACTTGGGCGAGCTGTTGCGCTCGGGTCCTTTCCTTCTTGCCGGAGAGGAATCAGGCGGGCTTTCCATGCGCGGCCACGTTCCTGAAAAAGACGGCATTCTCGCCTGCGTGTTAATGCTCGAGCTTGTCGCTTTTGAGAAGACAAGCCTGTCGGTGATGCGCGACCGGCTATTCAAAAAGCTCGGCTCTTTTCATGGCGCGCGCCTCAATTACAAGATGCAGCGCCTGCGCGACATCATCGAACTCGAGAGCCGTCTTAAGGTCAAGCCGCCGCTCGAGCTTGCGGGTGCCGCCGTGTGGCGCATAGACCAGAGCGATGGCTTTAAATTTATTTTGCGCGACGGGTCCTGGCTCGGTCTGCGCGGCTCCGGCACCGAGCCGGTATTCCGCGTGTACGCCGAGGCGCACACGCCCAAGCGTTTGGTTGAGTTGGTCGATGTCGGAAAAAAAATTCTCTCGGGAAAATTCTAATGTCGCAGATACAAAAAATTCGCGCGCTTGAAATTCTTGACAGTCGAGGCATGCCGACTTTGTCTGCCACCGTCGTTTTGGCGGACGGCTCTGAAGGCTCTGCGGGCGTGCCGAGCGGCGCTTCCACGGGCGAGCACGAGGCCGTCGAATTACGCGATGGCGATCCGGCGCGCTATGGCGGACGGGGCGTGCGCAAAGCCATCGCCAATGTCGTCGGTGAATTGGCGCGAGCCGTGAAAGGCTTTGATGCCTCCGACCTTGCAGGGCTCGATGCGCGGATGGTGGCGCTTGACGGCACCCCCAATAAGGGTCGTCTCGGCGCCAACGCGATTTTGGCGATTTCGATGGCGAGCGCCCGGGCGGCGGCGGCTTCGGCGGGTCAGCCTCTGTACGCCTTCCTGCGTTCGGCCTACGGGCTTGAATTGAACGCTTGGTTGCTGCCCGCGCCGATGCTCAATGTCATCAATGGGGGCCGGCATGCCGACTCGGGCCTCGACGTGCAGGAATTTATGATCGTTCCGACGATGGCGCCGACGTTTCACGACGCGTTGCGCGCGGGCGCGGAGATATATCAGATCTTGAAAAAAGAGCTCGTCAAGAGGCGGATGACGACCGCCGTCGGCGATGAGGGCGGCTTTGCGCCGCGGCTTAAAACTCACTGCGAGGCGCTGGATCTGCTTGAGAGGGCGATCGCAGACAGCGGCTACGCGGGCCAGGCGCGCTTGGCGCTTGACTGCGCGGCAAGCGAGTATTATAAGGACGGGAAATATATCCTTGAGGGCCGGACGTTGTCATCCGCGGAGATTAACGATGTGTACGCGTCGTGGACGGCCAAACATAAGATCGTCTCCATTGAGGATCCTCTTGCCGAGGATGACTGGGCGGGCTGGCGGGAGTTGACGGTCAAATTGGGCGATCGCCTGCGCCTGATCGGCGACGATTTGTTCGTGACCAATCCCAAGCGGCTTGCTCGCGGCATCAGGGAAAAATCAGCCAACGCCATTCTCATCAAGCTTAATCAGATCGGCACGCTGACTGAGACCGTCCAGGCCGTCAGAGACGCGCAGAAAGCCGGTTTTTCGACGATCATTTCGCATCGCTCCGGTGAAACTGAAGATGCGTTCATCGCCGACCTTTCCGTGGCGCTGAACGCCGGGGCGATCAAAACCGGAGCGCCCTGCCGCTCGGAACGCCTGGCCAAGTACAACCGCCTTCTGCAGATTGAGAGCGAGCTCGGAGGCAGGGCCTCTTATGCGGGCAGCGCCGCCTTCGATGTTCCACTACACGCGCGGTGAAGGACCAGATCGCGCGCGCGGCCGAGTTCGTTCGTGCGCGCTGGGGCCGACTGCTGGCCGGTGCCGGGCTGTGCCTCGTTCTCTTCGGCAACGCCGGCTTCCGTTCGCTGACGCTAAATTTTTTAGAATTGCGCCGCCTCAACAGAGAAATTCTCGCGCTTAAGCGCGAGCAGCAGGATCTGGAGATCCGCCTTGAGGCCCTGCGTTCAAGTGATGGTCCCATCGAGCGCCTTGCCCGCCGCGAACTCGGCTATATCAAAAAGGGCGAGATCGAGTACCGCTTCCCGCCGCCCGAGAAGAAGTGATGTGGCCGGTCCTATGGAACTTCGGACCGTTTTCCCTATCGACGTACGGCGTGCTTGTCGCCCTGGGCTGGCTTATCGGCGTGCGCTGGCTGGCGCGCCACCGTGCGGACATGGGGCTTACGCTGGATCAGGTTTGGGACATCGTCTATTGGGTGTTCGGCGGCGCTTTCCTCGGCGGCAAGATCTTGTACTTTTTGGTATCACCAGGATCATTTGAGTTCACCTTAGATGCCCTGCGCTACGGCTTCGTCTTCTATGGAGGGTTGATCGGCGGGATCTTGGCGGGCTTGTCCTATACCCGTCGGCGCAAGCTCCCGTTTCTAAAACTCGCCGACTGGTGCGTGACGGCAATAGCGCTCGGCCACGGCATCGGCCGCCTTGGCTGTTTTGCCGCCGGCTGTTGCTATGGCCGGCACACCGACCTGCCCTGGGGAGTGGCGATGGCCGGAGACATCTCCCGCCATCCCGCTATGATTTATGAGTCCATCTTGAATTTTGTGCTGTTCGGCCTGCTTTCGGGCTTTGCTTTGCCGCGTGTCTCCGATGGGCGCTGGCGCCGCGGCGACGCTTTTGTCTGCTATCTCATAGGATACTCTCTGCTGCGTTTTGCCGTTGAGTTCTTTCGCGGGGATGATCGCGGTGCCTTCATCGTCGGCTTGTCGCCATCGCAGTGGATAGCGCTCGCAGCGCTGATTGCGACCTTTGCCGTTCGGAGAAAATTTCGATGAAGAAACGGCTGATCGTGGAAAGTAATTTTCCGCGTCTGGACGCGTTTCTCGCGAAATACATGACCGGATTTAGCCGGACCTTTCTGAAAGATATGATCGACCGCGGCATGGTGAAGTTGGAGGGCGCCGTTGTTGATGCCGATGAGCCTGTCGTTGAAGGCCAGAAAGTTGAATTCGAGCTTCCCGAGACGGACACTGCCTCCGCCGACGATTTTGAATCCTGGGCGCTGTATGAGGACAAGCGCCTGCTCATTCTGAATAAGCCCTCCGGCCTGCTCATGCATCCGCTCGGTGTTTCGTGGCTCAAGAGCCCGGAGGCGGCGCGCGCCGGCCATGAGACGAACCTTGCCGCCGTTCTCTCGGTGCACCGTCCCGCCATACTGAAGGCGGGCACGCCGCGCTGCGGCATCGTCCACCGCCTTGATCGTCCGACGAGCGGAGCGCTTGCCGTCGCCAAAGATCCGGAGACTTATTTAGCGCTTACAAAAATGTTCAAGGATCGCAAGATGGATAAGACCTACCGCGCGATCGTGCGCGGCGTTCCTCCCCGGACGGCGCGCGTTTTGGCGCCGATCGGCCGCGAGCCGGGGCAAAGACGGATCATCGTCACTCCGCTGGGAAAACCCGCTGAGACCTCATTTCGAGTCGTCGCCAAGAAGCTGATCGCGGCCTTGGTCGAAGCGAAGCCGCTGACCGGGCGCACCCATCAAATCCGCGCCCACCTGGCCCATATCGGCCATCCCGTGATGGGCGATCCCGAGTTCGACCGCAAAGGAACCCCCGCCGCCCCGCGCCTGATGCTGCACGCCTATCGCCTCGCCTTTACGCATCCCTTCACCGGCCGACCGACGCATTTTGAGGCCGAGGCGCCCGATGACTTTCGCAGGTTCTGGAAGGCGCTCAGTAAAAAAAGTGGTTGAGGTGCTGCTTTAGTATTTGTCATCCCTGAGGTCCGGAGCAAAGATGGCGTTTACGGCAGCGACCGCCAAGGCGAAGAGTCCGACCCCGGTCCAGCCCCAGGCGGCGAGCGCACCTATGCTTAGGACGAAGAGGCCTGCGCCCACTAGATGTTGTTCGTCGCTACGATGTGAACCATGAGGCTCTGCGCCTTGCTCTCGGCCGTATCCGATTCGCGCGCCTGCACGAAATAGTTGAGGAAGGTCCTTCTGACTCGGTCGGGATCGAGCGTCTTTTTCCCCGGCGACAGGGGCCGGCCGTGTTCGCGGATTTCGGTCAAGCCGGTCAGGTCCATCGCGCGCTCACGAACTCCCTGGATGGCCTTGTAGAAAGAGGTTCGATCCCGGTCGTAGTACTCGCTGATCGTAAAAAGACGCTTGAAATCGTAGCCCTTCCGGTAGAGGCAGAGAGTGGACTACATATTTAGACCCGTGCTCGTTTCAGATTTCGCCTTTAATCAGGAAATCTTCAAGGCCGATCCGTTCAACCTCGCCCACCCCCGCCTCGCGCGTAATCATAACGGATCGCGCTTGCTTATTGCGGTGTCGGAAGACCCTCAGCCCATGGGGCAACTCGGTTTCCTTACCGGATTTAACTTCAATAGCCACTAGTAATTGCCCGCGTTTGAGAATATAATCGACCTCCTCCTGACGGTCGCGCCAGTAGAAAACTTCGCTGCCTTCTCGCTCGGCTATGGCCACCAATGCGGCACCGACAGCATTCTCGACAAGACGGCCCTTCCATGCCGGATCGATCCGTCCGTTTTTGATTATGGCCGGCGTCAGTGCGGTCACTAAGCTGTTGTCTCTGAGAATGATCTTGGGAATGGACCCCCTCTGTCGGATCCGGCTGCCACTCCACCTTTGCAACGGCACCATCAGGTAGGCCGCGGAGAGAAGGTGGAAATAGTGCGCAATCGTGACTGTGTTGCCGGCATCGCTCAATTGGCCAAGCATCTTCTGGTAGCTCATGATCTCAGCTGGATGAGCGCAAGCCATGCCGAAGGCCTGCCGTAAAAGAGCCGGTTTTTGAACGGGCGACATCAAAAGAACATCTTTGCCGATGACTGTTTCAATGAGAGAATCCCTTATAAATCTTGACCACCGCACGGGGTCCTTCCTGAGCTCAAGCGCTCCAGGGTATCCCCCGAAAATGAAGAACTCATCGAGGGTTAAGCTGAAGCAATCCCGGCATTCGCGAAATGACCATTGCATATGCCGATGAAGTTCGAAGCGCCCCGCCAGACTCTCCGTCAAGCCGCGCTGAACGAGCAGAGCCGAAGAACCCAGGAGAACGACTCTCAGGCGCGTTCGCTTTCTGCGATCTTCATCAACAAGGACTTTGACCGCCTCACTCCAGTGCGGAATTTTCTGGACCTCATCGAGGATCAGCAGGGTATCCTCACCTGCCGTCAAAGGCAGTTCGCGTGCCTTTTTCCAGTGATTGGAAATCCATTCAGCGCCCGGCGTATGGGGTTGATCTGCGGTTTCGTAGACTTTTTGCCCCGGCCAACGCTCCTGAACCTGAAGCGCGATAGTCGTTTTCCCGACCTGCCGGGGGCCCGTTACAACCTGAAGAAGCCGCGGCTCGCCGGTAAGCGCACTCCAAAGAACATCAAACAGGTGCTGGCGAATGTATGTTCTTTCAGGCATATGACCATTGTATCTCCGCAAAATCCAATAGTCAACGGTTTACTCATCTGTATGAGTAAACCGTATTAGATAAAAATTCTGACCCCTCTCGTAAGGCTCAGTTTACATTTTCAGCCCCGGCGTTCTCTGAACGACGGGATTCTAACTTTTCGGCTCTGCCCACCGGGAATAGATACCACGCAAAAATATAGGCGCCTCGTTAAAAACCCCACGGGTCAAAGGTCCTGGAATGATCAGGGCATTGGGCCTATGAATGCGTAGGACTTTCGGCCTCAGTTCAGCGTACCAGGTTTGAATCTTCCTCACGTAATCGGTGGTTTCCCGATACGAGACGAGACTTTCCGACGGTTTGATTCGCGTGGCTATTTGTATGGCCCGCCGCCGTTGCTGCGCATCGAATTTATTCAGGTCGATGCTTTTCTTTGAGCCAATGAGGAATCGGCCCACCGCGCCCTCGCCGGCATTGTGCGCGCCTGCCATGAGGTTAATGAGAATAGCGGATTTGTCTTCAGGGCTCCGATCTAACTGCTTGACGATCGGGCTAAAACGCCGGAGCTGCTCGTCAATCTTGAGCACGCTAATGAAAATGTTCAGCTTCCAGTCACGGAGCAGCATTTGATCGGTGATTTTCCGAGGAGGTTCCTTTCGCCGCACTTTTCTATAGAGCGTTCTGTTTCTCCGTAAGCGCAATATGCCCTGAGCGGTTGTGTCGAGCATTTGCGCATAGCCATTGCCGTGGTCAACTATCGTGTTGTGCTTGTTGCGAATATTCGATTGAGCGCCCGGGTTGAACTCCGACTCCGCTTTTATCAGCGCGAGCATGAAAGGCAAGGGGTCTATTCCTTCTTGGCGCATCCGTGCGTGGGTTCCGGTCATGAGGAGAACGTCGTTGAGGTACTTGAGCATGATCTTGTAGGAACCATGCCGATTTTTGATGACCATGCAGGCGGAGTTGGCGGATTGTTTCCCGGCGATGAAGAGAGAGAGCTTGGCGCAGGGAGACCTCAGAAGGGCGGGGGGTGAGACGTTGCTATGCGCCGGGGCTATTCTGCCATGAGGGGCTTCCGTAACCGGCGCGCGCTCCGCGGGAGAGCCTGAGTTGTCGAATACGGGCCCTGAATTGCTCGTGGTGAGAGGGCCGGCCAGCAAGGAATCAAGATTTTGACGGAGGCCCTTGAAGAGTTTCTCCTGCTTGTTGCGGTCTTCCTTTCCAATGGCGGTCCCGGCGATTGCCGCGTTCAGTTCATTGAAGTAGTCCTCTTCCCATTTCCTAAAGAGCAGGCTTGCAATTTGAAGCGCCTCCAATTGATGAGGCGGGAGCGTTGCTTTAATTTTATGATCGTTGGGCGGAGGGATATGGTTCTTAATGGTGTCGAGCTTGCGCGCGTATGCGCGGAGAAATTGATCCTCCGGCGCCGGGAAAAAAATCGCTTCTCGTGCTCGAATGCGCTCCAGCAGTTTGCTGCGGCGAACGGCGTAGCAGTCGATGCCCCAGTTGAGCGTTGAGTCGCAGTCCGCGGCTGGTTCGGCGGAAGCGCATAGAGCCAGCATCACGACCCCCAGGAGCGCAAGAGTTGAGGATTTCATCCTCAACAGCGTAATGCGTTTGTGCCTCGCGCGGGAGATTCAAAGGTCCTATCTCCCGAGGCCAAAAGACCCATGTCCAGACACAGGGAGGAAGGAGGCCAGGGCGCGCTCCAAGATGAGCTTTTCCGGCGGGATGTTTGTTTCCTTCTCGAATTCTTTCATTTTCTCCGCATTTCGGCGATAAAAAAGGCGCTGCCACCCCGGTTCCCGGGGCAACAGCGCCTCGATTGTTTCGATAGCGCGCGACTTTTAGGCGTTCAGCTTTTTATGTGTTCCCATGGACCCCTGCGTTCTCCGGCGGCAAGCCGTGGATGAGAGCTTTCAAATTGGTTATGACGCCCTTGTATTCCAAGGGGTCGACGTGGGCGCGGCGCGCGTAGAAATCCTGGATGAACTCGGCCCTTCGCGGGGAGTCTTGCAGCACGAAAGCGACGCGGTTGCGGCGACTCTTTCGGCGCGGACGAGATTGAGGCCGGAGTAGATCAGAAAAGACGCCACGTAGAAAGCAGAGAGCGTGTAGTTGGGCAGGGGTTGCGCGGTTCTCATCTTTTCTTTTTGCATCATGCAGTCAGTTTACCCTGCCGGGCGGCGCGAGTCCATAAACAAGTCAACTTGTTTACGGCCCGACGAGGATCGTGGTGGGCACAGGCGATATTTTTGGGGTGCGCGACCCGAAGCCGCATCCGCTGCTTTGCGTTGAGGAGCCGGAGAACCAGCTTTATCCGAGGCTTCTTGCCGAGTTGGCTGAAGAATTCCGCGATTACGCTCTGCGGGGAGGGCAAGCATTCATCTCAACTCATTCGCCCGATTTTCTGAATGCCACCCAGCTTGACGAAGTGTTCTGACTCGTGAAAGAAAAGGGTTATACGACTATCCACCGAGCCCGCGACAATGCTCAGGTCAAAGCGTACATGGAGCAGGGTGACCAGATGGGCTATTTGTGGATTATGGTTGAGCTCGGTGAGCACTGCCATACCCACATCATCCCTCGGCTCAAGAAGGTCATCGAGGGCAAGGACCCTGGCGGCATCACCGAGGCCGTCGGCTGGAAGGGCGGCGGCTTCCGCTACTATCGCCTCGCGCCCTCGCTCCTGGAGAAGGATCAGTTTGAGAACTGGGTCATCAACAAAAAGTACGATGCCATCATGCTCGCGGAGGCCATCTGTAAACTGGAAGTCTTCACCTACGCCCCGAGCGACACAGCCTATTGGCAGCATGGCCGCTCAACCGAGAAGGATTTCATCTACGTCACGACGCAAACCCTCTCCCGAGAGCAACTACAGAAGCTCTCGGATGAACTCGGCGAGGACCGCAGCCTGCTCGTCATGTGCGGCGCGTTCCGCGTCAAGAATCTCGATGAGTTCCCGAATCTGACGGTCAAGAAAATCCCCAAGGCGGTTCTCTCCCGCTGTGAGTGGGGGCGAGACGACTACAGCCTGGAGATCAAGAGCCTTCCAATCAAGCCCGAAGAAGAGGCGGTGGCCCCGGCCGGCCGCAAGCCCCGCTCCAAGACCGAACGCCGCGATGAGGCCCTTCTCTTCGACCTCTCCGGCATCGAGGGAGGCGCGTCATGAAATCAAAGAAACCGGCACACCTTCACGACCGAGTTCGGGAGATAATCGAATCCGCCCGCGCGGGCGCGGCGCGATCGGTCAACACCGCCCAAGTGGTCTCCAACTGGCTGATCGGCCGAGAGATCGTGGAGGAGGAGCAAAAA
>CAZGVK010000209.1:0-2700 GCA_964529095.1 uncultured Elusimicrobia bacterium
GGGCTCGATGCCGAAAAAAGATTGGCTCAATTACGCAAAAACAGCGCGAGCGCGCTCGAAGATACGCCATTACCTTCGCGAGCAGGGAATCGTCTCATGAGAATAAAGGAGAAGGCGCCTTTCCTCCTCGCCCTAATTTTATTTTCCGCTGCGTGCTCCAGGAAGCCTACACAGAACTATCGCACCTGCCTAAAGTTGCGCGTCAATATGACGATCACCGAAGTATTCGCCATGATGGGTTTGCCCGAGGAAACCTTTGCCTATGTCGAAGGGAAATCCTTGCCGCATATGCAAGGAAGAACCGCTTATGAGTGGAGCACACCCGCTTCGATGTCCGCGCCCAACCGGGTGTCCTTTGATAATGCATCCGGCAAGGTCGAAAGCATCCGTTGCGGCGACTCTGCTATCACCGCGTCCGTTTCAACGCCCGAACTCGCCCGCTAAATAAAATCCCCTACGCATGCGCGCGGCGCATAGGCACCGACTGGTTCTTCTTCAGCGGCCTGTTGTCGTGGCCGTGCTCATGCTCGGGCGGCGCGAAGAAGAAGCGGCGTTAGGCGTCGAAAGGCTTCAGCGAATAGCTCGTGCTTCTACCGCCGCCCTCGTCTTGGACGAGGATGCATTTTCCCATCAGGTCGGTGATATCCCTGGATGCCGTGTCCTGCGAACACTGCGCGAGCTTGGCCCACTTTGTCGAGGTCAACTTGCCTTCAAAACCGTCTATGAGCAGATTCAAGATGAGGCGTTGTCTCTCGTTTATCGGTGCGCCGGCACGCTCCCTCCAGAATCTTTCCTTGAGGAGCACGGCCGCGAGCGCAGTCTCGGCGCCGGTGAAGGCGCGATCGAGGCAGCCAAGGAACCACTTCAGCCAGTCTGTAATATCAAGGGAGTTCTTCTGCGTCAGTTCCAGGACGTCATAGTAAGCTTTGCGTTCCAACCTGATTTGCGCCGACATGCTGTAGAAGCGTCGGCGGCTGTTTTCCGAGCGGGCCAGCGCCCTGTCCGCGATCGCTCGCGCGATGCGGCCGTTGCCGTCGTCGAACGGGTGGAGCGTCACGAACCAGAGATGTGCCACGGCCGCCTTCAAAACCGGATCGAAGGCGTCCTTTCCGTTCTCCCAATCCAGAAAATATTTCATTTCCGCATCGAGACGCGGCGCGGGCGGCGCCTCATAATGTACCCGCTCGTTGCCCAGAGCCCCCGACACCACCTGCATCGGGCCGTTGGCGTCGTCGCGCCAGCGGCCGATTTTTATCTTATAGAGGCCTTCTTTTTGCGCCGAAAAAAGCGCTGAGTGCCAGTCGAACAGACGTTGCTCGGTCAACGGCGAGGCGAATAACTGCGTGGCGTCGAGCATCATTTTCACCATGCCGTCGACGCGGCGGTCTGAAGGAATGAGGCCGGCGATATCCATGCCGAGTTTTCTGGCGATCGAGGAGCGCACCTGCTCCGCGGAAAGAATCTCTCCTTCGATCTCGCTGGACTTCACGACCTCCCGCGTCAATGTGTCCAGGGCGGCCTCTTCGCGCGCCGCGAAGCCAAGGCCCTCCATTCGTCCGATGAGACGGCCCTGTCTATGGCGCACGGCGGCCACCGGTATCGAAAGAGCGGATTCGTTCCAGGTGAATTTTGGCCAATCGGACAATTCGTGGATATAAGTCATTATCCGCACTATATGCGGATATTATAGCAGATAATTGTGCTGTCGTTCGCTATTATACGCAGAATATGCGGATAATATGACCTCTAATCTCCGCATGCGTGCGGCGCACTTCAGCGGGAAAACGATGGATGCGGCAGGTAGGGCAATCGCGTCGGCTTTGCTGGGGCCCGCGGACAATCAGCTCTGAAAAACCAGCAGATTCTTCGCGCTGACCCTCCGACGTAAAATTCCCAAGTCCAAGGCATTGCCCCCTATCCCGACGAGCGGTTCCTGGTACACCCGGTGGATACCGCGAGGGCCTTGAATTTTTTCTTGAAATTCCAGGTCGTGCGTGGTATACTGGTTTTATTAACCCCCCGGCCTTCCTTCGGGAACGCCGGGTTTCTTATTTAGATGGTGCCAACACCTGCCCCCGAGCGAGTCTACGTCTTCATCGACGGCAGTAATCTTTACAAGGGGATGCAGACCCATATCGGGCGAGGGCCGTTCCCGCCCGAATCCATCATCCGGCTCGCCAAGGGGCCTGGCCGCTTCTCGGCGGCTGGTAAAAATTCTGTACTACAACTCGCCTCTCAGGCGAACCGACGTCGGCTATCCCGGCCAGCAGCGATTCTTTCCGGGTTGCAGAAAACCAGCTATCTTGAGTTGAAGATGGGACGCCTGGCTCAAAGGTCGGTGAGAATTTATTGCCAGACATGCAAGGCGTCCTTCATCGACGCCGCCTGCAAGCAATGCGGGGAACCGATGCCGCTGGTCAAGTATTCGGACAAAGGGACCGACGTTAACATCGCCACCGACCTGCTGATTAACGCGTTCGACGACCAAGGATGGACTATCCGCATGCAAGCTCCTACGATCAGCTACCTCGAGGGCATTAAGGTCTATTATAAATTCTCCTACGATCACAATAATCCTAAGATCACAGCCGTAATGCAAAGTCTCGTTGAGGTGCAACCCCACGACCGGCAGCCCGCACGTTAGTCAAAGTCTCGCGTTCATAACCCAACTTCCCCTCAAAAGGGTAAATCCTTCAGTTT
>CAZGVK010000210.1:0-2534 GCA_964529095.1 uncultured Elusimicrobia bacterium
TGCGCCGCCTCGACAAACGCCCAGGCCAGATATTTATTCCCGTTCTTCCGGTTGCCCGCACCCTTCTTCTTGCCATTGCTCCAACGAGAGCTACTCACACAACGCGCATAGGAGGCGAAATTGCCGACCTGCGCAAAGCGCCCCATGTTCCCGGCCTCGTACATGATGGTCATGCCGAGAATCTTTCCAATGCCATCAACTGTCAGGAGCTTCTCGAAAGTCGGCTTGAGTTTTGCCTGCGCCAGAACCACGCGTTCAAGTCCCCGAATCTGCTCATCGAGGCAGCGCATCACCGCCAGGTTGCTTTGCACCGCCAACGCCCGGATGCCATCGCCGCCGCAAGCCTGGCTGATTGCCCCGTCGTCGAGCTTGCGAATATCATCCGTGGATATCCCTTTCCCGCGATTGCGACTGACCAAGTTCTGGATGCTCAAGATCTGCGCGGTGCGGCACCGTACCAGTTGAGCACGCTTTCGCAAGAGGTCGCGCACGGCGCGCTCTTCTTTCGGGTAGATGTAGCCGGTCGGCAAAACCCCCAGCCGTAGCAGATGAGCCAAATGCCGGGCATCATGCTCATCCCCCGTATATTTGAGGCCGTCGTATGTTTTCACCGCCGCCGTGTTTACCAGCTTCAAGGTATAGCCCGCCTCCATCAGCCCATCAACCAACCAATACCAGTTGTACGTCGATTCTACCGCTATCGCCTCTATGCTCTTCCGATGTGGCGCCAGCTGTGCCAAAATAAACGGCAGTTCATTCGGCAGACGCCGTTCGTATACGATCCGATCTTTTTCATCCAGGATCACCAGCACACTATTGTTTGAATGCAAGTCAATTGCTGCGTATAATTTCATTGTTCCCTCCTTGGGTTGCTACTGTTCGTCGATCAACGAAACATTACACAACCTGGGGAGGGGACCTCTAGATGATTATCAGAGCAGGGGGTCTATCTCAAAGACGTGCCGCAGGCACGCGGCCCACGATTTAGCCACCACGCTGGCCGCCTTGCGCATAACCCTCTCTGCGTCGGCCATAACCGCGGCGATGCCCGCCGTGGGTAGGCCTATGAGAAGCTCCTCGTAAGAAGTCTCCTCCCGTGCTGCGCGCGTCACGGCTCCCCGCAGAGGCGACCTCGGCGCAAACGCGCCGTGGTAGCGCAGCAAATGCAGCCTCGCGGGCGGGATGAGCCGGGCAAAGCGCGCCAGGAACTCGACGGGCTTCCACTCAAACACCATCGGATCTCCCGGCCGTCCTTTCTTTGGCCAGAAGCGAACCTGATTCTTCTCGGGCCGGTACGAGAGTTGCTTGACCGACAGTGCGGGCCGAAGCAGGTAGCGAAGAAGACGCTCGAGCGCCGCCCGGTCATCGGCCGAAACTCTGACCTCGCCGTTGATTGAAAACCCGCCCTGGGACCGCGCGAGCATCTCGGCTACGGACTGTTCCGGCACGGCCTTAAGCTTCAGCATGCGCTTGAGAATCCGCCGCCGCAGCCTCCGGCTTAGCTCAGCGATCTCCTCGGCCGTAGGCGCGGACGCGGGATGGAATTTGAACGCCCCTTCCTTGAGCGCGAAGACCCTGTCGGAGACGATCGCGTGCACATGAACATGCAGGTTCACCTTCGACCCGAAACGCTGAACCACATGAAACTGCCCCGGCGCAGAGTCCTGGCCGGCTTGTGTGCGGCTTCGGTAGAAGCGTGCCAGCGTGCCCGCAAGGATCCTGCTGAGCTCCCCGGAGAGCGCCGGGTTGCGATGGACAAAATACCTCAAGCGTTTTGGAACAGTTAACACCCATTGGCGGTAGGGCACGCGCGGGAGAAGCTCATCCATCGCGTGCGCGCTTTCCAAAAAAGCTCGCTTCGAATCACAGCTCGGGCACGCCATGGCCCTCACATTGGCGGCAAGGTCCTTGCCCTTAGTCGCTTCGCCGCCTTTCTTGGCCAGCTCGGCCGCGATCTCCTTGACGGTATGGCTGCCGCTCGTCAGGTAGGGATCGATGATGGCCGCCAGGGGACTTCCCTGCTTGGCCCCCTGATGGCTGTCGCCCTTTTTGATTCTCGTTTTGTTGCCCATCGTTTTAGCCTCCTTTTTGTTGCCCTGCCGTCAGGCATGAACGAATCTAGCGTCACTTCGCGAAGGAAGCAAGACCCAAGAAGGGCCCAATTCCGTCGAAAATCAAACGTGTTTCGCCGTTCCGCCCCGGATTCGGTGACAACGAGTCGGGATGACTTCGAACTGTGGGGCTTTCGGGGAAGAATACGGCCGCCGCGATGCGCTGCGGTGGCGGGGTTACTTCAGGGGTGTTGGGGGAAAGCCCACGTTCCACCCCGATGTGACGGATGAAATCCTCAAGGAAACGGCCAGGTTCCCTGGGCAGCTGGTGAGCGCGTCGACGCCGGCGGCGACGGCCCCAACGTGGGCAACGTTGACGCGAATGGGGCTATCGGAGGGCGGGCCCGCCACGGTCATCGCGGCGGCCGAGGCCGTGGGATCGGCCGTCTCGCTCGACCTGCAGGCGATTTGCGCGGCAGCGGG
>CAZGVK010000211.1:0-2953 GCA_964529095.1 uncultured Elusimicrobia bacterium
GACTGGCCGGTAATGTTCCGCGCTTCGTCCGAAGCGAGAAAGGCAGCCATGTTGGCGATGTCATCCGGGGTGTTCGAGCGGCGCAAGGGGATCGAAACATCCATACGTGTGACCGCTTCCGCTTCGGTGATTTTCTCGCGCTCGACAATCTGCTTCATGATCCGGTCGTACATCTCCGTGCGGGTCGCGCCGGGACAGATGGCATTGACGTTGATGTTGTATTTGGCGAGCTGCGAGGCGCCGATACGGGTCATGGCGATTACCGCGCCTTTGGAGCCGGCGTAGGAGATGTTCGAGGTGCCGCGAAAACCTTTGCCGGCGATCGATGCCGTGTTAATAATTTTGCCTTCTTGGCGTTTCGCCATCTCCCGCGCCACCGCCTGCATGCAGAAGAACACACCCTTGGCGTTCACCGAGTGGATCCAATCCCAATCGGCCTCGGTGACCTCGAAGAAGTCCAGTTTTTTGGTGACCCCAGCGTTATTCATCAGGATGTCAATGCGGCCAAAGGTCTCCACGGTTTTGGCGACCATGGCGTTAATGTTGTCGAGCTTGCTCATGTCAGTCTTGACGAACAGGCCGCGGCGGTCGTGCGCGCTGACCTCGGCGGCGGTCTGCTGGCCGCTGGCCTCATTGATCTCGGCCAGGACGACATGCGCGCCTTCCCGGGCGTAGCGCAAAGCGATGGCCTTGCCCATGCCCGTGCCGGCGCCGGTGACGATGGCGATTTTGTCTTTGAGTAACATAACGTTCCCTCCTTATTGTGTTTGGTAGGGGCAGGTCTGAGACCCGCCTCTACGTCATTCAACGAAACTCCGGCATCACTTCCTGTGCAAACAGCTCTAGCCCGCGGCGCGCTCGCTGCGGGTCACGCGCGCCGGCATGGAAGTAAAAAGCGACCTGATCGAGGCCAAACTCGTCGTTTAACTCGGCGAGTCGACGACGGCACTCTGCCGGTGTGCCAACGATGGCTCGTTCTTCCAGGTTATCAGGCATAGACATGATGAGGTCCAAGAAGGTCTTGAGCGGATCATCCGCGCGGAACTTCCGCATCGCCTCGGCTGGGGCAAAGGAGGTAATCAACTGGGTGTAGGCGCGCGTGCTCTCGATGCCGTCGCGCATCGCGGCCTGATGATCACGATCGACAAAAAGGAAGAAGATGAACGTCGCCCGCGTCTGCGGGTGGCCGTGCTCTTTCAGCAATGCCCGGTAGCGCTGCAGCCGCGCTCGCACCTCGGGATGTGGACCGCTCAGCCAGGGCACGACAAAGGCGTTGTCTCCGGCTATCGCGGCACCTTCAAATGACTCTAAGCTCAAAGTTCCGCGGTAGATCGGCGGATGGGGCTTCTGTAAAGGCTTAGGAGAGAGCGACAGAGAAGGGATCTGCCAGAATTTTCCTTCATACGAGAAGGGATCCTGCGTCCACGCGGCGCGGATGATTGCCAGCGACTCTTCATAGCGTGCCCGGCTTTCATGGGGGTCTACGCGAAAGCCCTCGAAGTGTTTCGGGATGATGCCGCGGCCGACACCGAAGTGGAGACGCCCGCCACTCAGAATATCCAGCATGGCGAAGTCTTCGGCTTTACGCAGTGGATTTTCGAACGGTAAAAGACTGATCGCCGTGCCCAGGCGCAGGCGTGAAGTCTCGCGCGCCAGGGCGGTCAGGAAGAGCTGCGGGCTGGGGCAGATACCGAAGGAGTAGAAATGCTCCTCCCCGACCCAGACCGAGTCGAACCCCAGTTGCTCAGCCTGGATCATCAGGTTGAGGGTGTCACGATAGTACGCGACCTCGTCCTGCCGGCCGCGAAAGAAGTCAAAGAGCGTGAATAAACCGAATTGCACGGGAGCCTCCTCAAGTTACCCTTCGACAGGCTCAGGGTGATCGGGTAAGTAGTGACAGTCTACAAGATGACCGTTCGTGCTGAGCCCTTCGGCTTCGCTCAGGACAGGCTTGTCGAAGCACCTCTCATCGTACCAACGCCTGACCAAACAACTCCAGACTCAGCCGCATGACCGTGTCAAATCCCTGCGAGTAGGTCTCATAATGTGAGAGTCCGGGCAAGATATGGAGTTGCTTGGGCTCTCGGGCCTTCTCATAGAGGCTGACACACTCCTCGAAGCCGGTCAGATAGTCATATTCCGCGCCAATGATGAGCAGTGGCCGTGGGGCGATCTGGTGCACGACCGCCTCGGGCTTGTAGGACATCATGTCTTCAGCGGTTTCGAGCGGCAGTTCGCTCTTGAGCGAGGCGATTTGCCCACCGCCACTGTAAAATTTCTCCTCAGCGGGCGTGGGAATGAGGATCTCATACGCATCGACATATTCAGAGCTGCCGGTCAGCACGCGACGCTCGCGGTCTTTTTCGATGCGCTTGCGCAGCGCCCAATACTCCCACAGCCGCCGGCTGTTACGTGTCCAGCGGTCACCGTCACCGAAGCCGACCACGCTAACGACCGCCTTGGTGCGCGTATCCGCGGCCGCGGTGGAGATCACGTTGGCCCCGCCGTAGCTAATGCCGAAGAGGGCAATGCGGGTAGCGTCCACCTCGGGTTGGAGGCCGAGAAAGGTGGTGGCGTTGATGATGTCGTCATCGCGTTCCTTGGAGATCAGGCGCCACTTCGGTCCCTCGCTGTCGCCGAAGCCGCGATAGTCGAAGACGAAGGCGACGTAGCCTTGCTTGGTAAACGCGCGGGCAAACTCGGGCAGGATCACCTTGCGGTTAGCCCGCAAACCGTGGCAACAAAGGACGGTCGGCCGCTTGTCGCCGGCCTTCAGGTTATCCGGCACGTAGAGGGTCCCTGCCAATTTGAGGCCGGCGCTGTAGAATGTCAGTTCTTTTTCCATAGCATCTCCTTGAGCATGAAAATACAACATGCTCGCCCCTACTATCACTACCGCCCCTACGTCTGCAAGCGTTTCGCGCTTGACTTAACGCGCGCCGTGCTGAATAGT
>CAZGVK010000212.1:0-2705 GCA_964529095.1 uncultured Elusimicrobia bacterium
CGTTTCGTCTCGGAGTTTCTGAAGTCGCGCACGAAAGAGGGGTTTGACCATGGGGCGATCAATTTGATCGCGATGTCCGCGTGTTATTCCCCGAATGCGAAATCCCCATTGGGCTTCGACCTGCCCTGCGATCCGCGCACCGGGGAACTCGTTCCCGCGGTCTGGAAGCGCTGGCAGGCGCTTGATCCGGTTCACGCGGCGGCCAAGCACGCGGGCGCCTTGCGCCGGCTCAAGACGCTTTGGTTCGACGCGGGCACGAAGGACGAATTTTATCTGCATCTCGGCGCGCGCCGTTTCTCCGACACGCTCAAGGCGCTGAAAGTCCGCCACACCTACGAGGAGCACGGCTTCGGCCACTTCGACATGGCGGAGCGCCTCGACAAGTCCTTGCCGCTGCTCGCCTCGCGCGCCCGCCGCGTCGGCTGAAATCGGCTTATCGGAATGTGGGAAGGGCGCATGACCCAGACCTCGGGAATTTTCCCCGGGGATGAGACATTCGATGAACGGCCTTAACAACGACAACGGCGCCGTCGTATTGTCGGCGCCGGGGTTTTCATCCCGCCAACGGCGGCGGGATGAAAACCTGTACCGGCAACGCTGAAACGATCAGCGTGACTGACTGATAATCATCTAGAGGTCCCCGACCGCAGTTGGTATTGTCTGTTTGCTTAGGACGGACAAAACCACAGGGAGGACCTCTAGATGACAATGAAATTATACGCCGCAATCGACCTGCATTCCAACAACAATGTGCTCGTGATCCTTGATGAGAACGATCGAGTCGTCTTCGAGCGCCGCCTGCGCAATGAACTACAGTTGGTCTTGGCGCACCTGGCGCCATATCGTGAGAACATCGAGGCGATCGCCGTCGAGTCGACCTACAACTGGTACTGGCTCGTCGATGGCCTCATGGATGCGGGCTACATCCTCAAGCTCGTCAACACGGTCGCCGTGAAGACCTACGATGGGCTCAAGTACTCAGGCGATGAGCACGATGCGCGACACCTTGCGCATTTGATGAGGCTGGGAATTTTGCCGACGGGCTACATTTACCCCAAGGAGGAGCGCGCCGTGCGGGATCTGCTACGCAAGCGAAGCCAACTGGTGCGGTGCCGCACTGCCCAGATCCTGAGCATCCAGAACCTCGTCAGTCGCAACACGGGAAGCGGCATAAAGACGGGCGAGATCCGCCGCCTCGACGATGAGGCGATCCGGAGGCTCTGCGGCCACGACGAATTTCGCGCCATGTCGATGGAAAGCAACCTCAAGGTGGTGCGGTGCCTGGACGAACAGATCCAGCGGCTTGAGAAAGCGGTGCTTGAACAAGGCAAGCTCAGGCCCGCCTTTGAGAAGCTGCTGACAGTCACGGGCATTGGGCGGATTCTTGGACTGACGATCATGTACGAGGCTGGAGACGTAGGGCGCTTCGCGAAGGTCGGACAATTCGCCTCTTACGCCCGCTGCGTTTCGAGCTCGCGCTGGAGCAACGGCAAGAAGAAAGGAGAAGGCAATCGCAAGAACGGCAACAAGCATCTAAGTTGGGCGTTCGTTGAGGCAGCTAATTTCGCGGTGCGCTATAGCGAGCGCGCCCGTCGGTATTTCCAGCGCAAGAAGGCCAAGACCAAAGGCGTGATCGCCGTTAGAGCAGTGGCTCATAAGCTGGCCCGTGCCTGCTATCACGTGCTCAAGGATCAGGTGCCCTTCGATGAGACGAAGGCTTTTGCGTGACGATTTGGGTGGAGCAGATGAGCTCGACCGGACGGTGGCATAACCAGGCAACTGATTAGCCGTCTGCTCCACCCTCTGTTTTAAGCGAAGACGCCTCAGCCGTGAGCCAACAAGGGACTGGTTCGGCGCAAGCCGATAGCCATAATACTGTAGGCGGTATTGTCCGCCATCGCTTGGACACGGAAGGGTACCAACGGTTTTCTGGGCTCTCGAAAGAGAGCAGGGGCGCGGCAGAGTATCGCCGGCAGCCTTGATCCTGATGAGTGCGTGGTGCGGCTTCGTGCCGACGCCAACATGAGAGAACCCGGGTGCGGACGAGCTTGAAGCAGCGAAGAAGACGGGAACTAACAGCCACTACCCTGTGGTCAATCTGCTATCGCCGGTTGACAAGGAACCTCTAATGAGTGCGTCCGGACGCAGTTGAGCACGCTCCGCTCGCTGAAGGGTCGTTGGCCATAAGGCCGCCTGAGTAATAGATCGGCGGAGGTCGCGCCGTCGAGCTGAGAGGTAGGCCGGGAGGATGATCCGAAGGGCGCCGGCGCGCGGTCGCCGGGCCCGGAGGATCATCCTCCCGGACGCGACGACTCGAGCTCAAATGAGGCGCGAGCGCACCTGAGTTACATAAGAATACAGATTAGAAAAAGTCAACGAGATGGTCGTTCTGCGCGGACCGGAGTTCGCCTGTTGATGGTTATCAGGCCTACCGGGATTTCCTAGAATATCACCGATGTTCACCGAAACCTCCAACAAAATCGACGAGATGCGGACTTTGCTCGCCAAGATCGGCAAGCTCCTCGACCTCCCCAAGCTGCGCAAGGAAGTGGCGTCGCGCGAGGCCGAGGCGGGCGAGCCCTCGTTTTGGACGGACTCGGTCAAGGCCAAGAAAAAGTCGAAGGAGCTCAACGACCTCAAGAAGACCCTGGCCGAGCACGACAAGGCCGAGATCACCCTCGACGACTTGAAGGCGCACTGCGACC
>CAZGVK010000213.1:0-4270 GCA_964529095.1 uncultured Elusimicrobia bacterium
GCAGGAGGCCCGGGCGGGGCTCTGGGCCGAGAGCGATCCGACCGCTCCCTGGGCCTTTCGGCGCAAGGAGAAGTTCGCGGGCCCCTAGGAGCCTGAGCCGTTAGTCGACGCTGTCATGCGAATCTCAAATAGGTTGCGGCAATGGCGCGATAGGAGCAGCCACTGCCTCCACCCATTGGCGCAACAGAACAAGCCGCGCGTCCATTTGACCGAAAAAACTTCGGCGAGGGGCAACTCCTCCCTTTCTTGCCGCCATTGCGGCCCAACCACCAGCACTTCTTACCAGCGTGGCAACTTTCTTGATGTTGAATGCGGCGCACACCAGGTTCCATTCGCTGCGGACCTTCGCTCGGCCGCGGTACAGATACCGCCGAAATCCCATCCCGACCTGGATTTGCCCGAACACCGGCTCCACGGTGCATTTCCGCCGTCGGTAAAGCCCTTGGTGTTCCGCCAGAATACGCCGCAACTCCCGCTTGGCCAGATGGCCCAGCCCGACCGTGATGACCGCCCGTCCGTCCTTCGTCTGGTAATTGCCGCACCCGCAGAACACGACATCGCGGCTGCGGTAAGCCGTCTTCTCACCGTTCTCCCGCCGATGGTCGAAGTCGAACGCCTGCCCGTGAGGGCACACGAACCGGTCGCCTTCCCGATCGTAAGTGAAGCGGTCCAAGATACCGGCCTGCTCATCCTCCCCTTCGCGCGACGTGGCGCACACAGGCGTCACTTCGTGATCCTGACAACTCTTGAGGGTGTGCTGGTTCCCGTATCCGGCGTCCGCCACCAGCTTATCCGGACAGACGCCCAGGTCCTGCTTCATGTTCTCCAATGCCGTCTCGGCTGCCTTGGCGTCCTGCACCGAGTCCTCGACGTGGTTCTCCACGATGATCTGGCTGTCCATATCCACGGCAGCCTGGCTGTTGTGGACGTACCGGGTCCCGTCCGCCTTCTTGGCATAGCAACGCGCATCGTGGTCCGCGAACGAAATCTGCTTCTTCGGATCGACCGGCTTATCCGGCTCGGTTTTCTTCTCCCGCTCCTCCAGCGCCGCCTTAGCCGCCTCGATCTTCTTCAAGCGGGACTCCCGTCGCGCCAGTTCTTCCTTAAGACGGTACCCGTCGTCATCCGGCCCGTGCTCCTCGTCCTCTCGGGCGTCCGCTTCATCGGCCTGCTTGAGCAGCCCTTCCATTTCTTGCCGCAGCCGTTTTTCCTCCTCCTGCATCCGTCCGTAGCTAATCGCCTTGTGCTTCGACGTGTACGCCGCCAGCTTGCAGCCATCCAAAGCCACCGCCCCCAGCTTCGCCAAGCCCAACTCCCGCGCCAGTTTCACCGTCTCGACGAACACCGCCTTCATGTCGTCGAGATGCCTGCGCCGGAACTCGATGAACGTCTTGAACGCCGGGGTCTCCATCCCCGCAAGGTATTTGAAGGCCAGGTTCTCCCGACAGGCCCTCTGCAGCTTGCGCGAGCTGAAGATTCCCACGCTAAACCCGTACAGGATGACCTTCAGCATCAGGCGCGGGTAGTACGCCGGCTGCCCCATATCGCCGTAGCGGCTCAGAAGAACCGTCAAGTCCAGCTTCTCGACCAGATCGTTGACGACGTGTGCCGGATGCGATTCGTCCAGAAAGTCGGCGAGACTCGGCGGCAACAGAAACATTTGGTCCTGACTGTAAGGTCGAAACATCGGCGCCTCCGCGGAACTCGGTGGCGCATAGTCTACGGAATTTCTCGTCGGCGACCAAATCACCCTCCGACGGAGAATCGACGTGCGTTTCCATACACGAGCATGCAGACTAATTGCTCAGGCTCCTAGCCTGGATTGCTACCGCAGGTCCGCGCCCTAACATTTCTGCCGTTTGCGGCTTGGCGTTAGTTTAAGAATTTGACACCACGCCGCTCCTGCGGCTCGCAGCCGATCGAATTATGTTCCGAAAAAGAGCCGAAGCCTTTTGTTGCCGAGCCAGGGCACGCGCACGTCCGTCTTGCCGAAGTCGGCGGCGAGCAGCAATGGATTATGGGCGCGTTTTGGGAAATGGACATCAATGGCTTCGGCTGTGATGGCGATCGTGGCCGTGGCCTCGACAAAGTCGCGGAAGATGTGGCGCGACTTGGCGGTTTCGTAGCCGTGGCCGATGCGCGCGCCGAGCAAGCGGTAGAGACTGCTGGCCATCAAGGTCAGTTGGAGGTCCAGGTTCACCTTCATGGCGACCGCGGATGAGAGCGCATCCATGTGGAAGAAGTCCACGCCATCCTGTATGCCGTTCTCAATGAGCATGCGTTGGGCATAGCGCTCAATGAGCTTGGCGGCTGAGCGTTTCAGTTGGTTGGTCACGAGCAGCGTGGGCTCTTCATGTCCCAGGTCCGTAATGGACAGTTGGCGGATGGCGCCCTTGTAGTCCTTGAGTTCTACGGTTCTGTCGAGGACACGCGGCGTGCGGTAGATCCGCGAGACGCCGTCGAGTTCAACGCGCCGCCAGGCCGATACGGGCTCAGCCTGGATTTTCGCGAGCATCTTGTCCGAGCGCCGACGCAGGGTGATGAAGTCGATGCCCATGTTGTTGATGCGGCTCAAGTTGGCGTAGGTGGTCAATTTGGAATCGAAAATAAGCTCCTCGGGCAGCTTGCCGGTGCGCTGCTTCCAGAACTCGACGAAGCGCAGGACTTCGTCGGCCTGATCCCGCTTTCGTAAATCCGAGTTCGCGTAGCAAAGGACCAGCTGGTCGGCATCCTGGGCGAGGAAAGCCAGCAGCCCCTTCTGACGTCGGCTGCGCTTGGAGACGTAATGCTTTTCAACGAGCGCGTCTTCGCCGTGAAACGGGATGGTATGGAAGTCGAGGTGGAAGGAGACGCCGCGCCTGAGGCCGAGCTTGGTTACGGCGTCAAACCAATCGCGCATGAGGCCGGGATAGCAGCGCGCATCGACGCGGCAACTGTATTGGGTCAGGAAGGCGCGTTTGGGGATGGCGTTGAGACCGGCGAAAAGAGCGAGGCCTTGGTCAAAGACAGAGCTCATCACGTGGCTGTGTCGTGCGCGGCCGAACAACTTGAGCCCAAGCAGGGAACGGAGGGCGTGCCCGGCGCCGATCATCTGCGAGCCCGGGAGCCCGGCTCGCGAGAGGATGTCGTCGAAAGGAATGGCGGCGAGGTAGGGAAGAAACAAGAACAAGCCGCCGAACTGGGTGCGGAACTCGCGTTCTTGGGAGATATCGAGCATGCGCTGGTCGGCGATCGGTGCTGCGACAGGCCCTGTATGAGGCGGCCTTTCCTCGTCATGACGGCGCGGCAGACGCGCGAAGCCCTCTTGAGCGAGGATGATTGCGATGGCCGCGGGAGTGCGGGGGATGTCCTCGGCATTCAATGTGCGGCTGAAGACGTAGATGGACAGGTTCTGTTAGCGCAGGGCGATGATCCGAACACGGATGCGGTCGCGCTTGGGCTAGGGCCGAGGTTGAAGGCGGGGCTCGATGAAGAAGCGGCGATTGGGTGCGCGACGGAATTGGTGGCAGAGGACGCGGAAGCTGCCGGGAGAGTAGCCAAAACGCTCAGCGGCGGTGGCGGAGGGGATGCGGTCGACGAAGAAGGCGCGCAGGGCCTCGTACTGACGGTGCGCGGCGTTGGTGGGCTGGAGAAAAGCCTTGGCCCATTGAGTTAGTGTTGCAGATTTACCTATAGACATATAGCCACTATATCATATAGTCGGTGGTATGGCAAGTTATTTTTATCATGATTCCCATTTACGACGATAGAATGGGGGGCAGACTGCGTACGGGTCTGTCAGGATGTAATGATCAGATAGTGGCTGCTACCTTTATATCAATTCCATGTATAACAGATGAAGCTGGATGGGGGGCGGGTCTCAGACGAGAAGAATGACGATTTGGGCGTTTACGGCGTTATGCGGGGCCCTGCGGTAGCAATCCAGGCTAGTTCAGTTCGCTGTTCTCCCCGTTTCTAGCCTCGCCTGGCTGCCCCTAACGTATTGCTCTGCGGCGCGCGCTATAGGCATTCCTCTCATAAGCGCGCCTCCGCAGAAGCAACTAGTTAGGTGGTCATGCACGAACTCAACCTCTTATAAAAATAGTTTTAATATCTAATATACGTGGCGACGACATCGCGGGCGGAGGTGAAGAAAATGCTCCTTTAGACATCCGTACGCGGCAACATACCAGTCTTCACCTGGAGCGACGCCAGGACAGAATGCCCGGATGTCCTCCGCGCAATCTTCCTCACGAGGGCCTCGCGGACTCCTGTGCTCCCGGCAAGACAC
>CAZGVK010000214.1:0-8264 GCA_964529095.1 uncultured Elusimicrobia bacterium
TTGAGCTCGGCCGCCATCGGTCGCGGGGTGTCGGAGGCAAGGCCTCCATGGCCGATGATAATGACCGCTTATTTGTTTTCCATGCCGTATTGTATATTTTCGCCCGCGAGCCCTCTTAGTGATGGCGCAAAAATAACTATGTGTTTTTGGATGCCGATGCTTCACTCTAACTGCGTTGCTCGGTCCCTTTCCTTGGAATTTTGGAAGGGACACTTCCTCGCCTTATGGCTCGGTCGGTCCCTTTCCTCAGGATTTTGGAAGGGACACTTCCTCGCCTTATGGCTCGGTCGGTCTCACCCTACTCCGTATGCTCCCTTATCGCGCCTTGTTAGAGCAGCGCCTCGACATCCAAAATTTACAAAGTTATTATTGCGTCAACCCTTATGATGAAAAAGCATGATGTGTGCGTTGTCGGGGCCGGCTATGTCGGCTTAGTCACCGGGTCCTGCCTGGCTGAGATCGGCCACCGTGTCGTGTGCGTTGATTCCGATCCCCGCAAGCTCAAAGCCCTGAAGGCCGGCAAGGTTCCCATCCACGAGCCCGGGCTCACGGAGGTATTCCAGCGCGTCGTTCAATCGGGCCGATTATCATTTGCCTCCTCGGTCGAGGAGGGCCTCAATTTCAAGGGCCGCAGAGCGGTTGTTGTGTTTATCGCCGTCGGCACTCCCCCGAGGCCGGATGGTTCCGCCGATCTCTCTGCGGTGGAGGCTGTGGCGGAGACGATCGCAAAATACATGGAAGGCTATACCGTGATCGTGGACAAATCCACAGTGCCGGTCGAGACCGGCGACTGGGTCGCGAAGACAATCCAGCGCTTTAATAAATCCGGGATACCGTATGACGTCGTGTCCAATCCCGAGTTTCTCAGCGAAGGCTCCGCGGTGAAAGACTTCATGAAGCCCGACCGCATCGTGCTCGGCGTTGCATCCCAGCGCGCGGAGGCGCTGATGCGTGAGATCTACGCGCCGCTCAAGGCGACCATGCTGATCACGGACCTCAAGAGCGCGGAACTGATCAAGCACGCCTCAAACTCTTTTTTGGCCACGAAGATTTCTTATATCAACGCGGTCTCCGCTCTCTGCGAGAAGGTGGGCGCGGACGTGAAGATGGTCGCCGTCGGCATGGGGCTTGACCGGCGCATCGGCCCGCTGTTCCTTAACGCGGGAATCGGTTTCGGCGGTTTCTGCTTTCCAAAAGATCTGGAGGCGTTCTACTGGATCAGCAAACAGAAGGGCTATGACTTCAAGCTTCTTCAGGCGGTGATGCAGATCAACGAGCGTCAGCTCTCCTGGGTGTCCCGAAAGATCGAGGAGAAGCTCTGGAACTTGGAGGGCAAAACCGTCGCCGTTCTGGGCCTTGCCTTCAAGCCAGATACCGACGACATGCGCTACGCGCCCTCGATTAGGGTTGTCGCCGAGCTTCGCGCGCGCGGCGTCAAGGTGCGCGCATTCGACCCCGTTGCGATGAAGCGAGCCCGCGCCCTGGCGGAGTTTTCGGGCGTGTATTTCGCCAAAGACGAGTATGAGGCGCTCAAGGGCGCTGACGCGCTGGCGCTCGTGACCGATTGGCCTCGCTTCAAGGATCTCGATCTTCGCCGCGCCAAAAAGATCATGCGCACGGCCGTTCTTCTTGATGGGCGCAACATGTTCGACCCGGAGAGGGCCCGCACGCTGGGCTTCGACTACGCCGGCGTGGGTCGAGCGTGATCAAGCGCGTTCTGATCACCGGCGGTGCCGGATTTCTCGGCAGCTATCTCTGCGAGAATTTCCTTGATAAGGGCGCCAAGGTCATCGCCGTCGACAACCTCATCACCGGCAGCATGGATAACATCGAACATCTGCTCAAGAATCCGCGCTTTGACTTTATCAAGCTGGACGTCACGAACTACCTGCATGTGCCGGGGCCGCTGGATCTCGTCATGCACTTCGCCAGCCCCGCCTCTCCGATAGATTACGCGCGCTGGCCGATACCGACTTTAAAGGTCGGGGCGCTCGGCACGCATAAGGCATTGGGCCTGGCCAAAGATAAGAAGGCCATTTTTGCGCTCGCCTCCACCTCCGAAGTGTACGGCGATCCGGAGGTCAATCCCCAACCAGAGACCTACTGGGGAAATGTCAACCCGATTGGACCGCGCGGGGTATACGATGAAGCCAAGCGCTTCGCGGAAGCGCTGACGATGGCCTACCATCGCTCCCACGGCGTGCCCGTGCGCATCGCGCGTATTTTCAACACTTACGGCCCCCGCATGCGCACCAACGATGGCCGCGCCGTGCCGAACTTCATCACGCAGGCGTTGCGGGGAAAGCCGATCACGGTGTACGGCAACGGTTCGCAAACCCGCAGCCTGACCTATGTCTCCGACCTCGTTCTCGGCATAGACCTTCTCATCCGCTCAAATGCGACGGGTCCGATCAATATCGGCAATCCGATCGAGATGACCTTGCTTGAAATCGCCGAAAGGATTAAACGCCTGACAAATTCCCGCTCGCCAATCATTTTTAAAAAACTTCCAGTCGACGATCCCAAAGTGCGCTGTCCCGATATTACACTCGCGCGCTCGAAGCTCAAATGGGCGCCGAAAGTTTCTCTCGAAGAAGGTCTTGAAAAAACAATTTCCCACTTTCGCCAAGTCCTCTGAACCCCCTCCTGAGCGTTCTTCTTGCCTGCCATAACGAAGCTGAAAATATAGCCCGCTATGAGGCCGAGCTTTTCCCCGCACTCGACGCGCTCGGCATCGCTTACGAGGTGCTCATCATCGATGACGGATCTTCAGATGAAACCACCTCGACGGCTCGACAACTGCTGACGCGTCGGGATATCAAGGTTATAACGCTCTCGAAAAACTACGGGATGGGCGGCGCTCTGCGCGCGGGTTTTGACATAGCGCAAGGTTCGTTTATCGCGACACTCGACGCCGACCTCACTTTCCCGCCCCTGTTCCTTAAGGATCTCTACATGGCCGCCATTGAGAAGAACGCGGACCTCGTGTCAGGATCCCCGCACCTGCGATCCGACGACTTGCAAGAGGTGTCGTGGCTTCGTTATCTGCCCAGCCTCATGCTCAACGCTTTGTATCGCGGTCTGTTCAGTCGTGCGCTGACAGCGTACACCTCGGTGTTCCGGCTGTACCGGGCGTCCTTTATTAAAAATATTCCCCTCGCCTCAAACGGCTTCGAGATCAACGCCGAGATCGCGGTGCGCGCGCTTCTGGCCAAGCGCCCCGTTGTCGAGGTCCCTGCCCCTCTGCGCGCGCGCACCGCCGGAGTCTCAAAACTTCGGCGTGGACGAGAACTCAAGCGCCACGCCGTCCTGATCTTCAAATTGCTCTTCGAGGAATAGCGCGAGGTGCAGGGCGTTATGATCCCGCGCTTCTTGGCCAGCCTCACTATGGAAGAAACAACCTCCGGATCGGCCGGGCGACCGGAGAGGCGGAGAAAGTCGAGCTCAGAGTCTCTGCGCCGCGTATTTGCCGCAGAACAGGAAGCCCGCTCAGGATGTAATGATAATATGTTATCATCTAGAAAGTGCTTCTCCTGATCCTCCTCGCCGGCTTCGCCGCCACCCTGCTGGGAGGCTTCGCGCCCCGGGCCACGATCTTCTCCGACCGCGCCGGCCTCGCGCGCCTACTCGCCTTCCGCTCCGGCATCCTCATCGCCGTTGCCTTCACCGATATTCTTCCCGACGCGTGGGCTTTAGGCCCGCGCTCGGCGGGCTGGGGCGCGCTCGTCGCGTTCGCATTTTGCTGCTCGGCCGAGCGCTTCACGGTCGCTGATTCCTGCCATGAGGAACTTGAGGGCTACGGCTCGCACAAGTTGGGCTGGCCCGCGATGGCGGGCTTGTTCGTCCATTCCCTGCTCGACGGCGTAAACCTCGGCGCGACCTCGCTCAGCACCTCTTCGGCCTTAATCGCGGTCGGCGCTGCCGCCATCCTGCATAAGCTCGCCGATGGCTTCACCTTGACGAGCCTGTTCCGGCAGGCCGGCTATTCCTCGCGCATTGCGCTCGCGAGCCTCGTCGCAGTCGCCTTCGCCACACCTTTAGGCGCGATCATGAGCCGCGTGGGCGTGACCATCCTCGCTCCGGCCGCGACTTCGGTGCTGCTTGGCTTCGCGGGCGGCTCCTTCCTTTATGTCGGCGCCTCCGACATCATCCCACGCCTGCACCGCTCGCGCGACGGTGCCGCTTTCGCTTCGTTCGGCGCGGGACTGGCCGCTATGCTGCTCATGCGCGGCATAGCCCGCTGACGAATTGATCGGTCAGGCTTGCGGTGGCGATAGTATTCGCTCGTTGGCTGCACAAAGCAACCTGGCCGCGCTGAGCTCTCCTGATGATGGAGAGTTCAGTGGAAAAATCGGGATAAATACAACGACCAAGCATTGAACAACTGAACGGCCTCTCGGACCTCGGCCAAGTGAGTAAAAAGCAACCACGCGATACCGCATAAAAGCGCAAGGGTTCCCCATAGCATCTTGGCTTTCTTGTAAACCGGGACCAGCCCCTGTTCCGATATCCCGCCCATCGCATTCACTTTAATTTCCGCGCTCTCCATCCTAGCAAGGAAACCTTTGAGGACCTGATTGGGGTTTACCCCGCTTGTGCGTTGTCTTGCTTCTTCTTTCAGGCGGTCCCATAAAGGTCTTAAGTATGGCTTGCCCGCCATGGCGACGAGGAGATGTTCGCCGCCAAGCTCTGAAGTTTTATCCTGTAAAAATGCCAAGGTGCGCTGCAGCGTCCTGCCGGCATTCCATTCCAAATACCCGGCGCGCCGAATCTCATCCACCGCTCCGCGAGGCGCCATTTCCAACCATGTGCCGTAATCAACATTAAGGAGAAACGACAACGCGTCGCGCACGAACGTGAGCGGCCCGACGCTTAAATTCCCCGAGAACCATTGAGGAATTCCATAAAGCAGGGGCCTGATAATTTCATTGCCGGGATAGTGCACCACGGCCCAAAAAAGCTTGCGCCGCTCCATTTGATTTTCCTGCTTCCATTGAGCTTCAAGAACTTCTCTCTGCATAACGGCCAGTTGTGCCATCTCCTCCAGTCTGGGACGCTCCTTAATTTCAAGTCCGGAGTGAAGCGGCTGCATATTCGCAATTCCAAGACGCGCGTAAGCGGCTTGGGCGGCCTCGCTATATAAACCTGCCCCTTTTGCGGTATTGCCGGCCGGGGCCTGTTCCTCGGAAGAAGCGCGGCTCACGGAGGTATCTAGAAATCGCTCTTCCGGATTGAAGTATTTCGAAGGATCTTCCAGAAATTTTCTGGTGATCTTATACTTATAGAATCTTTGCCCAAAGAGTTGGTAGTTGAACAGCAGTTTTTTGTTTAAATCCTGAAGTTCCCTGCGGACTTGAACATCCCCTGGAATAGCAAAATCAGGATCAATAAGTTTTTGGAAAACCGCTATTGCTTCCTTCAGCTGGCCAATCCTAATAAAGGCCAGCTCCGTTTCCTGGAAAAGGCTGCGAAATCGCGTAACGACAAGAGCGTCCTCTCCACGCCACAATTCATGCGTTGCGCGCTCTATTTGATCCCTAATTTCTTCCAGAACAGCTGTTTCAGACGCGCCGCGTTCTATCCGTAAGTGATCAATTTTTTTAAATGTTTCGATTATTCTATGCGCTTCGTTTGCTCCGGCCGCCTCCCCCCGTATTGTGAGCTTCAGTTTCGCCACCGGACTTAAGTCTCGTTCGGGAAAGTGGAGGGCCGCATCTGTCCCAACTGGACCGCTCGAATCCGGAAAGCGAGGCCGCTCCCAAAGATTCAAGGCTTGCTTAACCCATTCTACTATTACTCCATTCTTTTGGGGCGTTGTGGCTTTGACGGCAACTGCGGCGTCTTCCTCCATTGCTTTCAGCGCCGACTGAACATTCTCCTCGTTAGCAGACATGAGCGTTTCGAGGCGCTCCTGAAAGTTCGCAGGAAGGTAATAGCTCATCAAAGTCGCGCCACGAGTAGTCCCGCCTCGCTCCGCCATAGATGTCAAGGCGGGAAATCCTATCAGAAGCTTCTGCCCTGGCCCCTTCCCCCAAGCTGAGAACCTGGGGAATGACGACGCTAGGTTCACGTTGGGCAACGAAAGCTTTACGGGCACGCTCGGACCAGCGGCCGCCACCGGGGCCTTAAACGCTACGATCGCCAAGGCTGTGGACAGTAATATGGATAGGAACTCTTTCATGCGACTGTCAGTATACACTGCCGGATCATAATATCACTGAGCACATTGGGCCAATTTGAGCTAGGTCTAAAGTCCCATGTTGAGATGCGCTTTAGAACAGCTCTGCTTGCCGCTGAAGCCGTGAATTAGCCCTATTTGATCGTCATTTGAGGGAGGGCGACCGGCAGCGGCTCTTCACGCCAGGCGGCGAAGCCGCCGATAACGTCGGTTACATCCGTGCGCCCTGCCGTTCGTAGCAGGCTCGCCGCAATCGAGGATCGGTAGCCGCCCGCGCAGTACACGACCACGGATCTTGCCTCGGGTATATCCGCCATGCGCTGTGGCCACTGCGCCAGCGTTCTGTGGATGCTGCCCTCGATGAAGCCGCCCACGCGCTCGGCGTCAGTGCGCACATCCACGACAAGAGGCGCATCTTTGCCCGCGAGACGCTCGGCCAGAGCCCGCGCGGTGGTCCGCGGCGTGCGCGCAATCAGATCGACTCTCTGCCCGAGAGAAAGCATCCCGCCGCGAAGCACGCCCGCCACCCGGTCGATGCCCACACGGGCCAGACGCAGTACCGACTCCCTTTCGCGCCCAACAGCGGCGATCACGATGACGGGATGCCCGCGGTCCACCATCGCGCCCGCCCAGCTTGCGAACTTGCCGTCGAGACCGATGTTGGCTGATCCGCGCCAGTGCGCGCCCGCGAAGTCGGATGCCTCGCGTGTGTCGAGAATGCGGGCGCCCTCTTGCACAAGACGCTCAACCTCCTCGGGAGACAACATGGGCAGGCAGGCAAGCATCGCGTCAAGCGTGCCGCGCTCGCGCCGGTTCATTTCGACGTCATGCGCAAAGTAGGCGGGCGCTTGAACTTGATCGACGGTAACGAGCTTCAAAAATTCCGCGCGTGAACGCGCCTTGAGAGCATAATTGTAGAGCTTCTGCTCGCCGATCGTTGAAACGAGCGCGTCGGACATATTCTTGCCGCACGCGGATCCGGCCCCGTGGGCGGGATAGACGAGAGTAGCGTCCGGGAGGGTCAATATCTTGGTCTGGATCGAGTGATACAGCATGCCGGCAAGATCGTCGACCGTCGAACCATCAGGCGAGGCCATCAAGTCGGGGCGACCGACGTCGCCAATGAATAAAGTATCGCCGGTCAGGACGGCCTGAGGCCTGTTGTCGTCGCTATCGAGATTATAGATAAGCAGGCAGATCCCCTCCGGCGTGTGCCCTGGAGTTTCGAGGACGCCCACTCCAAGCGAACCGAACTCGAGCCGCGCGCCATCTTTCAGGGGAGAGAAGGCATAGTCCGCTTGAGCGCGCACGCCAATGTGTATCTGCGCGCCGCAGCGGTCGCGCAGCTCGAGGTGCCCGGCCACAAAATCAGCGTGAAAATGGGTGAGCATGACGTGCTTGATGCTCAGACCCAAGAGTGTCGCCTCCGCAACATACCCGTCCACATCGCGCTGAGGATCCACGATGATCGCGACCCCCGTTTTCTCATCGCCGAGCAAATAGGATGCGTGAGAAAGGCAAGCCAGGTAAAAAGGTCGAATCATCATCAGTTTATTTTACACTTTGCCGGAGCGCCCCGCCTTAAAAATGTAACACCATGAAGCTATCCTGCAGCAGTGAAGTATTGGGTTTACAAAGAGTCGCGCATTCTCGGTCCCTTTGACAAGGAGGCCCTGTCGAGCCTTCCCCAGCTCGACTCTGAAACTCTTGTGTGCTCTGGTGATCCGTCAGGGAACTCATGGATTGCCGCCGGCGAACTCGCCGACATCGCGACAACTCCCGCCCGCTCCACCCTCTGCCTGCTTGACGATCCCCCTTCCAGTATAGGGCTTCTAGATCAGCTCCAGATTGATTCCGCCGGCGTTATTGGAGATGACGAGTTTCCGGGGTCGTTCGCCGAAGAGTTCTTCCAGGATTCATCTTTAAAGAAGAGCTTCGGCGACGCACTCTCCACGCCGGAGACAGCAGACTCCGTCGAAGCGCGTCACGCTCGCGAGAAAATATCCGAGTTGACCATCCAGCTCGAAGCCATGTGCCGCCGCATCGCAGAACTCGAGGCAGGACAAACAGGCCTGGTCGAGCGTCT
>CAZGVK010000215.1:0-2672 GCA_964529095.1 uncultured Elusimicrobia bacterium
GAGGGGCTCTTCCTAAAAACGCTCAAGAAAAACCGCCGCTCCGTCCAACGCAATCGCCTGGTCGCCGCCGCGTTCTTCTACGCCGGCCTTATTGAACGCTGGGGCGGGGGCATCGAGAAGATGCTCACGCTGTGCGCGGACTCCGGTCATCCGGCGCCGGTCTTCGAAGAGGAGATGGGTTTTCGGGTCACTTTCAAGAAACCCCTGCCGCGAGAACCGGACAGGCGCCCCGCAAGCACCGGACAAGCACCGGACAAGTACCGAACAAGTACCGGACAAGCCGTCTACGATGTCCGACTTCTGCGCTACTGCCGAAGCCCGCGAAAGATCCGGCAAATCATGGCGTATGCGGGCTTGCGGCATCGAGAAACATTTCTCAGCAACCATCTATATCCGCTCTTGAAAGCAGGGCTTCTGACCATGACCGCCCCCGATTCGCCGCGAAGTCCCAAGCAAAGCTACGTGGTCACGGCAAAGGGACTGGCCGCAGTCAAGGAGGCTAAGGCATGATTTCCTACTCTGCCCTATCAGACCAAGAATTACTCCGCCTGACGTTCACCGAGCGGGATCAGCTCCCTATGAACTTCGCCCGCGAGGCGATCTCGCGCGGCGCGCGCCTGATCCCGCTGTTGGCCGCCGTCATGCGCGACGAGCGCAACTGGGAGCGCGAGGACATCGGATGGTGGGCCGTCATCCACGCCAGCCATCTTCTGGGCGCCATCGGCGGCACGGAGGCGATCTCTCCATTCATCGACGCCTTCATCTTCGCCGAGGAACATGATGCCGACTGGCTCTTCGACGAGTTCCCCTCCATCTTCGGCGCCCTCGGCCCCGGCGTGATCGTCCCGCTTCGGGACCTTGCCGGGGACCGCTCGCGGGACTGGCACCTGCGCGAGCGCGCCATGGCCGGCCTGGGCGCGGTCGCCCTGCGCCATCCCGAGCTTGAGCCGGAGGTTTTCCCCTTCATCGCGGCGATCGCCGCCGACACCGGCGAGGACCCCGAGACGCGCGGCTGGGCGGCCGACGTCCTGCTCGACTTGGGCCGCGCTGAGTATAAGGAGATTCTGCGCGCACTCCTCGCGTCGGGAATCGTCTCCCACCTCTACACCGAGAAGCACGTTGAGACAATCGGGACGAAAACGCATCTTTATTGGTACCAACGCGACTGGCTGGACTTCTACTCTCCCGAACAGCTCGCCAAGCGCCGCAAACGCTGGGATGACGAGCGCCTGAGCATGAACGAGGCTTGGACGTATGCTCATGCCGAGGCATACGCCACGCCGTACGATGGGCCGACAGAGGACGCGCTGCAAGACGAACTTGCGGACTTTGAAGCGCTTCCCCGCCAGGAACGCAAGATCGGCCGCAACGACCCCTGCCCTTGCGACAGCGGCAAGAAGTACAAGAAGTGCTGCCTGGTCAACGCATGAATATCCTGCCTACGGGATGGCGTAGGCTTCCCTTCGATGAGTGCGTCATCGAGTCCCCCATAAAACGGAGGCCATCAATCCCGCAGAACGCATACAAGTCAGTGGGGAGTTTCCCTATCGTTGATCAGGGCGCTCGATTTGTGGCCGGCTATACGGACGATGCGAATTCCGTCTACCGCGAGCCTCTGCCGCTCATAGTGTTCGGCGATCACACGCGAGTCCTTAAGTATTTGGATTTTCCCTTTGCAACGGGCGCGGACGGGACAAAAATCCTCTTCCCGAATCGCAAGACCGTTGATCCTGGATATTTCTTTTATGCACTTCGGGCGCTCAACATTGAAGGCCGTGGGTACAATCGACACTATTCGTTTCTGCGCGAACATACTATCCTTGCGCCTGAAGCAATTTCAGAACAAAACGCCATTGCGTCGGTCCTTTCGAAAATCCAGGCGGCTGTCAAGACGCAGGACGAGACCATCACCAAGCTCAAGGAATTAAAAACGACAACGTTGATTGAGATATTCCGCCGAGGCTTAAACGGCAGGAGCAGAAAGCAGAAGAAAACAGAGATCGCTACAATTCCGGAAAACTGGACGGTGGCTCGACTCGACACGCTCGCTGATCTTTTAAGTGGCGGAACCCCCTCAAAAGCGCGCCCGGAATGGTGGCTCGGAACAATGCCGTGGGCCAGCCCCAAAGATATGAAGCGCCCCCGCCTGTGGGACACTCAGGATCATATAACTGAAGAGGCCGTGGAAAACGGTTCGCGTGCAGTGCCTGCAAAAACTATTTTTATCGTTATCCGTGGGATGATTCTCGCTAAAGATGTGCCGATTGCAATAACAGAGACACCTATGGCTTTTAATCAAGATATGAAAGCTATCATCAGTAAATCTAGTGTTGATGCCGACTTCCTCTTCTACGCGATCGACGCGCATAAAGGAGCACTTTCAAAGGCAATAGGCACGTCAGCCCATGGAACTCGTTGCATCGGAAGCGCGTCTTTGGAAAGGCTCCTATTGCCTGTGCCGACAAAACTGGCAGAACAAAGAACAATCGCGGCGTCTCTTCGGAAGATAGAAGATGCGCATGAAACCGCATCTAAAAAGAGGAACGGCCTAAGAACCCTATTCTCATCGGTGTTGCACAAACTTATGACGGGCCAGACGAGAGTGTGATACAAGATCAAGCAACGCTTTGCATTGACTGCAACGGAGAGCTCCCATGATAACGCGTATTCGG
>CAZGVK010000216.1:0-8298 GCA_964529095.1 uncultured Elusimicrobia bacterium
TGACCCAGAGTTTTGCCAGTTTCGAGCCGGGGGGATAGTCTCCGATCTTATGGTACATCAACACGGGCATGCCGCCTGAGACGGCGGGGCGCCACCAGTTCCAACGGGCGCTGAGACCGGAGACGACGGCGCCAAGAGCAAGAAGTTCCCCAATCATTGCGACTCCTTATGCATTCGGCTCAGTTTCACATATTTGAGCCAACTGTGGAAGGAAGACAGGCCGGCCCAAATAAGCCCCTGCTGCCCGTCGAGAAAGCCCAACTTCAAAACGGCGCGCGTAAAGAATTCCCAGGGCAGGATGAAATGGCGGAAAATGCCGCAACGTTCGCCGGCCGCGAATTTTTTTTGGGCCGCCAAGGTCGTGTAGCGGTCGAGCTTGGAAAGATACTCGGCAATGTCGCGGTAGGGTTCATGGATGATCCGATTCTTGAACGCCGTTATTGAACCGTCAAGGACGAGGCTTTCATGCAAAGCGCCTCCGGTGAAGCGCGCCTTGTCGCGGCGGAATAAACGGACATGAGACTCGCGTCCGAGACCGCCCCAGCGCAGGGTTCGCCCCAGGAAGACGACGGAAAAAGAGATATCAACGGCAATAAATTGAGGCCTCCCTGATAGCGCTCCGCGAATCTCCTCGGCGAGGGCGCCGGTCACCCTCTCATCGGGATCAATCCACAAACACCAGTCGCTTTCGGCGGCATCTAAAGAAGCTTGGCGCATGCGCGCATAATCATCAAACTTTCTGCGGACTATTTTTGCGCCGAATGATTCCGCGATCTCTTCTGTTTTATCCGTCGTGTCGTCGGACACGACGACCACGATTTGAGACGCCAAACCTCTCAATGATTCCAAACATCCGGGGAGGTCGCGCTCCTCATTTTTCGCGATCAAAATGGCGCTAAGGGATTTGGCCATAGATTTCCTCCATGTCGGCGGCCATGCGGGTCAGGCCGAAACGGCCGACGCGCTTAAGGCCTGCAGCCGCGAAACGCGCGCGCAGAGGCTGGTCATCGATCAAACGCAGTAGAATGGCCGCCATCCCTTCGGGATGGCGGGGCGCGACAAGCAAGCCCGTCTCCGCGTCGTCAACCACCTCGGCAATACCGCCCGCTGTTGTCGCCGCAATCGGCACGCCGCAAGCGGCGGCTTCGATCAAGACCGAACCCATCCCCTCGCCCCATGAGGACTGGACATAGATGTCAAGAGACTTGAGCAGCGGGACCGGATCGGCGCGATGTCCAAGAAGAATCACCTTCCCTAATAGTCCCATGCGGCGAATGCTCGTCAAAAGGCTTGCCTCTTGAGGTCCGCGGCCGGCGATGAGGAATTTAACCTGAGGCCGTTGCAGGAGAACGATGACGGCGGCCGCGATCAAGGTGTCGTGATCCTTGTGGGGCACAAGGGCGGCGAGATTGCCGATCAAAATGAAATCCCGAGGGAAGCCAAACTCTGCGGCGAGCGCGTTGCGCAGGATTTGTCGATCCTCATGAGTCGGGGGTGAAAAACGCCCCGGCTCGACTGCGACCCAGCGGCTTTCCTCGGCCGTCACGGGAAGTCCGTCGCAGACCACGGCGAGTTTGTCTCCGTGCGTTCCAGCGGCCCGCATGATCTCCGCGATGGCGCGCGATACGCACACGACTTTTTCAGCGGCGCCATACTTCATGGACGCGCTGAAGCGGCTCATGGGAAAATCCACCCGGCGATGCGCGAGCGCCGGAATTCCGGCCCACGCGGCCAAGGCGGCAATCCCGGCCGCGTGGCCGGTGTGGGCATGAAGGATCGCCTCCGTTTGGCGCGCGCGCCAAATAATTTGGGCCGCTGAGATCGGGTCCCACTCGCACAAAAAAGGAAGTGAATCCGTTTCGAAATCCTGGAGGCGGGCCGCCGCCTCCAGTTCGCCGCCTGAGCGCGCGTAGATGACGTTGCGGCGGCCCCCAGCGCGCAGGGCTGAGGCGAGGTAGAGGAGCTGGCGCTCTCCGCCGCGGAAACCCGATTCGCCGTTAAGATGGTAGATGGGTCGTGGCTTCATCATACACGCGTTGGGTCGCTTCGTAAAATGTGTTCAAGCCGAACTTCTCCCGCCAACGCGCTCGTCCGGCGCGGCCGAGAGCTGCGGCCAATGCGGGGTCGAGAAGGAGTGTGGAGAGAGCATCAGCGAGCGCTTGCGAATCGCCGGGGGGCACGAGCAAACCGGTCACTCCGTCTGCAATGAGGTCCGGCAGGCCGCCGACCCGAGAAGCGATCACCGGACGGCCCAAAGTCATCCATTCAAGCGCCGCTCTCGAAACCGCTTCCGAGCCTAAAGAAGGCACGACACCCACGCGCGCCTCCGCCATGAACCTCCATTTATCAGCGACATAGCCGGGAAATTCGATGGCGCTCTCAAGTCCGGCCCGCTTGAGCCGCCCGCGCATGATCTCGATCAGAGAACCCTTGCCGGCGCAGCGGACGCGAAGGTCAGGTATCTTTGATTTCAGGCGTGCGATCGCATTGATGAGAATTTCATGACCTTTGACCTTGTCAAAACGCGCAATCATGCCCACGACGGGGGCTATGGGCAACAAGGGCGTCTGCGCCGGAGCGTCAATGCCCGGCGCTACGCGTCTGACTATGGCGTTGGGAAAAGACGTCTTGAGCGCTGTCTCAAGCGCGCCGTTGACGGCGATGAAGGCATTCGTGCGCGAGGAGACAAAACGCGTGAGCGCGCCTGCCTGAGGCAGGCGCGCATCGCCGCGCGTGCGCACGACGGCGTACGCGCGCTTGGCCGCCAGGACCAACGCTGTCGTGTGCGTGGTGCCGGTATGGGCGTTGATGATGCGGGGAGAAAACTCGCCCGCACGACGGCGTTGCGCGCTCCAGGAAAAGGGGCCCGCGCTGCCGCCGGGCCAGCCGCGCACGGTGAGACCAAGGTTCCGGGCCTCGAGTAGAACCGGAGAGTCGGCGCGGCCCCAGAACTCGACACGATGACCGCGGCGCGCCTGTTCGACGGCGAGCGTCGTCGCGTAATGCGCCATGCCCGATTCCCAAGGTTCATCCTCCATATGGAGTATGTTCAAGAGTTTTTCCGTCCGGCTTTTATGATGTCTCGGCAGGCTGAATGAACCTGCTCCACGCTCAGTAGGCGCATGCAGAGGAAGTGCTCTTCAGGACACGCCCGAGCCCCGTGCAGGCCGCAGGGACGGCAAGCAAGGTCCGCTTCGATGACCCGATGACCGGGGCCATAGGGAAAGAAGCCAAGCTCGCGCGTGGTGGCACCGAAAATAGCCACGACCGGCACGCCCGTTGCCGCGGCCAGGTGCATCGGGCCTGAGTCGTTGGTCACAAACAGCGCCAGGCGCCCCATCAGCGCCTTAAGGTCCTCAAGGTCGGTCCGACCCACGAGATCAAGAGCGCCGCTTTCTTGGGCTATACGAACGCCAAGAGCCCGATCCTCAGGCCCGCCGATGATGACAGGCGTCAGGCCGTCGGCCTTAAGCCGCAAACAAAGTTCGGCAAAGCGCGCGGGCAACCAGCGCTTCGTCGCCCATGCCGAGCCCGGATGCACGCCGATCAACATGGCGGTTGAACTGACGCCCTCAGCATTGAGAATTTGGACGAATTTGGGGCTCATCTTCGGCGCAGTCAAGTAGCGGGATTCTCCAGCGGAAGGCGGCGCGCCCGCGCCAAGCGGCAACGTCAAGGAAAGGTTGCGCTCAAGGTCATGCATGCGCCAGGAGAAGGAAACGGAATCAGTGAGAAAGCAACTCCCCGCGCTTGAGTCAAAGCCGATGCGGCGCGGAATATGAGCGAGCTTCGCGACCAGTGCCGAGCGAAAGGAGCGATGCGGGATCACGGCAAGATCGAAATTGTGTGTCTTGAGCTCGGCGGCTATTCTCCACGGACCCCTCAGGCCGCCATGAATACCGTGTTTATCGTCAACAAGAACCGCGTCAGACCAGGGCGTTCCGCGGAAGACGTCTGCGGTCGGGGGAAGGGGCAGGACGGTCACCGAGGCGCCGGGCCGAATTTCTTTAAGACGCCGCAGGAGAGGAACGGGGAGCAGACAGTCTCCAAGGAAGGCCGACTGCATGACGAGGACCTTTTTGGCCCCCTCATCGAGAGGACAGAGAGCGCCGGGCGCGCGCGGCACGCCCCAAGCGGCGAGCGCGTCGTGGTAACGATCCACTGTATGGCGCTGAAGCTCGGGCGTGGCGACGCGTAAAGCCACGAACAGACGCCGAGCCAAAGCATTCTTGCAATAGGTCGCGGTGTTCGGCACCCGAGACAAAATCCGGATGAGAAATGACCGCAAGTTTCCGTGCAAGTCGAGCAAATGAGTGTAGCCTTGCGCCTTGATCCGTTGCACCGCTTCCCTCGTGCCGATGAAGGGCACGACCTCGTCGACGCTCGGATGGCCCTTGAGGGCGGCCGCGAACTGGGGTTTCACGAGGACCGCTATCCGGCAGTCGGGCCAATGGGATTTCAGGCTCTTATAAACCGGCCCGGTCAAGACGACATCACCGAGGCTGGAAAGTCGAATAACGAGTATTTTTGGCGACAACCGTAATGATATCATTTCACCCGCCCAGCAGGTTTGCTGCCCTGCTAGGCGGTAGAAAAAAAAGCTATGCTCCAATTGAGTCTAAAAAGGAAGATAAAAATGATATCGCTTCGAACTTACGCCCTCTGCGTTTTGATCGGCTTGGCGGCTTCTGTTGCGCGCGCGCAATCGGCCCTGATGTTTTCTCCCAACGGCGACGGCGTCAAGGACCAGGTCACCTTTAAATTCAGTCTGCCGGCCAATGCCAGCATTTCAAGTTGGCGCTTTGACATTCATGAATTGAGCGGCAAGGATCAGCTAGGCGCGCGCGTCAAGACTTTTGCCGACAAGGGCCAGCCTCCTCTTGAACTCAAATGGGACGGCAAGGACCTCTCTAATCGCCTTGTTAAGGACGGAACCTACCTATTCACTCTTAACGTGGTCACTCCGGCTGGAAATCAACAGGCCATCACGCCCTCGCCGCTCATCGTTGACCGAGTGGCGCCCGCGACCCAGATAGCAGTTGAGCCCTCTTTATTTTCTCCCAACGGCGACGGAGTCAAGGATGAGGCCTCCTTCCGGCTCAACGCCTCCGATGCCAACGGCATCTACAGTTGGCTCTTAGTCATTAAGGACGCCGAGGGAGCTTCGCTGCGGACTTTCCGCGGAAAAGAAACGCCGCCATCGGTCATTTCCTGGGATGGGCGAGGCGACTTTGAGGAAACCATCCCCGACGGGGCCTACGCCTTCGAAATGATCGTTGATGACCGGGCCGGGAATCGAACGAGCGCTCCCGCCCAGAAGATCTCCATCAACCGCGCCGGCCTCATCTCAACGCTGGAAGCTGTCCCTAATATCTTCTCTCCCAACGGTGACGGGGTCAAAGATCAGGTTGTCTTTCGCATCGTCAGCGGCGCTCCTGAATCCGTGGTGCGCTGGACTCTCAAGATTCTCAACGCCAACGGCAAAATCGTGCACGCGTTCTCCGGAAGCAATGACCCGCCGCAAAGAATCGTATGGAACGGCCTCGCTGACAACAAGAAAACGGTCCCGGACGGCGCCTACCAAGTCATATTTTCCGAGACCGATCTTGCCGGGAACACCTCCGTGACGGCGCCCCATCCCCTGGAAGTGGACACCACGCCCCCGCTCGTTGAAATCCGCCTGGAGCCGACCTTGCTCTCTCCCAATGGAGACAATGTAAATGACCTCGGGCTCTTCTATGTCACGGCCGAGGATGTCCATCCGATGGAGCACTGGGCAATAAAAATCTTCAATGATGTGGGCAAGCCCGTCAAAACGCTCTCCGGCCAGACAGGATCCAAACCCCTCCCCACGATCTCCTGGAACGGGGATAGCGAATCAGGACAAACGCTCATTGACGGCGTCTACAGCTATATGCTCGAGGCTCTTGATCTCGCGGGCAATCGCTCGACGACCGCCAAACGATCTGTACGCATAGACCGCGTTCCTCCCAGCCTGTCGGTGGCGGCGGACCCGGCGCTTTTTTCGCCCAACGGCGACGGAATCCTCGATTTCACGACGTTCACCATGAGCGTCCTTGATGCCGGGCCCCTCGAAAGCTGGAGCTTGGAGATTATAGACGCCAAAAATAAGATCGTGCGCGCCTTCACCGGCCCTGCCAATGCCGCGCCTGCGCGCATCGTCTGGGACGGCAAGAGCACGGAATCTCTTTCCTTGCCGGATGGCCCCTACTCATATATTCTGAAGGCTCGGGACATCGCGGGCAACACCGCGGTCACGGCCGAACAGAAAGTTATTCTTGGAGCGATGAAGCCAATACCGGAAATCAAGGCCGATCTGCGCACCATCTCGCCCAACGCAGATAACTATAAAGACATGGCCACCTTTACGCTGAAGGCCCCCGCCTTCAATGCCATCAGGGATTGGACCTTTCGCGTCCTCGACGCGCAAAAAATTCCCCAGAGGACGATGCAAGGCCGAGGCGACCCGCCGGGAAGCCTCCAATGGCAGGGAGACCGTGACGACCGCAGGCCGCTCCCTGATGATGATTACATCTATGAACTCGAGGTTGTGGACGTCGCCGGCAATAAGGCGACGACCTTGCCCCAGTCTATCCGCATAGACACAAGCAAGCCGCAGCTCAGCATTAGCGCCGTGCCCAGCCTCTTCTCCCCCAATGCCGATGGGATAAAAGACGAGACGCTTTTTGTTGCCAATTACAAAGACGCAAGCCCGCTTGCCAAGTGGAAACTGCTCATTCAAGACCCGCGAAAAATAACCGTCTCTGTATTTTCAAATGAGATCAGCGCCATTTCAGCGCTTTCCTCAACCATGTCCGCGCCCGGCTTGAACGATCCACCCTCCGGGGCCCTTCCGGCCTCAATCCCGTGGAAGGGAATTTCCTCGGATTCGGCGGCTTTGCCCGACGGCCCCTATACCTATGTCTTCTTCGCCGAGGATGAAGTCGGCAATAAGACGACGACCGCGGAACAACTTCTGCACATTGACGTCTCCCCGCCTCAGGTGTCCATCACGGCCGATCCGGTCCTCTTCTCGCCCAACGGCGATGGTGTCAAAGATGAGACGACTTTCCAGATCGACTACAAAGATGCCTCGGACATCGCCCATTGGAAGTTGGTCGTTGGACTTTCCACAGACAGCGTTTCTCGAAATTTTTCAGGGATCGGCCAGCCACCCCGCAGCTTGAGCTGGGACGGAAAAAATGAGCGCGGTCAAAGCACTCCTGACGGAAGGTATGAGGCCGCGCTCTGGGTCACCGACGAGGTGGGAAATACGGGCAAGAGTGTCCCCGTCTCCCTGACCCTTGACACCTCCAAGCCCTTGATCAGCGTAACCGCTGACTCCGGCGAGCTTGCGGAGATAGCTCCGGACATGGCCGTCGCCGAGAACAAGGAGAAAGATATCGTCATCTTATTGCCCAATGAGGTCCTCTTCGACACGGGACAAGACTCCCTGAAGGACCCCGCTCTACCGGCGCTGAGAAAAGTCGACCAGATGCTGCGGCGCTATCCAAAACGTCAAATCCGCATTGAGGGCCACGCGGACAACGTGCCCATTCACAATGAGAAATTCAAAAACAATCTCGATCTCACCAAAGCGCGGGCCAAGGCGGTGATGCAGCACTTCATCGAAATCGGCAAGATCGACATTGCCCGAATCGCAACCGAGGGTTATGGCGACACGCGTCCGCACTCAAGCAATGCCGGCATTGAGGGACGGCGCCAGAATCGTCGCGTGGAGATCATCCTGCTGAAAGAAAAGCAGAGCCCCTGAGAACACGCGCCGGGGACAATGACCCAAAACGGAGCATCTACGGGGCAACCACCGCCAAGCACCCGCTAGACGGGGCGCTGCTTCAGGAGTTTCCCATGCCGAGCACGGCAAGCGTGCGGGCACCGGCGCCGCGCAGGCTGTCAGCGACGGCTCGCGCCGAGCGCCCGGCAACATGCGCGGTATTCTCGTCCCGGGCGACAATGGCATTTGCCCCCAATTGGCAATTCCTTGGTGCCCCGGCTTGCGGGTGCGTTTTTCGGACCAAGGCGATCAAGCCCTGGCAGGGGGCGTGAAGTAGGGCAACTGGCAGGCAAGTCCCGCGTTAATGGTAGCGCCGGTCACAAAGAAGGGCCAGGTGACCCTGCCCAAGACGGTCCGAACCATACTTCGGCTGACGAGGCCGCGCTCGGCGTCCAGCTCGCCATGCTGTTCGGCGGTGCCGCCGAGGACCTTAAGGTTGAGGAGCTGAAAACGGCGCCGAAGCAAATTGGGCGATTCGCCGA
>CAZGVK010000217.1:0-2665 GCA_964529095.1 uncultured Elusimicrobia bacterium
TAGTATCCGCCTGTATATCTATCAGGATCCCGGCCAGATCCAAGAAAGACGTGTTTTTTTTCCGTAATGATAGCGAGCGGCCCCTCTCTCCTCAACATGGGGCCGTCATAGGTATCGCCGGCGCTTATCTTTCCTTCAGCCAAGTCATCAAGAACCGTCAACGTCGGCATCTCACCGATCGGCTTAAGCGCACCCCCCATGCCGTCAACAGCACGTTGCGCGTGAACCCCTTGCGTTCCCAAGACAACGGCCACAGCCACGAACAGAAACTTGCTTCGGTGTCTCATAATATTACCTCAATCTCCCAAACACATCTCAGTGCGCGCCGGGGGCGTCCACTGAGGTCAAGAATACATGATGGGAATAAAAATCATAAGGTTCTTAAGACCCATACCTGCGGCGTTTTATGGCCCATGCCAAGACCGGCCTTAAGACCCAGACGATATTTTCCAAGACCGCAGGCATTGTGATGCGGGCCCGAAAAATCGTCGCGGCGCTGTTTGCGCACAGCGGGAATGTCCTGTTGCGACGATTTTCCTCTCTCAAGTTCCGATGTGATAGAATCACGCGCTATGAAAATAAATCTTTACATCGGCGCCATCCGGAAAGCGGCGGCATTCATTAAAAAAAGGGCCCCCGGATTTGCGCCGGAGATCGGCTTCGTGCTCGGATCAGGCCTCGCCCTGGCGGTTCCCCTTTTGGAAGAGCCGCTGACGATCGCTTACCGCGACATCCCTGGTTTTCCTCGCACCACGGTCCCCGGCCACGAGGGCAAGCTCATCTTGGGACGCTCCGCCGGGCGCTCGGTCGCCGTTATGCAGGGCAGGTTCCACTATTACGAAGGCCACTCGATGGAGTCCATTGCGCTTCCCATCCGCGCGCTCGAGTACCTGGGCCTCAAAACTTTGATCGTAACCGCGGCCGTCGGTTCGATGCGCGAAAAGGTTAGGCCCGGGCATTTCACCGTCTTGAACGACCACATCAACTTGATGGGCCGAAATCCGCTTCGCGGATTTCATGAAGAGGAGTTCGGGACGATGTTTCCCGACATGATCGCGGCCTACGACCCTCATCTGAGCAAGGCGCTTCTCGCCGCATGCCGGAAACGCCGGGTACCGACGCATGTGGGCGTCTATGTGGCCGTCGGCGGCCCCTCATACGAGACCCCGGCGGAGATCCGCGCCTACCGCGCTCTCGGCGGCGACGTCGTCGGCATGTCGGTCGTGCCCGAGGTTGTGCCCGCGCGCCAAATGGGATTAAAGACCGCAGGGCTCACCTGGACCTCCAACATGGCCGCAGGCCTGCCCGACGGCGTTCAAAATCACGGCGACGTCCTGGCGCTCGGCGCGCGCGTATCCGAGGATCTGCGCGGTGTGCTTTCCGACCTGATCAAGGCGATCTAGCCTTCAAATGAAAATGGTCATTGCTTTGGTGGTGATGCTGTTTTCCTCAAGCGACTATGCACAAGAATTCCTCCTTCCAGCTCTTGCGTCAACCCTCCCCGATGCTATTTCTAGACCTCATCGCAAAGAAGCGTGACGGCGGACGGCACACGCCTGAGGAGCTCGTGTTCATCGCTCAGGCCGCGGCAAAAGGCCTAGTCCCCGACTATCAGCTGTCCGCCTGGCTAATGGCCGTGCTGTGCCGTGGAATGAGCGCGGGTGAGACTGTCAGCCTGACCCGCGCGATGGCGAACTCGGGAGAGAAGCTCGGCTTGGGCGCGCTCACGCGCCCAAAGGCCGACAAGCACTCCACCGGCGGCGTCGGCGACGGCGTGTCGCTGGCGCTTGCCCCACTCGCCTCGGCCTGCGGTCTCGCCGTCCCCATGCTGTCGGGGCGCGGTCTCGGGCACACCGGCGGCACGCTTGATAAGCTTGAATCCATCGCAGGCTTTCAAGTCTACCTGGAGCTTCCCGCGATACGCGCACAGGTCCGCGACCTCGGCTTCTGCCTTTTTGGCCAGACCAGCTCTTTAGCTCCGGCCGATCGCACCTTATACGCTCTGCGCGACGCGACTGCGACCGTCCCGGCGCGACCCCTGATCGTGGGATCTATTTTATCCAAAAAAGCGGCCGCAGGACTCGATGCGCTTGTTCTTGACGTGAAAGTGGGTTCGGGCGCTATTTTTAAAGACGAAAAGAGCGCGCGCGAACTCGCCCGGGACTTGGTTAAGACCGCGAAAGGCCTCGGCATGCCGACTGTCGCCGTGCTCACCGCGATGGAGCAGCCTCTGGGACGCTTTGTCGGCAACGCGCTCGAGGTCAGACAAGCGGTGGAAATTCTTCAGGGCATGGAGACCTCTCCAGATTATCTGGAATGCCTTCTGGTGCTCGGCGGCTGGATGCTGACACTCGCAGGCCTTGTCAAGACGCCGGCGGCCGGCGCTGCACGCATGCGCTCAAAGATCAAGGACGGCTCAGGTTTTCGTTTGTTCCGCGCCTGCGTGCAGGCCCAGGGCGGAAACGTCGCCATGATCGATGACCTCTGCCTGCTTCCTCAAGCAAAACTCTCTCGTGTTGTGCGCGCCTCCAAGTCCGGCTTCGTTTCAGCTCTTGACGCGCGCGCAATCGGCTGCGCCGCCGTCCTGCTGGGAGCGGGAAGGGCGTTCAAGGAACAAGCGCTTGATTACGGCGCAGGACTCGAGCTCCTCAAAAAAATCGGCGAT
>CAZGVK010000218.1:0-27696 GCA_964529095.1 uncultured Elusimicrobia bacterium
AAGGGCCTATTCCGTTTCGGGGCGCGGCCCGGAACATTTGATATACTCTCGCCCACGGTGGCCGTAGCTCAGCTGGTTAGAGCGCCTGGCTGTGAACCAGGAGGTCGGGGGTTCAAGTCCCCTCGGTCACCCCACTTTGAAAGGAGAATAACGATAAAAATACTTGCGGCCCTTTTGCTCAACATTGGATTGCTCCACACAGCCCATTCTGCCGGTAAAACGGTGCCGCGGCGCATTGAGGAGGCGTAAAACGTGTTATGAAGATTGAATCTATCTGCGGGATCATACTCACGACTGATAACTTGGAGAAGATGGCGAAGTTCTACCGCGATGTCCTGGGCTTGCCCTTGGAACGCGAGGAGCACGGCGACATGGACGTCCATTTCGGATGCGATCTTGGAAACATCCACTTTGCCATCCATCCCCTCTCGGACTTTGGGGAGACGAGGAAGGGTCATGCTACCGCGAAGGTCGCGTTCAAGGTCGATTCCCTGGCAAGCTGCGTCAGTAAACTCAAGGGAGCCGGATATCCACCGGTGGAGGAGCCGCACGATGAGGGCTTCGGCCCGGTGGCTAGGTTCCGGGACCCCGACGGCAACTTGATCGAGTTGGTCCAATTGACCTACGAGTTCGCCGCGAAGGTCTGATGGCAGAAATTAGGCATGAATTCGCATTCCGTGTCTCGCCCGAGCGTCTGTACGAGGCGCTTACGAAAAAAGATCATGTCTCTGGATGGTGGACGAGCGAATGTGACATCCAGCCCGTCGTCGGTTCATTGGCGAGGTTCGCGTGGAAAACGCACGGCTGGGTCATCGTGATGAGGATAGTAAAGCTCGTGCCCGGCAAGACCATCGAGTGGGAATGCGTCGAATCCAACATGCAGGACACCGCTGCATGGATCAAGACGGCCGTGCACTTTGACATCGCGCCAGCCGGGGAAGATCAATCTGTACTGGTCTTTAGACAGAATGGGTACGGACAATCCGTCTGCTACGAGGTTTGTCATGAGGGATGGGCTTTTGTGCTCGGCACGAGCCTAAAAAACTATCTCGAGCTTGGCGCTGGTCGCCCCTATCGTGCGGAGGCACATGTTTAGACAGCCACGGAACGTTTCTTGGACATTGGTGGGTGCCTTTCTCCTCGCTCCGGTTTGCTCGGTTTGGGCCGGCGGGTTCATCGATAGCCTCGGCTGGCTTTCCGGCTGCTGGAGGGAGGATACCGAGAACGGCTACTTCGAGGAATATTGGACGCCGCCGGCCGGGGCGACCCTGCTCCATATGGGCCGCATGGTCGTAAATGGAAAGACGGTATTTTACGAAACGCTGCAAATCAGCGAGCGCGACGGCCGCTTCGGGCTTCTAGTGACGATCAACGGTAAACGACAAGTATCTTTCGAGGCTGTCGAAAGCGCGTCTCGTAAGATCGTCTTCCAAACGCCAGCTGGCGTACCACTGGAGAAACTATCTTATGAGGCGCCTTCCGAGAACGAGCTCTACGTCCGTCTGGAGAAGACGAGGGATGGTCAGCCCACGCTCGATGAATTCCGCTTGAAGCGGGTGGACTGCCGACAGGCGTTGTCGGGCGGACGCGCCCGCTGACGCAGACTCCAATGATCGCCAAGCTCTGGATTTCCCGCATCAGCCGCGTGTCTAGTGCTGTGATTTCTCAGGCGTGGACCGGTTCGCGATGAGTTTTTTGGCGTCGGCGCTTGTTACCATACTGGCGTATAGCTTGAGCGAATGCGATCGCATCCATTTCCGATATTAGCGCGAGCCTCCCCACTTTGCGTGCTCTGAGGCGTGCAGTCAGGATCGCTTTTCGAACGGCTTGAGGCGTACAGCCGGCCATTTCGGCGACCTGCACAGTTGTAAACTCTTGATGAGGGGTTCGTTGAGCGGCCTCGCATTTCACAATCTCCTCGCGGACCAGGTAGCCTTGATCGATGCCTAGCCGTGTGGCGAGGTCTCTCCCGACCTTGTACAGCGGAGTCTCTTCCGGCTGCTTTCCCAGTCTTTTGGCGTAGGCGAAAATGGGCGAGGCTGAAAGGAAGAATGAGGTCTTGAAGGAGAGGTAGTTGCTCCCCTCCTCGAAACGCTTGAACATGGCCATCGCCAGCTCTTTGTCCCCGTTGCGCAGATGCGAGAGCGAGATCTTTTCGAGTTCCAGGGTCTCGTAGATATCTTTCATGGGTTGGCCTCTTTGGCGAAGGTTGATTGAAGTATAACAGATAAGTTGCTCTGTGTAAACATATAAGTTGCTTTTAAGAAACTATTGTTCCGACACATAAATCGACCTCCCACCAGATGACAGGTAGATGCAGATCTGGTTGCAATCCATGCCCCCATCGAATACATCGGACCGGATGATTTTTTTGAGACGTTGACGGATTGCACTCGATGCTCCGGCGACCACGAACATCCGGGCGGGGTCCTTCATGGGTTTTCCGGGTCTGCTCGGAAGCCATTCGCCATAGACTAGCTCGACCCGGGGTGGTTTGCCGTGCCCAAGCGTCTCCTCGATTTTTGCCCAGCGGTCTTCTCGGAATAGCGATCGCCGGAATCCTTCCAAATCCGGATTCGCCAGCTCGGGAATCAGAATGAAACTGAAGTTTCCCCGAGGTCCATTTGCCGCCTCATGCAGAACCGGTATCGGCAGGTCCCACCCTTTGGCGAGGCGCTGAAGAGCCTTTTCCAGCTTTAACGACGTCGCCTTGGAATCCAGGCTGACGATGTAACCCATTCCGTCAATCGGGAGCATGTCGGTGCAGACGCCCGGCGGTATTTCTGTAAAGCCGTCCGCGATTCGCAGGATGGCGTTGCGGACCGCTTTGACGCGCAGGGCGTTCTCCTTGTCTTTGAGGGTGATGGGCTCAAGACCGGGAAAACGGAAGTCGTATTCTTTGCTCATAAAAAGGGCGTGTCCCCAAAAAGCCGGAGAAGCCTTTCCCTGACTGCTGGCGAAGGCTTCGACCGGTCCGACTCGTAGCGGGCTACGCTATATATACATACGATTAAGGTCTCGGAAAGTTCCATTAATTTCATACCGCGGCGCAGGCGTTGGTTCTTGATCCAGCGCCCCAGCGAGGTTGGCGGGATGAGGAAGTCGTAGGCGTCGCCGTTGGTCTCCGGGAACGCTTCCTTGAATCGCGGAGCTAAGATCGGCAAGATCCGGCCAAGGACCCAAGGCTGTACGTGGTTTTCATCGCGCTCTAATCGAGCGATGACGTTATGGCTCAGCCGGCTTTTTCGGCTCAGGTCTTCGATGGTGAGACCCAATGGCCTCCGCATAAAGCGGAGGTGTCCAAGCGATTGGCGCCTGTCCTTGGACTTCACTCCTACAGCGCTGACGCATATGCCGAGGGCCGACCCATACTTTATGGGCGGTTGCCCCCGCATAGAATTTGCGGTGGTATGTTGCGGCGAAAGCGAACATTCGCAGGTTTGGACTTATGCATGGGATCTGCGGGAAAGTGCATATCCCAGTAGGCGGCTTCCTCTGCCAGAGGCTTGAATTGGGGCCGCTAGTTTTTTGGCCGGCTTTCTTCGTTGGATAGTCATGGTTCTAGTTGTGCTCGGAGATCTTTCATGAGCAGCATAAGCTCGAACTCATCAACGGGTGAGCGCTCGAAGTCAAAGTGCTCGTAAAATTTTCGGGCGTCTTCGTCGATGGCATGCACCAGGACGGCCCTTGCGCCGATTTCTTTCGCGGCAGACCCGATGCGAAGTAGCGCGTCTTTGAGAAGAGCCTTGCCTAGTCCTCTCCCCTGTTCGCGCTTGTCGGTCGCTAATCGAGCCAAGAGAATCACTCCGATCGGATGCTTGGCGAGCCCCTTGGAGACTCGCCCCGGCGCCTCTTCCGGGCGGACGCTTCCGGCAGTCAAAGCGTAATACCCAACGACATGGCCGTTTCGATGAACGGCATAGGTCTGTGCAGAGTCGTTCTGTTGATTAACCAGAGCGTAGCGTTTCAGCCAAGCATTGAGGCTCTCTTTCCCGCAATCGAACGTGGCTCGGTCATGAGCCTTCGAGAGTTTCTCGATAGGCGAGAGCGGCCCCTCGGTGGGATTGGACTTGCTGGACACTAGCGCTCAAGCACGCTAGGCTCAGAAAGCAGTTTGCGAAGCCTATGCTTGGGCTGTACAGGACGATCTAATGCGGAAACGAAGGCCTTCCAGCGATCTGGAGAAAGCACAAAATGCCGCTCATCAGTGAGGATGTCTTCGGCTCGAGTGCAGGCGCTTTCCAAAACAAACTTGCTCACGGAAACGCCTTGTTTGGCCGCAACCATTTCGAACAACCGATCTTCTGTTGGGGTTGTCCGCAGATTCAGGCGCCCGGTGCGGTTTCGCCTCGCTGTGGTGGTAGCCATATTCGTACTCACATTGTACACCCACTGGATGTTTCTGTCAAGGGCCTGGAAAGGCGTCTTTGAAGCGGCTCTTCAGGTAAACTTTAAATCTCTTTCGAACCTCAGGGCGAATTGCGCCAACTCGCGACACTGCCTTTTAATTCGAGTGCTTATAAAGTTGTAATTGGCTGTTGCCGATGCGGAGCAAGCATTGACAGCGGAAGACCCGTGATCTATAATGGCTCTACTAGCTCCAAAAAGGAAGCGTTTATGGATACAATAAAACGATTTTTCAAAGCCCCGCAAGATAGTTTTTTCCTCTTTGGTCCCAGAGGAACCGGGAAATCTACCTTGCTGAAGGCGAATTTTCCCGACGCCCTGTTCGTCGATCTCCTCGATCCGGACTCCTACCGCACTTATGTGAGCCACCCGGAGCAACTGCGCGCCCTGGTCGAGGGCAATTCTCAAGTCTCCCGATTCGTCATAGATGAAATTCAGAAGGTTCCATCGCTCTTGGACGTAGTGCACCAACTGATCGAGGAAAAATCGCGCCGTTCCGGACAGTTCATCCTCACAGGTTCCAGCAGCCGCAAGCTTCGTCGTGCGGGAGTCAACCTCCTCGCGGGCCGCGTGCTCCTGAAAACTCTGCACCCATTTCTAGCCGCCGAGCTTGGAAGCCGCTTCCACCTTGAGCAAAGCCTGCGTTTGGGGCTATTGCCCCTCGTGCTGGCGGCCAAGGAGCCGGAAGAGACGCTCAAGTCCTACGTCTCGCTCTACCTCCGGGAGGAAGTTCAGGCGGAAGGCTTGGTTCGCAACATCGGAAGTTTTGCTCGCTTCCTGGAAGCCATGAGCTTTTCCCATGCCTCGCTGCTCAACACGTCGGAGGTGGCCCGGGAATGCCAAGTGGGACGAAAGGCCGTGGAAGGCTTCGTCGAAATACTGGAAGACCTTCTTCTCGGATTCAGGATCAAAGTCTTCACGCGGAAAGCAAAAAGGCACTTGGTTCAGCATCCGAAGTTTTATTACATGGATGCGGGCATATTCCGATCATTGCGTCCCAAGGGACCGCTGGACGTCCCGGAAGAAATTTCAGCCGCTTCTCTGGAAGGCCTGGTCGCTCAGCAACTGCGCGCCTGGATCGCCTATGGCCGAAAAGATCGGGAACTTTTCTTCTGGCGCACAAAATCCGGAGTTGAGGTTGATTTCATCGTCTACGGGCAGGACACGTTCCTGGCAATAGAAGTTAAGTCTTCCCGGCGCGTTTCTTCCAAAGACGTGCGCGCGTTGAAGGCATTTCAGGAAGACTACCCCCAGGCGCGCGCCTGCCTTCTCTACGGTGGACGGGATCGCTTGATGGTAGAGGGTATCCCATGCTTGCCGTGTGGAGAGTTCCTTTCACGACTCGTCCCCGATGCGACCGTCTCGGAGATTCTCGCCTGAGCTATGGGGATGTTGAGCTTGCTCCGCGATCTGGGACTGTTGCTGAGTGGTGAGATCTTCCAGCGCAGCCACCCGGGATTTTGAAATACATTCGCGCTCAATGGCGTCAGCATGCAATCGTTGGTAATGCGCCGCGCGCCAATGAGCATCGCGCCAATTCGAATCGTCCTTGAGAGTCTCGGGAACGACGGCAGCGGCAGAGGGAATGATCGCGCCGATAAATTTACATCAAAGGGAGGCTGTGTGTTCAGTCCTACGACAAGCTTCCCACCAAATTCTCTGCGCCGGAAATAAACCAATACGTGTTCACCGAATATTTACGATTTTCGCGGCTCAGAGCCCCTTGACGGCACCACAACCCACCCTCTATAATATCGGTATCTCGATATAGATATCGAGATACCGATATGGCGACCCTTGAACTGGACAAGCGAGCGATCTCCAAGAAGATCCGCCAACTGCGGCAAGAGCGGCGATGGACTCAGGCCGAGTTCGCGAAGCTTCTAGGACTGTCACAAAGCCGGCTCTCTGAATTGGAGCATGGTCAGGGCTCCTTCACGGCCGAGCAGCTCCTCGCGATCCTTACCGCCTTCAACGTGCCGGTGGACTATTTCGCCAAAGGAAAGAAGTCCAACACGGATCAGATTCAAAACGCCATGGCTCGCTTCGGCGCGACGCACCTCCTGGAATTAGAGGCGCTCCCCAGCGAGACGGTCAAGGACGCGGCGACGGCGATCCGGGAGACCCTCGTCTCGGCCGAGTATTCCCGGCACATCACCGGGATCGCGCCCGTCATCGTCAAGAACGGACGCAACCTCAACCTCGTCAAGCTCCGCTGCGAGCTGGCGGAAGCGGGGCTTGAGCGGCGCCTGGGCTGGGTCCTAGACAACACTCTTGAAGCCATCCGGCGCGAGTTGAAGCGCGAACTCCCTCGGGAGGCAACCCTCGCCTACCGCCAGACGGAACTTTTGCTGGAGCCGCTGCTGGATTCTTGGCGAAAGGAAGATGCCGCATGGAAGCACGACCATTCGACGGAAGACTTGCTGGATTCAGACATCGCCAGCAAGAAGAGCGTGGAGGAGACTCGCGTGGAGTCCTCCGCGATCTCCAAGCGCTGGCACATCCTCACCGGCATCAAAGTGGAAGACTTCATCAAGGCCCTGGAGATGACGCGTGTCTAACGTCAAAGGCTTCTTCCAAGAGATCGATGGGCTTTGGACCCCGAACGAGACGAATCGAATCCCCCTCCGCGTGATCGGAAGCGGAGCGCTCCTGCTTCAGACCGACTACGACCGCGGAACCAAAAAGTGGAGCGCGACATGTTCAGTGTTCAGGAGACGCATATCGATCTGCCGGATTGGATGCAGTGAATCTATTTTCTTTTAGGCCCTTCGGCCCGCCGGACCTTCTCACAGCGCACGGCCTTGTCGTCCTTGGGCAGGGCGAATGAACCGAGCCATAAGGCGAGGCCGCTTTGCCAACGGATATTGGAAGCTGCATTTCCGCGCCCATGGCGCGGTCAGAAGTGTCCCTTCCGAAATCCTGAAGAAAGGGATCGGGCAACGCAGTTAGAGTGAAGCATCGGCATCCGAAAACACATAGTTATTTTTGCGCCAACCCCTGCCTTTGTTTAACTTCGGAGACACCTGAAAGCAGACTCCAGCCGTAAAGCCTCAGTCAAAGCTCGGATAATGAACAGGGTTTCCTTGAGAGCGTTTTTATAAGGGCAGGCCTCGGCGCTTGAGGGCTTCTTCAAGGGGCGCGGCCTTCTCCGGCTGGGAGATTTTCCGATAGAGGGCGATGAGCCTGCGGTAGGCGTCCACATAGTCAGGGTTTCTGCGCAATGTTTGCAGCCAAAGGTCCTCGGCCTGTTGCCACCGTCCGCTCCCAGCGTGGAGCAGGCCGAGGTTATAAAGGGCGTTGTCATATCCCGGATTAATGGCCAACTCGCGCAGGAAATGACGCTCCGCTTCCGCAAGTCGGCCCGTGCGCATCAGGATGAGGCCCAGATTGTTGTTGACCATGTGTTCTGCGGAGTTTAATTCCAAAGTTTTGCGGTAGAGCCTTTCCGCATCGTCAAATTTTCCCTCGAGCTGGTACATGGCCCCAAGGTTTCTTTGGGCCAAGGGAACCCGCGGCGCTTCGGCGGCGACCCGCTCCCAAAAGGCGATGCGGTTGCGGTAATGGCCCGTGTGCGTGAAGGTCTGCGCTGCAAAGATGACTAAAACAATGCCGGCGGCAAGCCAGATTCGCAGACGCGGTCGCGAGAAGCTTCGGCCGGGAGAAGTTTCCGAAAAAACCATGAGCAGGCCTGCCAGGGGAAGATAGGCGCGCTTTTCGATCATGATGCCGCCGAAGCTCGTTGATTGGAGAATAAGGGCGGGCAGTATAAAAAGAAGGCACCAGGCCGCGCCAAATCCCGCGTGAGCCCATCGTTTTTTTGGGGTCCAGAGCCAGGCTGCGGCGAGGGCCGCAACGGCCGCGAGGCCGTAGACAGGGTTTAAATCTTCTGTCAGAGGAAGGTCCACAAGATTGCAGGGGAATAGAGCTTTGCCCAGAAACTGCAACAAGGCTGGCATGTTGAGGAAAATGGAGACCAGGGCATCGGCGGCGTTGAGCGTTAAGGGTGCGCGAGACAGAGCGCTGTGTCTCATCAGAGCCCAGATCGCGGTGATGATCAGCCACCCGAGAGCGAGAGTCTTCTTTCGCGAAGATAGAAATTTTTCGCGCACGATCCAGTGAAGATAAAGGAGGCATAGCGGGATCAGGACGATCCCTGTTTCCTTGGAGAAAAGCGCCAACGAAAATAAAGCGAGGTGGCTGAAATAGTGCCGGCGTCGGCCGGTATCCACATAATTGAGAAACGCGATGAAGGAGGCAAACACACAAACAGACAGAAGGACCTCGTCGCGGGCGCTGAGAAGGGTCACGCCCTGCCGCAGCAGGGGATGAAGCGCAAAAGCCAGGCCCCCGAAAAGCGCTGTGCCAGCGGCGTAACCCAGGCGCAGAAAAAGCTTATAAAGGAAGCAGGCGGCGGCAACATGCACGGCGAGGCTGGTGAGGTGCAGGCCGCCTGGATTGAGGCCCCAGAGGTGAGCGTCCAAGCTAAACGACGCCATCAGAAGCGGTCGATAGTAGGCGCTGACGCCGCGCGCTACGTAAAAGACATCCTGCCTAAAGACCTCCCAGAGACTGGACCATTTGCTCAGGAAATGGGCATTATCGAGAATAATGGCATTGTCATCCAAGTAGATGTAGCCGAAGTTCCAAGTCCGGCCGTAAATCGCGAGCGCGGCCACGGCGATCAAGGCATAGTGCCACCAGGCGCCGATGGAAGCGCGGGCCATGGAAGGCAACAAAGAGGCGTCGGCGTGTATTTTTTTCACATACGGATTCTAATATACGCAGAGCGCGGAGGCGCTGGCCAAGATCAAGGAGTTGCTATGGTCGAAGCGGACCTGCTAAAAAAGACCTTAACGCTGATGTCAGAATCTAAGGGTCACTTGCCTATGGGGTTAAGGCAACGTGAAACAATATGTCTATTTTATTGTTTCATGTTCCTAAGGAAGTGTAACGGAATAAATGAGCGATTTATAACGCCGATGCATCCCGCCTGGCTGCGTTGCTCGATCCCTTTCTTTGGAATTTTTGAAGGGACACTTTCTCGCCTTATGGCTCGGTCGTCGCTCACATACCTAGCGGTATTCTCGCTCTTAGCGCCTTTCCAGACGGGCGCCTCGCCGCCATAAATTCACTCATTTATTTCCTTACGCTTCCCAAGGGAATTTCCAATGTCCCGTAGTTTTTTGGCCGATTCTTTTTCGTACTTCAGACGTGCTATCTCGGAGTTTAGAATCCAAGATGCCGCATGAAGATCGACTTCCCTGTCCATCCAAGCGCTGTCCCATCCGGCGCGGATCATACAGACATCGAGCCAGGCGGGCTTGCCATTCACTTCGCTCATGATAAAGGCTTGTTCCTTGAGGAGTAGATTGAAGTTGATCTTCCTGACCAACTGATCGTCATTGGTGCAAGCAATGGCCAGGCTATTTTGGAAGACTTCCCAGTGACAGGAGCATTTGTCCCACTTAGTGACGCAGTTCTGGAAGAACTCGTTTTGCGATTGAACCATAGTGGTGATGCGACGGCTCTGCCGGAGCTTGATCTGCCTGTAAACAACGGGATTAGGAAGTGTCTCGCTAGACATTTCTTTGCGGCGTTCTTCATCTTCTTTTTTCTCCGCACTGCTTCTGAGGCAGACGTCCGGTAAGGAGGACGTGTGTGCGCTATCCACAGCCTTCTTGTAGCAACGCGCCATCTCGGGGTTGGTATGAGGCGTGTCGTCCCAGCCTCCAGCAGGGCAACCGGGTCCAGGGCACGGACAGTCTTTATCGGACGTGAGGGGTGGGATCGCCTCGCAACCTGGGTCTGGGCATTGCGACGTAGCGGCAGCAGGCGTGGTGGCGAGGGCAAAAAGAAGAGCCAGGCGAGGGGTCATCATGGGTTCCTCCGAACAAGGCAAGTATGGAGCCTGTCCGATACTTTGTCAAGGGCAGAAGTGCATTTGTCAATCGAAAGTTAAAATGTCCATTTTTACGTTAGATCTATTTTATATACGCGAGAGCGTCTGTCTTCTGGAGATTTGATAAACTCGTTGCGGTGGACATCACTCGCGTCTGTGTCGTGGGCGGCGGCACGATGGGCAACGGCATCGCCCATGTCTTCGCCCAGAAAGGGTATGAAGTGACGCTTGTCGAGGCGAAGAAGGAACTCGCCGACAAGGCTTTGGCGACGATCAGCAAGAACATGGATCGTCAGGTCGCCAAGGGCGCTTTGGCCTCCGCTGATAAAGCGGCGGCCATGTCTCGCCTCAAGACGGCGACGTCTGTTGCCGAGGCGGCCGGCTTTGAGTTCGCTATCGAGGCCGTGCCCGAGCGTCTCGATATCAAGATGGCGGTGTTCAAGGCGCTTGATGCGCATGGCGCGCCGGGTGCGATTCTTGCGACGAATACTTCGTCTCTGCCTATTAGCGGCATTGCAGCGGCCGTGAAGGACCCGGCGCGCGTCATTGGCATGCACTTTATGAACCCAGTCCCCGTCATGAAGCTTGTCGAGATCATTCGCGGGCGCATGACTTCCGAGGCGACGACCGACGCCGTGAAGAAACTGACGGTCGCGCTGGGGAAAATACCGGCTGTCGCCAATGACTCCCCCGGCTTTGTCTCCAACCGCGTGCTCATGCCGATGATTAACGAGGCCATCGCCTGCCTTCACGAAGGCGTTTCAACGAAGGAAGACATCGATACCATCATGAAGCTCGGCATGGCTCACCCGATGGGCCCGATAGCTCTTGCCGATTACATCGGCCTCGATGTGTGCCTCGCTATCATGGAAGTGCTCGACAGGGGTTTCGGCGGGGTGAAATACAAACCCTCGCCGTTGCTTTGTGAGATGGTGAAGGCCGGGCGCCTAGGCGTTAAATCCGGAGCCGGATTCTACGAGTATCCGAAAAAATAATGGACTTTGCCTTTACCGAATCCATGGCGATGTTGCGCGACTGCGCGCGGGAGTTCTCCGAGAAGCGCTTAAAGCCCGGCGCGCAGGAATGGGACGAACTCGAATCAATACCTGAGGCTGTTTATAAAGAGGGCGCGGATCTCGGGTTCTTCGGACTTTCCGTCCCTGGAGAATTCGGAGGCCTGGACATGGATGCGCTCGCCTACGCGGCCGCGATGGAGGAGCTCGCGCGCGGTTCGGCGTCCTTCCAGGTCTGCCTGACGGTGCATAACTCCTTGGTTTGCGCGGCGATCGCAAAACATGGCAGTGTTGAGCAGAAGCGGAAGTTTCTTCCCAAGATGGCGACGGGTGAATGGATCGGCGCGTACGCGCTCTCCGAGCCGGGCTCGGGCAGCGACGCGGGCTCGCTTGCGACCATGGCGGACGACAAGGGTGATCATTGGCTCGTCAATGGGACGAAGTCATGGGTCACTAACGGCGGCTTTGCAGCCGTATTCCTGATATTCGTTTCGACCAATAAGGAGGCGGGCTCGCGCGGCATTACCTGTCTGCTCGTCGAGAAGGGCATGCCGGGATTCTCCGTCGGTAAGAAGGAGAAGAAGATGGGATTGCGAGCGTCGGACACGCGCGAGCTTGTCTTTCATAATGCGAAAATATCAAAATCGGCTTTGCTTGGAGAACTCGGCGGCGGTTTTAAGATCGCGATGAGCCGACTCGATAGCGGCCGCATCGGCATCGCGGCCCAGGCCGTCGGCATCGCGCAGGCAGCGCTTGAGGAATCCATCGTCTACGCCAAGCAGCGCCGGCAATTCGGCAAGGAAATCTCCCAGTTCCAAATGATCCAGGCCAAGATCGCCGATATGGCGACCAATATCGCCGCCGCGCGGTTGCTCGTCTATCAGGCCGCCGTGAAGCTCGCCCAGGGCGGCAAATGCACGCTTGAGGCGTCGATGGCGAAATCTTTTGCCTCGCGCATCGCCAACAGGGCCTGCTATGACGCTGTGCAGATCCACGGCGGCAATGGCTTTATCCGTGAGTTCCCAGTCGAGCGCTACTTCCGGGATGTGCGCGTGAGCGAGATCTACGAGGGCACGACCGAGGTTCAGAGCCTGATCATCGCCCGCGAAGTCCTGGGCGCCGGCGTCCGCTGAAACTTTCCGCGAGGCGCGCCCAGCCCTTGCGTCAACGGGATTTTGCCGCTACGGAAACGTTTTGGTCTGCACCCGTCCCTAGGCGCGTCGCCCTCCGCCCGCATTGAGCCTCTTGACTATTTTTTTATAAGCGCATCAGGGTTCGAGCCGCGTTGCGGGAATGCGGGAATGCGTCCGTGATAGGATTTGCTTTTGCAGATCGGCGGGCGCAAGCGCTCCAAGCAGGATCGTCCCGTCGGCGCCGACGAGCGCTGCGGCGGGCTGGCGTCCGGCGCGTGCGGGATCTTCGGCAAGCGCCACCACAGCCCAGCCCCAACGCGCGGGGTTTCCGCGCATCAAGGAGCGCGGTGCCCGTATTCGGACCTCGTTGGTGTCCAGCTGCGCCTTGAGCTTCGAGATTTCATCGGGAGATCCTCCTCCGCGGGCGCGGTAGAGCCGCGCCTCGTCGCCGATGATGGAGAGGGCCATCTCCCAGGCATCGCGCGCGGCGACGACGGCGTTGCGGCCCTCCAGAAGAGGCACTCGGCCCGCGCCGAGGACATGGTTGAAATCCATGTAGATCTCGTAGATCGGCAGAGGAGCGGCGGTGGAAGTTCTTCCGACGCGCAAGATCAGGAGCACTGAGGCCGCGTCCCATTCCACGCGCAGGCTTTTAATACGCCAGGGGTCGGCAGAAAAGCCGCCGTCGGAAACAGCGGCAAGGCTCGACACGCTTGGTGTCAGCGCGATCGCGCCGAATGGCGCCGCAAATTCAAGCCAGGACGGGCCGGAGAGGGATTTGACCCCGGTTGGGCGGTCGGCCAATGAAGTCGTCGAGGCGGATGCTTCGTAGAGCGCATCAGGCGCGGGAAGATTCAGGCGTTTATAGAATGCCAAAAAGAGAGCCCGCAGATCCGAAGGAATGCTTTCGGAGCCGGTCGCCCGGTAGTGGCGCGCGGCCTGCGACTTGTGCAACAACTCTACGGCCGCGTCGAGAGTTCCGAGGTCGGCCGCGCCGGAATTCTGGTAGCGGTTGAGAGTCATGGCGGCTGCGCCATAGGCATCCCAGGCGGCCTTCGCGCCAGCATCGAGGGGGGCCTTTGTGCCCCACTCGGGCCAGGCGGTAACTGTTGAAAGATGGATGGCGCCCGCCGACTTTGACAGAGCAAGCTCGCCGATGGTTTTCCACTCTTGATTGGGACGCGGCAGATTTGTTGCGGCCACGAGGAATACGGAGGCCGTCGAGAAACTCTCATCGTATAGGCTTGTGGCGCTTGAAGGCACGAGGACCGTCCGGTTGCTCATGACCCAGGGCGCCTCGGCGGTGGTGTAAGGACCTGTCAGGATCCAATTCGAACCGCTGACGCTGAGGGCGGCGGCGATGGCCGCGTCGACAGCGCCTGCGCCCGGGATGAAGCCTGTTGGAGAGAGGCCCAGTTTCTTTTGTAGATTTTCGCGAGCCTCGACAGCGAGTTCAAGGGTGTCTTGGGGTCTCAGCGCTAGCGGATGTTTGGTGACCATGGTCAGTATGGGATCACCATCGATACGCGCGGAAAGTTCAATGCGTCCCAGCTGTATCCAGGGGGTCAAAGTTTCCTTGATGAGCGGCGTCGCCATCTTGGGCGTTAAGCCGATGGTGAGCTTGATCGTTCTTGAGGAGCGCAGGAGCGCGTCGACGCTGCTCCATTGGCTGAAATTCTCAGGAGGAAGCCAAACGACCGCGTTTGGTAATTGCTGGGCCGATGCGGTCGCGGTCAGCGATAGCGCGGCCAGCGCAAAAAAATTCATTTAACGATCCGCACTGAGACCCGACGTCCTTGAGGGCCATCGGTGGTGTCTGCTTGCGCGTCGATCGTGGGTTCACCGTCCACGAGGAAGAGATATTTCTGGCGGCCTTCGAGCGTCGGAATCGAGAGGGTCCAAATTCCAGAATTGTCTTGTGTCATCTTGAGCAGGCCTGGTTTCCACGCGTTGAAATCGCCCAGAAGCTCGACAGATTTCGCCTTCGGCGCGCGGTGTTTAAACTGGACCGATGTCAGCGCGGGAGCGTTGCCATTGTTATGCGGGGTGAAGCTGGCGCTGGTGGGTTTCAGGGGGGCGGGCGACCAGCCGTTAAGAAAGAGGCGATAATCATTGAGCGCTGACACCCAGGTGATCGAGGGAATGCTGACCAGAGCCAAGATTGTCGCGACCATAGCCCAGAAAGCCCACTTGCTACGCCAATTCATGGCCGAACCAAGAGCGACCGACGAGGCTGAGACTAGCGCGGATCATCGAAGATGATTCTACCATTCTCCCCAAGCATTTGACGCTGGAACGAATTTAGGTAGAATCGGTCATGGACACAACTATCCCGCCGCTATTGCCGAAATCAAAAATCGTGAAACCCATCGAACAGAGCGAAGCGTCTGAGGCCAATGCCTGGCATCAGGCCATGGAGCAGCTTAACCGCGCCGGCAAGGCGATGAAGCTTGAGCCTTTCGCGCTCGAGCGTCTGCGCCACTGCAAGCGCATCTTGATGGTGTCGGTGCCGGTCAAGATGGATGACGGCTCGGTCAAGGTTTTCGAAGGCTATCGCATTCAGCACAATATGGACCGCGGCCCGGCCAAAGGGGGCATCCGCTATCACCCCTCGGTGTCGCTTGACGAGGTCAAGGCGCTTTCCTTCTGGATGACGATGAAGTGCGCGGTCGTCAACCTTCCCTACGGGGGCGCTAAGGGCGGCATCATCTGCGACCCGAAGAAAATGTCGCGTGGCGAGATCGAGCGCATGACTCGCCGTTACACCGCGGAAATTTCCATCATCATCGGACCCGACAAGGACATCCCCGCTCCGGACGTGAACACGAACGAGGAAGTGATGGCTTGGATTATGGACACTTATTCCATGACGATCGGCTACTCCTGCCCGGGAGTCGTCACGGGCAAGCCCATCGAGATCGGCGGTTCGCTTGGCCGCAAGGAAGCGACCGGCAGGGGGGTGTTCTACGTGACGCGAGCGCTGGCCTTGCGTGAGGGCTTCGATCTGCGCAAGTCTACCGTTATCGTCCAAGGCTTCGGCAACGTCGGATCCAACGCTGCGGCTATCTGTGCCGGGCATGGCACGCGCGTCGTCGGAGTTTCCGACGTCGGCGGCGGCCTGTATGACCCCAAGGGCCTCGATCTCCACGATATCATGGAGTACCGCAAAACGAATGAATCCATCTCCACCTACCCCAAGGCCGAGCATGTCGCTATCGACAAGTTCCTCGAGTTGCCCTGCGACATCTTGATTCCGGCTGCGATGGAGAATGCCATCACGCAGGCAAACGCGGATAAAATCAAGGCGAAATATATCATCGAGGGCGCCAACGGCCCGACATCCAATGACGCCGACGCGATCCTGCACCGCAACGGGGTCATCGTCGTGCCTGATATTTTAGCCAATGCCGGAGGGGTCACCGTCTCGTACTTTGAGTGGGTGCAGGATATGCAGGCCTACTTCTGGAGTGAGAAGGACATCAACGCCCGCCTGCAGGAGATATTGGTCGGCGCCTTCACCGAGGTCTACGACACCGCAAAGAAGGAGCATGTGGATATGCGCATGGCTGCCTTCATGGTCGGCCTGCGCCGTCTGGGCAAGGCCGCCACGATACGCGGGATGTATCCGTAAATTTTTGAACATCCTCATCGCCCCGAATTCTTTCAAAGGTTCGCTGTCGTGCGCAGATGCCGCGAAGGCTATCGCCTGCGGCGTCCGTGCCGTTTTAAAAGAGGCGCAGCTCACGCTCATCCCAATTGCCGACGGCGGCGACGGCTTGATCGACGCGCTCCGGGCTTCGCTGGGAGGTACGGCCATCGTTGCCTCCGTCTGTGGTCCTCTTGGTGAAAGACGTCGAGCTTCCTATCTTTGGATACCGTCAAAGAAGACGGCGGTCGTCGAGATGGCGCGCGCCTCCGGCCTTGCCTTGGTCCCACCTGCGCGGAGGCGACCGCTTAATTCCACCTCGCGCGGCACCGGCGACTTGATCCGTGACGCGGTCCGGCGCGGCGCCCGCACGATCATCCTCGGCATGGGAGGTGCGGCCTCTAGCGACGGCGGCGCCGGAATGGCGAGCGCTCTCGGCGCGCGACTTCTGAACTCCGCAGGCTGCGAGCTTGCCGACGGGGCCGAAGCTCTTAAGCAGTTGGCTCAAGTGGATGCGCGCGCGGTTTCAGCGATGCTCGCGGGAGTCTCTTTTATTGCCCTTGCGGACGTGACCAACCCGCTTCTCGGTCCCCGCGGCTCGGCGCGTGTGTTCGGACCACAGAAAGGAGCTTCACCCGCACAGGTGAGGCGTTTGGAGCAGGCGCTGGCTGTCTGGGCGCGCGCGCTCAATCGCGATCTCGGCGTCTGTGTCTCCGCCGTGCCCGGCGCGGGTGCCGCGGGCGGCATGGGTGCCGGTCTGCGTGCTTTCATGGGCGCTCAGCTCGTGCCCGGGGCGGATTGGATGTTGAAAACAACGGGGGCGCTCAAGGCGCTCAAGGATGTCGATATGGTTATTACGGCCGAGGGCCGGCTTGACAGGACAAGCCTGTACGGCAAGGCGCCGGTGGCTTTGGCGCGCGCGGCGAAGATGGCCGGCGTGCGCTGTGTTGCGATCGCGGGGCAGGTCGAATGCGGGGCGCGCAGCGCCTTGCGTTCGGCCGGCATCATGAAAATCGTCTCCTTCGCCGATGTCGGCGCCAAGTCCACGGGTGATGCGATGCGGCGCGCGGGAGAGTGGGCGGCCAAGGCCGCCGCCGTTGCAGCGGCAGGAATGGCCGCTCTCATCTTATTGAATGCGCCTGTTTGCGCGAACAATTTTGCGCCCGCGGAAGCGTTTGACGCCCAGTATTATCAGCGCCATCTCGCGGACAATCTCGAGAAGAACATTGCGGGGCTTGAGGCCGTTCTAAAGAGCGGTGCCGAGGATAGAGGCAAGGCAGACTATCTGTGGCGTCTGTGCCGTGCAAAAGTCCGTCGTGCGGAAAAGCGCGTTAAGCGCGCCGACAAGCTCGTTGAGTACTTCTCAGCCAAGGCGGACTGCGAGCAATCCGTCGTCTTATCCCCCACGACCGCCGATTCCCACTTTTGGCTGGGCGTAGCGCTCGGGCGTTGGGGCGAGACGAAGGGGCTTTTGAAGGCCCTGTTCATCATCAAGCCGATCAGAAAAGAGATGGCCGAGGTTCTTCGGCTTGATCCGGAGTATGGCGGCGCGCATGTCGTCCTGGGCCAAATCCTCTGGCAGGTTCCCGGCTTTGCGGGGGGCGACAAGAAAATGGCGCTGGCGGAGTTCGAGACGGCTGTTCAGCTTTCCCCTCGCTACACCGCAAATTACCAGACCCTTGCCGAGGCCTATCTGCATTTCAAGCGCAAGGACGACGCCATCCGCGTCCTTAAAATGGTCGCGGCAACTACGGAGCCCGCCGATCCGGCCGAGTATCCTGAAAATCGAGCCGCCGCGCAGAAGCTTCTCGCGCAACTCGAAGGCGTGCGCTGACGCACGCGGGGACGCGTGTCAAATGACGGACTCTTTGCTTGGAGGTTTCGCGCGCATGAGATGTGAACGAGCCTCGGTGGGGCAACCCCACCGTACGGAATTTAGAGGGAGCGGGTGGAAACCTGGACTATGGTCCGTTGACCCTCCAAGGCGCCGCAGCTCTATTCGACAACGGGAGGAACAGGAACCCGGAGGCATCGCGCCTATCGGCGCCTGAACTTTATCAATGGCAGCAAACAGCCGGCTCGCCGTCGCCGCGCACATCGTGTCGCTCTTGGCGTCCAAGCCAGATCAGTTCGTGCCGTCGCATTTCATCGCGGGCAGCGTGAACACCAATCCGGTGGTGATTCGCCGGATATTAGCCGCGCTGACGCGGGCTGACATCGTGGCATCGGAGAAAGGCAAGGCGGGCGGCTCAAAGCTCGTCAGATGCCCCGATGAGATCACGCTGTGGGATCTGTCGGTGGCCATGGGAGAGGAGCATCTGTTCGCGATCCACAAGAATCCGGCGAACCCTCAGTGCCTGATCAGCTGCGGCATAAAGGAGGCGCTGGGCAAGATCTTCGCCGGCGCCGAAAAGGCGGCGCGGGCCCAACTCGAACGCGTGACCATCCGGAAACTTTTGGCGTCGGCCCGGTGATTTTTTGATGTATAATGTAACCATTATGGTTTCTTATAAAGGAGAACGAAAATGAAAACGGTGCTGTTCGGAGCGACGGGAGCGATCGGAAGCAGGATCGCCGGAGAGCTGGAGAAGCGCGGACATGCGGTCGCCGCGCCGAAGCGCGATGTGCTCAGCGCGCAATCCGTGGCAGAGGCGGCCAATGGAGCCGACGCGCTGCTCAGCGCCTATGGCCCGGGACTTTCCGGAGACGTAAAGAACATCGTGCAGGCGGCCAAGGCGCTCGTGGCAGGAGCGAAGAAAGCCGGGGTCAAGCGCCTGCTCATCGTCGGCGGGGCGGGGAGCCTCAAAACCCCGGCCGGAGACTTGATGGATTCGCCGAAGTTTCCGGCTGAGTATAAGCCGATCGCACAGGCGCATCGCGAGGCCTTGGATGTCTTTCGCGGCTCGGGCCTTGAATGGACGTTCTACGCGCCGGCCGCGCTGATCGCGCCCGGCGAGCGCACGGGAATGTATCGCACGGGCGGCGGCGAGTTGATCGTGGACGCGAAGGGCGACAGCCGCATCTCCACCGAGGACTACGCCGCGGCCTTCGTCGACGAGCTCGAGAAGCCGCGCTACGCCGGAACGATGGCGACGGTCGCCTACTAGAGATGAAAAGAGCATAGGCTGGGAAGCTGTCCGTTCACTCCGTCTGCTCCACCAACGGTCAGGAAATTTACGGCATCGGCATGCTGGCTGGCAAGGAAGGCGAGGCGCTGTCCCGCCTTCCGGAGCGCTTCCTTAGAGGTGGTACCTCACGCAGGCCCGGCGCAGGCAATCAAGGGCCGCGGAGATTCCGGCCGAGGGTTTTTCCTTCATGATCGCTTCGAGCATGGCAACGGCTTCGGCCACATGCGCGCGGTCGGATGAGATCATCGCGCGCAACTCGTCCTGCATGAGTTGGAATTCGCGAACGAATTCCTGGTGCGTGTCGCTCGTGCGCACACGGACGGCGACGGCTAAATTCCCGCGGCGCACTCGGGCGATGCCGGCGGAGATCACGCGCAGAGGAGCGGTGAAGCGGTGCGAGAAGAACAAGGTGAGCAAGCCGCCGGCCAAGAGAGAGATCGCAGAGGCGAGCAGTAAAGGGGCGCGCAGGGCATCCTTGATCCAATCCAGAGAATGGAAGATCTGCCGAGAGGCGATCGCGGATTCTTGGATGCCGTGGAATACGGAAAACGTGGCCAGCAAGAGGCTCGCGGAAATCAGCAAAAGAACGAAGCCCACCATCGAAAGTTGGAGGGGAGCGTCAACCCAGTACTGCCGCCTTTGATGAAGGAGCGGCGTGTTCGGCGGCGGCGAAGGGTCGGTGTCTTTCCGCGTCACGAGCAGTTATCGTAACTTTAGAGAGGGACATTGTCAATGAGGCGGGTTCGTCCCAGAAAAGCGGCGACAAGGATGCGGCCGTCCCAGACGGCCGCATATTGCAAATGAAGGCCGGTGCCGGTGAGCGCGCGGCGAACGGCAGTGGTGATTTCTTGTGGACGGGAAGTTAAGCGCAAAGCTTCACGGCGCCCGGCCTCCAGGGCGCGGCGGAGGGCTGGCGCCGCGCGGCGTTCGGCGGGGGAGAGGGAGGCGTTGCGGCTGGAGAGGGCTAGTCCGTCTTTTTCCCGGACGATGGGCACGCGCACGATTTGTATCGGCACGTCGAGGTCGCGGACCAGCATTTCAAGGATGCGGAGCTGCTGCCAGTCCTTCTCGCCAAAGTAGGCGCGGTCAGCGCGGACTTGGTTGAAGAGCTTGAGGACGACGGTCGCCATGCCGCGAAAATGGCCGGGGCGATATTTGCCGCAGTACAGATCGGAGATTCCTCCGACCTCGACGTAGGTGCAGAACCCCTTTGGATACATCTCAGCGGCATTGGGAGCGTAGACGGCGGAGGCGCCCGCAACGGCGAGGAAAGCGCAGTCGGTTGGCAGAGTGCGCGGGTAGCGGGCATAGTCCTCGTTCGGCCCGAATTGGAGCGGATTGACGAAAATGGAGACGAGGACGCGGTCGTTTTTGGCGGCGGCGCGGCGTATAAGAGCTTCGTGCCCGATATGCAATGCGCCCATGGTGGGGACGAAGCCAATGGATAGGCGCTTTTTGCGCCACAATGTGACGAGACGCTGAAGATCCTTTTTCGTGCGTGCGACCGTTATGCTCACAGGTTCTCCCGGAAGAAAGCGATGACGCGCGTGTCGTATTCTCGGCCTGCCGCTTCGCGGCACTTCGCGTGCCGGGCGTCGGGCACCATCCAGAGCTGCTTCGGTTCATGCGCAGCGGAAAATACCTTTTTCACGTCGTCGGGCGTCATCAGTCGGTCGTTGGCGCCTCCAATGACAAACAGCGGGCGCGGCGATATTTTTGGCGCGGACTCAACAGGGTTGAACAAGTCGATCGCGGCATTATTGACGCGCAAACGCAGGACGAATAATATCAGAGCGATGAGTGGGTAATAGGGAATTTTCAGGTTGTTCCAACCCCAGCGCTTGATGACGGTGCGGTAGTCGGAGAACGGGCTCTCGACGACGACGCAACTGAGGTCCGGGTACTTGGGCATCGAGGCGATGGCAACGGCAGCGCCCATGGAGAGACCGAAGACGCCGACGGAGAGGGCGCACTCGGGCTTGGTCTTCTTCAGCCACGCGATCGCCGCGTCGAAGTCGAGCGTCTCAAGCCCGCCGATCGTCGTGAATGTTCCTTCACTCTCGCCGTGCGAGCGGAAGTCGAAGTACAGAAGATTGAAGCCGCCGTCTGTGTTGAGGAAGCAGGTCTGTTGGAGCAGTTCTCCTTTGTTGTCGCTCCAGCCGTGGCACATCACTAAAGTACGCTTATCGCCGGTGGGCGAGGGGATGAACCAGCCCTTGAGCAGGAGGCCGTCACGCGTCTTAAATAAAATCTTCTCGTAGCGCAGGCTAAACTGTTCAGGGAATATGAACATGGGAGACATCCCCGGCGGATTCAGGATGAGGCTTGAGCCCCACCAGAAAAAAGAGAATAGGGCTGCGGCAAAGACGAGGATTGCGACCAGCTCGATCATTTCGCGGAGGTAAACGAATGTTCCGGGCCGGGAAACGATCCAGCACGGACTTCATGGCAGTAGGCGCTGATCGCCACAACCGCCTGCGCGCGCAAATCGGCGTAGCGCTTGACGAATTTACGCGGACCCGCTTCGGAGAGGCCGAGCATGTCATCGCTGACGAGCACCTGCCCATCGCAGTGCGGGCCCGCGCCGATGCCGATCGTGGGAACTGAGAGGCGCTTGGTGACCTCCTTGGCGAGGTCGGCAGGCACGCACTCGAGAACGACGGCGCACACCCCGGCGCCCTCCAAGATGCGCGCCTCGGTCAGTATTTTTTCGGCGTCCTCGGGATTGCGGCCCTGGACCTTGTAGCCGCCCAGGCGGTTGACTGCCTGGGGCGTCAAGCCGAGATGGCCGAAAACAGGAACGTTTATTTTGAGGAACTCTTTGATCGTTGCGGCGACCTCGCGTCCACCCTCGATTTTTACGGCGTGCGCGCCGCCTTCCTTTAATAGGCGACCGGCGTTGCGCATGGCTTCCTTGAGATCGATCTCGTAGCTGAGGTAGGGGAGGTCGGCCACGAGCAAAGCGCGCGCGCTTCCGCGCTTGACGGCCTTGGTGTGGTGGAGCATCTCCATGATAGTGACGGGCAAGGTGTTTTCGTAGCCCAATTTCGTCATGCCGACGGAGTCGCCGATGAGGATCACGTCGACGCCCGCTTCTTCTGCAAGGCGCGCGGTCGGATAATCATAGGCCGTGAGCATCGCGATCTTGACGCCGCTACGCTTCATGTCGAGCAAGGTGGAGATCGTGACTTTTTTGGAGACGCCGACGGCACGCGTGATCTTATCGGCCATTGCGCCACAGTTTAACAATTCGAGGGTCGAGCTTCACGGCTGCGAACAAAGCGCGGACGGTGAGTCGGCCGTCGGGCTTGAAGGCGGGGGCGATGTCTCTTAGCGGCGCCAGGGCGAAGGCCCGACCAGATGTCCCCGGATGCGGTATTCTCAGCCAGGGCGTGCGTACTCGCTCCGCGCCGATGGCCAGCAAATCCACGTCGAGCGCGCGCGCCCCCCAGCGGATGCCGGGCCGGCGGCCGGCGGCAGCTTCAAGGCGTTTTGCTTCGATGAGCAGGCCCATAGCGCTGCGGACGGTCGTCAGTTCGACGGCCTGGTTCAGGTACGGCCTGGCGCTGGGGCCGAGCGGAGCGGTTTCATAGATGCGGGATATTTTCCGCACACGGCAGCCATCGAGACGGTGGAGATCGAGAACGGTGCGGCGCAGGGCCGTGGCACGATTGCCGCTGTTGGCGCCGAGGAGGAGCAAAGCGCGGCGCGCAGCGTCCGGTCGTGATTTCACTTCGGCCTGTTCGCGTGGCGACGATCCGCGCGCCGGAGGGCTTCGATGATGGCGACGAGTATCATCAGCGCGACGGCGTTGGCGATCCACCCTTCTCCGGTGCCTAAACCGCCTTCGTACACCAGCGCGGTCCAGAGCAGCCAGAACAAGACGCCGACGGTGGCCAAGCAGGCGACGAGCACGATGGCGAGATGGAGAGGATCGAAGCGCGGGGTCTCGAGACTTTCTTCCTGGAAGAGATCGACCCACAACTCCCAGAGTTTTTTAAAAATCAACGCAGATCCATCAAGTCGAGCATGTCGTAGAGGCCGGGACGCTTATGCGCGGTCCAAAGCGCGGCCTTGAGCGCTCCGAGCGCAAAGGTGTCGCGCGACTGGGCAGAATGGGCGAGGGTGAGGCGCTCGAAGGGGCTGGCCAAGGTCAGGCTATGATCGCCGATGACGCCGCCGATGCGGAGCGATGTCATCGGCACGGCCTCGTTTTTACCGCGGCCTTCGGCGACCGCCCCGGCCAGGCGCAAAGCCGTGCCCGAGGGCGCGTCTTTTTTAAACTGATGATGCGTCTCGATGATCGCGGCGTCGTATTTGGGAAGATGCCGCGAAGCGACAGCGGCGAGATGCAGGAGAATGGTCACGCCGGAACTGAAATTTGGGGCCATGAAGATTGCGGTCTTGCGTGAGGCGGCGGCGATGCGGGCATATTGGGCGCTGGTGAGACCGGTAGTGCCGGTCACAAACGGGACTTTTGCGCGGGCGCATGCGGAGGCGAACTTGACCGTGGCTTCGGCAACGGTAAAGTCGATGACGGCGTCGCAGGCGCGGACTTCGTCCGTAAATCCTTCAGCCTGTTCTCGCCCAACACGGGCCACCAGGTGAAAGCGCGTATCTTCAATAGCCAGCGCGGCGACGCGAGATCCTGTCCGCCCGGAGCTGCCGCAGACCGCGATTTTCAGGGGCATGTGCCGGTTATTATACTTCGTCTGCAGGCGCGCAATTTAAAGCTCATCTTTAAATCGATCTTAAGGAAGCGCAGCGAAATAATTGAGCGCTTATTTTAGATCAACGCGCCCCTGATTCTCCGGCAAGGGAGCGGCAATATTGGGGTAAGTCAATCCTATTTTTTAATTCAATATAGCCCTGCTCACGAAGTTCGGCGCGGTGGGATTCCAGCAAATCCGCCGCTGTCTCGCGCACGCTTTCATCAGGGTCGGAGGTCGCGCTGCGCTCCAGGTCTCGAGCGATCTCTCCAATTGAGACGGCCTTGATTTCCAGTAACTGGCTCAGCGACCACAACCCCTCGGTTTTGACGGACCATTCTTCCCCGGGCGAGGCGAGACTTGAGAGAAGCATGGGAAGAAATACAGGAGTCAGTATCTTGACCAGCTTTGGATTCGTGTTGACCGCCGTGGCGCCGAAGAAATAAAGCCGTTGCTGGCGGACCGTCGCTGCCGGATCGCACGCTATAGCCATAAAATATTTATTGAATTTCTCTCCCCTCATCAATTCAATCAGGAACTTGCCTCGCTCAAAATCAGTGGGATGAGTGTAAGCGATCGCCGTCGCCAGCGCAAACACAGCTTTGCTTCTGACAGCTTCGTCCTTGTTATTATCGCGGTCCAGAGCGACATCAAGCAAAGCCCAAAAGGCGACTTCTGTTAGATTTGCCGAATCCAGGAAAACAAGCATGGCGTCGAATTTAGCTTCTTGCGAGGCACTTTTATCTTGGAGAACACGGATCGAAGCATCAGCCTGCGCGGGATCGGAGGATCCATGGGTGTGAGTGGTTTGTTTCGCCGCGATAGATGCTTTTTCTATTAGTCGAAATTCTTTTGCCGCGAAGAAAAACGCGTCTGCGACCGGATCCCGGGCCGGAGACGCACTTCGAACCGTCGCTGCTGCCAGGAGAGTAACAGCAGAAAATGCCACCAGCTTCCTCGTCAGGTTATTCTTTTTCATGTTGTGAGCCTCCTCTAGTCTAGACGGTCTCTTATTTTAGAATCAATGAGCATGCGCGTCCCAGGGCCTTATGGCCTATCGAGCAGCGGTCAAAAGGCCTATGGCTCGCTAGGTCTATTGATGGCAATCGGAAACCAAGATCAATCCGTCGGCATGCTTGGGCGGGAACTTCATCGCAGGCCAGCAGCGCGCTCTATACCGCCGTCCTTGACCACCTCAAGCTCAGGCCGAGACTGACCTACAAGCCCGCCAGCATCGTCCAGGGCAGAGCGATGATTTTCGTTCCCATCCGTGTCACCTTTCTGCCGGTGTGGACGAGGATGCCCGCGCTTGCCTCAGGGTGGTCCTTGAGGAACGCCTCGAGGCCTTCGTAGTCGGCATAGCTGGGGGATTCTGTTAGCTTGATTTCGACAGCGACGATCTTGCGGCCCCACTCCAGCACTAAGTTCACTTCGGCCCCTTTCATCGTGCGCCAATAATAGAGCCGCAGCTTCGGCGTGAAGGTGCCGGCGAGAGCCTTCAAGTGATGGAAGATCAGGTTTTCAAAGAGCGCGCCCGCCTCCCGAGAGGCCTTGATCGAAGCCTCGTCATGTAGGCCGCCGAGAGAGGCCGCCAAAGCAGGATCGATCCAGTGGAGCTTGGGGGCCTTGATCAAGCGCGTGGTCCGGTTGCGGGCGAACGCGGGGAGCCGGTCGATGAGGCAGGTCGTCTCAAGGAGGTTTAGATAGCGGTGCACCGTCGCTTGGGAGACGTGCGAGTCGCGGGCGACATTGGTCTGATTGATCACTTGCCCGCAGCGTAGCGCCAGAACCTCCATGACCGTGCGGAAGTCGGACAGGGACTCTATCTGCGAGAGCTGGCGGAGGTCGCGTTCAAGATATGTCGCCGTATAGCCCTCCCACCAGCGCGTCCGGCTCTCCGCCGTGGGCAAGGAGAGCAGGCCGGGCATAAAGCCCCGCGCGATCGCGGGAATCGGGTCCTGCGCGTGCGCCCCAAGCGTCTGATTGTGGGGGAACTTCCCATCCAAGATGGCCTTGATGACCGCCGGAGGATCTTTGCGCTGAATCTCGCCGGCCGTCATGGGAAGAAGCGTCAGGTAGACCGCCCGCCCCGCCAGGCTCTCAGAGACGTGCCGCATCAAAAGGAGATTCGCCGAGCCCGACAGGACGAAGTGCATCTTGCGCGGATGCTCGTCCACGGCCTGCTTGACTGCGGAAAGAATGCCGGGAAGACGCTGGACCTCATCCAGGATTACGTGATCCGCGCCGGCCCAGAGGCCCGCGGGGTCGCGCTCCCCCTGCCGCAGCGCGTTCAGGTTGTCGAGAGTGACGTACTTCCAGCGCTTGGTCGGCTCCTCATGTCTAAGGAGGGTGCTCTTGCCCACTTGGCGCGCGCCGGTGAGGACCACGACCGGGTGCTCGGCGACGGCCCGCCCGAACTGGGGCGCAAGCCAGCGGGGAAGGAATTTCAATTCTTTGCCTGAATCGTTTTTATTCACAGCTTGAATTACAAGTCACCATCACCCGACTTGCAAGACCTGGGGCAAAAATAAAGACGGGGACCGCCTTTCGGCCGTCCCCGTCTCTAAACACGTTTTTTAAAAGCATGCCCCCAACGAGAATCGAACTCGTGTTTCAGCCTTGAAATGGCTATCGAGGGATAATTGGTCTTCCCGTCGGAAACCGTCTTTTTCCCCTGTCTACCGTTGACAAATCGCTTCGCGTTGGGCTGCATCCACTAACATGGGTTACAGCCTGTTTTCATCGCCGAATGGCACAAATCTGGAGGCGGTCGCTCCATCCCGGCCCTGCATGGCACCGAAATCCCACCCAGGCAACTTTCGTATTGTAGCGCACATGAGCGTCTTTTGCATATAGTTCTTGAGCTCGATCCAGGGAACAATACGGCGGGTGGATGAAACTTGTGGTTGTGATCCTGGACGACCGCGAGCTGGACCGGCTCCTGACGCATCAAGGGTGTCCGACAAGGTGTCCTGCGTGTCAGACAGGGATCGCCAACAAAACCGCCAACGTGTTGGCGGGTGGCGGGCTGGTGTTTGGAAGTTTGGGGAAATGAGGGAAGGGATGGAGGACGGAAGTGAGATTAGTATTTGAGGCGTTCGATGGCCGAGCGTAGATAGTCCGGAGCGAGGTGGGCGTAGATCTCGGTGGTCTTGATGCTGGAATGGCCCAGGAGTTTCTGGACCGTGTAGAGGTCGGCTCCGCTCATAACCAGGTGGCTGGCGAAGGTGTGCCGCATCGTATGGATGGATGCGCTCTTGATACCGCAGCCGCGGAGCAGGACGCGGAAGGTCCGGCCCAGAACGATGCCGTTGAGGATATTTCCGGAGCCATTCGTGAAGACGAAGCCGCCGTCCTTGCGGGGTAGTTCTTCCAGGACTTCTTTGAGCCGCGGCGTCAGGGGGATGTGGCGGGCCTCGTAGTCCTTGGGGTGCCAGCCGTCCTTGGCTTGCACCGAAAGCACGCGGTTCTTCAAGTCAACGTCGCCCCAAGTGAGGTGGATCAACTCATCGCGCCGCAGGCCCGTGTGTAGCAGGACCTCTATGATTGGCCGTGTCTTCTCGCCCGCGGCCTTGAGCAGCGTATGGATTTCTTCCTTGGTGAGGAACCGAACCTTGTGCCGAGGCTCCTTGAATTTTTGGACCGACTTAGCCGGATTATGAGCCAGCGCGTTCCAGGCCACGGCCTTGTTGAACATGGCTTTGATCGTGTTGAGCTCTCGATTCAAGGTTGAGGGCTTGGCTCCCTTTTCGCGGCGG
>CAZGVK010000219.1:0-11438 GCA_964529095.1 uncultured Elusimicrobia bacterium
CCACGAGAGAATGCTCATTGACAGCGCGAAGATAAGCCCGTGCAGGATTATTGGGTGGATCCAGCCGGCCAATCCGCCAAAGGCGCCTGCTAGCGCGCGGGCGATCGCGGGTTCGCCGACATAGCCCAAGGTCAAGGAGAGGATCGTGATGCCGACCTGGCAGGCTGCGAGATAATCGTCGAGACGCGTCAGCACGCTCTGCACGGCGACGGCGCGCCGGACGCCCTTGCGGGCGAGCACCTCGATGCGCGACGGGCGCACGCGCACCAGCGCGAATTCCATCAATACAAAGAGCGCGTTGGCGGAGATCAGGACGACGGCGAGAAGAATCATCATGACGCGCTATCCAGCAGGAGAGCCGTATCCTTCAGCGTGGACAGGTCAACCTTGCCCGAGCCGAGCAGCGGGAAATCTTCAACCTGATGGAAGTTGGACTTGTTTGGAAGCCAAAGTTTGGGCAAGCCGATCTCGGAGAGCTTCTTTAAAAGCGGGTCGATCTCAAGCTCTCCTTTATAGAGGATCACCAGGCGCTCGCCGCGCTTGTCATCGGGCGCTCCCACGACTACGAAAGTCATATCCAGCGTTCCCAGCGCCTCGTGCAGGCTTTCTTCGATCTTGATGTGCGGCACCATCTCGCCGCCGATTTTAGAAAAACGCGAGAGCCGGTCGGTCAGGGTTATAAAACCGTCCTCATCAATTCTTGCAATGTCGCCGGTGACATAATAGCCGTCTTTGATGACCTCAGCGGTGCGCGCCCGATCGTCGAGATAGCCCGCCATCACATTGGGACCCTTCACAAGCAACAGGCCCTCTTGATCGGCGCCGAGTTCACGGCCGCTTTCCGTATCCACAACTTTCATGAATACGCCCGGAAGAGGTTGACCCACGGTGCCGATCTTGGTCCCGGTCTGACGGATTGTCGGCCAAACGATGTCAGGAATGTTTACCGACGCCACCGGCGAAAGTTCGGTGGCGCCATAGCCTTCAAGCGGGGTGAGCCCATATTTTTCTTTGAAGGCTTTGGCGACTTCCCCTCGCAGTTTTTCAGCGCCGACGACAACCAGACGCAGGCTTGAAAATTTGCTGATCTCGACACGCCGCATCCACGCGAGCAGGAAGGTCGGCGTGCCGAGCAGGCAGGTGAGCTTATGCTCGGACGTCAGATCTCCAATGCGCCGCGCATCGAGCGGATTGTGGTGATAGACAGCGCCCATGCCTAGGCGCAGAGGCATCCATAGCGTTATGGTAAACCCAAAAGAGTGGAACAACGGGAGCGCTCCCAGCATGCGATCGTCCGGGCTGAACTGGATGACCTGAGCCACCGCCTCGAGATTGGAGAGTATATTCGCATGCGTGAGCATAACGCCCTTGGGTGCGCCGGTCGAACCGCTTGTGAACATGATCGTCGCCAGACGATCGAGCGAGCCGCGGGCTTTAGAGAAAAACGTTCGTTCGAGCAGAGCTGACGGGAGCAACAAAAACGACGCCGCGTGCACCGCCTTATTGATGGAGGAAATTGACGGCAAAACATCTTCCACATAAAGCATGCGGCCCTCGGACGCCCAGCCTAGTTTTTCGATGAACTTGCGGGAGGAGATGACCGTGCGAATACCGGCTTTGGCGATGCACGCATCAACGACATCTTTGCTCACGGTATAGTTCAGGTTGATTGCCACCTTGCCCTGAAGGGCGAGGCCGGCATTGGCAAGAACGCCGGCCACCGACGGCGGAAGCAGCACGCCCACGCGCTCCTCATCTGCGTTCATCTTTACGGCGAGAGATTTCCCCAATAGATAGGCGCCGGTGAGAGATTCTAAAGCATTGAGGCGTAGACCGCTTGAGTCGGCAACGCTCAGCGCAAACGGACGGCGCTTCGCCTGGCGAGAGAACGCCAGCGGCAAAGGCGGCGCATGAGACAATCGATGGTTAAATGCTTCAGCGCCGAGCTCCAAGATCGCCTGGCGCACGGTAAAGGCCGACGCCGTCGCGGGCAGCGGCTTGCCGAAGCTGACGGTCACCCGGTAGGGCAGGCGTCGGGGCCATTTGAAGAGAATTCTCCCTCCTGAGAAGCTGAACACGCTTCCCCATACCTGATCGAGGTGAACCGGCACGATCGGGACAGCCACGCCCTGGACCATGTTCTCGAAGCCGCGCTTGAAGCGCTGCATCTGGCCGTGGCGGCTGATCTCGCCCTCGGCAAAGATACACACGGCCTGACCCGACATCATGCATTCGCGGGCGCGCTTAAATGAAGCAACGAGAGCTTTGGGGCCATCTGAACTTGAGACGGGCACGCAGCCCATCGCGCGAAAGAACCAGCCTGCGACGGGCATTTCATAATAGGCGCGCAGCATCAGAAAACGGACGAGGCGCTGATTGGCCATCGCGACCAGGATCGCGTCTACAAAGGAAATATGGTTGGCGACCAGCAAAACCGGCCCCTCAAGAGGAACGTGTTCCGCGCCGACCGCGCGTATCGAATAGAGGCAACGCGTCAGCGGCAGGGACAGAAGCCGCAGAAAAAAATCAGGCAGACGCCGCAATATCTCAAAGGCGACAACGGCTGACATCGCGGCCGTGACAAGGAATATATGGGCTGGATTTAGGTGGAATTTTACATCAAGCGCCCACAGCGCCGCTGTCGCGATCAGAATAGCAGTGAAGCAGAGGAAGTTGCCCGTCGCCACGACACGACCGCGTTCGCTCGCTGGGCTTCTTTGCTGAATGAAAGCCTGCAGAGGCACCACGTAGAAGCCGGCGAAGAGACCTGCCAATAGCAAGTCCGCTGTGACGCGCCATGCGGAATGCGCGGCAAAGCCTAAATCCACGCCGAAAAATACGAGGCCAAGAGCTCCGAGCGGCACGAGTCCAAGCTCGACGCGCCCGCGCGACAGGCGTCCGGCAATGAAGGAGCCCGCGCCGATGCCGAAGGCGAGCGCCACCTGGAACCGCCCGCAGGCGACCTCGCTTAAGCCCATAAGCCGTGTCCCATAGAGGAGAAGGTTCATCTGGAACAGCGCCCCCACGAACCAGAAAAAGGCCGCCGCGTAAGTGGCGAGATTGACATTCGGCAAAGACGCGAGATGCTTGAGATTGGCGACCGTGCTTGAAACCGGGTCGAAGGACAGGGCTGCTTGGGGCCGAGCCTCCTTTGTCAGGGGGATGAGCAAAGATGCTAAAAATCCGAGCGCCGCGACACCTGAGAGCGCGATGAGCACGAGCGCTGGGCGGTCATGAAAGCGCAAGGCCAACTCGGCGGCGGACGCTGTCCCTATAATGATCGCCCCGAAACTCGTCATCTGCACGAGGCCGTTAGCATTGGAAAGCTCGGCATCCTCAACAATTTCCGGAAGAATCGCAAACTTGACCGGGCCGAAGAATGCGGAGTGCGTACCCATCAGAAATAGAAGCATCAGCAATAGGGTCATGTCGCGCGCGGCCAATGCGGGCGCGGCAAGGAGCAGCAGGCCGACCTCGATGGCCTTAAAGATCGCCACGAGCCTGGCTTTAGGCCAGCGGTCGGCGACGTTTCCGGCTAGAGTCGAGAATAGCAGGAAAGGAAGGATGAACGCGCCTCCCGCCAAGGCAATAAAGCGGGCGGCGCCTGCGGGATCAACGGCGACTACCGATAGGATGACAAACGACTTAAAGGCATTATCGTTGAAGGCGCTTGTCGCCTGCGCGACCAGAAAAGATCGGAAGCCCGTCGTCGATACAGCTTGTCTTATCGGGTTTGCAGGCATGGGTCCGAAAGGATAAGGCCATGGCGGATTTCTGTCAAGGCCACCCCTGGCGCGCCTTCAAAACTCCTGTTATAGTGGCTTCGCTGACGGCTTGGCGGATCGCAAAGACGCTCGATGAGGAGAGACCGAATGAACTGCACAATTTTTTTATGCCGGATCATCGTCGTGTCGGCCCTGATTGCCGCTATTCCAGCTTCCGCGTTCGATCAATACGGCGGAGGTCCCATCGTCGCCGAACTCTCCGGCCGCTTGCTCGAGCAAATACATTACGCCCGGCGTCCGATCGACGACGCCGTCTCGCGCGAGTTTCTCCGCAACTATCTCGACGCTTATGATTACAACCACATGATCCTTGAGAAGAGCGACGTTGATGAATTTGAAGCCAAGTACGCGACCACGCTTGATGATCGCATTAAGGACGGCGATGTCGCGGCCGCCTATGATATCTTCGAGCGCGTGCTCAAACGCCTCAAGGAGCGCGTCGCCCTTGTGAAAACTTTGACGTCGTTGAGCTTTACTTTCACAAACGATGAGAAGATCGTCCTCGATCGGCACGAACTTGGCTGGCCGCAGACCAAGGCTGAGGTTGAGGATCTTTGGCGCCTTCGCATTAAGCACGAGTTTTTGCTCGAGCGTCTGGCCAAGCTCCAAGCTGCGGAAGCTAAGGCGAATAAATCCCGGGAAAAGAAGAAAAAAGACGCGGTCTCTACGGAAGCGCTGCGGCCGATGGTAAAAAAAGAAGAGGTCAAACCGGTTAAGGAACTGTCGACTAAGGAAACAATCGACCAACGCTACGACCGCATCCTGCGCGGCTACACGGAGTACGACGGCATCGATGTATTCTCGACCTTCGTCTCCGCGCTCACTCGAGTTTTCGACCCGCACACCGACTATCTGGCCGCCGCGCAGAAGGAAAACTTCGACATCAGCATGAAGCTCTCTTTTGTCGGCATCGGCGCTGAGCTTCGCTCCGAGGACGGCTATGCGCGCATCGTCAGACTTGTCCCGGGAGGCCCCGCCGACGTGGACAAGCGCCTCAAGCCCAATGACAAGATCGAGGCGGTCGCCCAAGGAGACGCTCCATTCGTTGAGGTCGTCGGCATGAAGCTCGACCGCCTCGTGCAGATAATTCGCGGCGAAAAGGGGTCCATCGTGCGTATGCGCATCATCCCTGCCGACGCGATCGATCCGGCAACACGGGTCGTCATCACTCTTATGCGCGATGAGATCAAGCTCACCGACCAGGAAGCTAAGGCTAAAATTTTCTCCGTGCCGTTGAAGGATGGGAAGATCTCGCGCATCGGCGTTCTCGATCTTCCCTCTTTTTATGCCGACATGCGCGGCGGCCCCGACGGCAAGAGCGCCACGCACGATGCCGAGCGTTTGATCGGAGAGATGAAGAGGCGCGGCGTTGATTGCCTGATCATCGACCTGCGCCGGGATGGCGGCGGCTCGCTGTCCGAGGCCGTTTCACTGACCGGCCTGTTCATCAATACCGGTCCCGTCGTCCAGGTCAAGGATGCGCGCGGCACGGTCAAGCTGCTTCGTGACAATGACTCCATGACGGCGTTTGACGGGCCGATGATCGTTCTCACCGCGCACGGCTCCGCATCGGCTTCCGAGATTTTCGCGGCGGCGCTGCAGGACTACGGCCGGGGCGTCGTCGTTGGCGAGAAAAGCACATTCGGCAAGGGCACGGTGCAGTCGGTGCTCGAACTCAACCAGTACCTGCCCCCTGCCTACCGATCCCACAAGCCGGGCGCTTTAAAGTTGACGATACAAAAGTTCTACCGCATCTCCGGCGGATCGACCCAAAACCGCGGAGTTTTGCCTGATATCCATATTCCGTTTTATGGAGACCTGAGCGAGTCGACTGAATCTTCGCAGAAGAACGCGTTGCCCTACGACGAAATTGAGCCCACGCCGTACGATCGCCTCGCGACTTTACAGGCCCATCTTTCCGCGTTGGCGAAGGCTTCGACGACGCGCGTTGAGTCATCACGCGAGTTCCAATGGATTAAGGAAGACATGTCGCGCTGGGTGAAACAGAAAAAAGACAAAGTTTTTCCTGGTATGGAAAAAAGAGCGTCAAGCAACATGTCGCGCTGGGTGAAACAGAAGAAAGACAAAGAGCTGTCGCTCAACGAGAAGGTTCGCCTCGCCGAGCGCAAGACCGAGGAGGACCGCCAGAGTGCCCGCAAAAAAGAGCGTGCCGCGCGCAAAGAGAAGCCCTACGCCTTCGAGGATATCACCTTGGCGATCCTCGACGGGAAAACGCCCGCGGTTTCCTCGACGACCGTCGTTTCCCGGCCGGCAGACTCGCCCCTTGATGAGGAAGAGCCGGGCTACGAACGCGCACCCGAGGCGCCTGACGCGGTGCTTGATGAGACTTTGCTCATCGCTGCGGACCTCATGCTGACCCAGCCCCTTCCGATCGGCTCGGCGGAGCGGCGCCAAGAATCAATGACTCAGCAAGAGAAATGGTTCCCTAGAGTTCCATAAGGGTTGGCGCAAAAATAACTATGTGTTTTTGGATGCCGATGCTTCACTCTAACTGCGTTGCTCGATCCCTTTCTTCGGAATTTTGGAAGGGACACTTCCGCGCCTTATGGCGCGGTCGTCGGTCACACCCTATCGGTATGCTCCCTTCTCGCGCCTTGTTAGAGCGCCTCGACATCCAAAATTCACAAAGTTATTATTGCGTCAACCCTAATCAGGCTCTGCGTGCCCCAGTCCACGTTTTTGAAACGGCGGTGCGCCCAGAGAGCTTGGCTAGGCATAGCGCGAATCCAGTCCTCGACATAAGTCGCTAGGCGCTGATTGTCGGCCTGGTCGTCATCGGTCAGCGGGATCTCGGGCTTGATGATGACGCGGACGCGGCCGTCGGCCTCGCGTTGCGCGAGCACGGGCAGAATTGCCGCTCCGGTGCGGCGCGCAAGCGGGGCGATGGCGGCCAAAGTAAGCACTTGGACTCCGAACAGGCGCATTGGCGCGCCCATCGGCGGAGGCATGTATTGGTCCATCACGAACACGACGCCGCCGTTGCCGCGCAGCGCCTTCAGCACGGTCGCAATCGTGCGCGGCTGATAAGCGGCTTTAACTCCTACGGAGAGGCGTGTTTTTTCCATCCAACTATCAAGCCAGGCGGGCTTGAGGCGGCGGGTGACGATAGTCACCGGAATGTTCGCAATTGCCCCTATGGCAGCGGCGAATTCCCAGTTGGCGATGTGCGAACCCAAAAACAGCGCGCCCTTGCCGCGCGCCTGCGCCTTTTCCCAGTGCTCCCTGCCTTCAACGGTGACGTGGCGCTGAACGTAAGCGTGGAAGTGGCCCGGCAACGGCGCAAACATGTGCGCAAGCTCGAGCGCCAGCCGGCCGTAGTGTTCATAATTTTCCCTCAGCAATGCCTGGCGCTTATCCGGAGAGAGTTCCGGCAGGCAGCGCGCTATATTCTGCGCGGCAATCTTGCGCCATTTTGGATCAACAGGGAGAGCCAAGCGTCCCAAGATCGCGCCCAAAGCCATTTCCCAGGATCTTGGCAGGGCGGCGACGAGAAGTCCCATGCCATGCAGAGGCGCACGCAATAGCAATGCTAAAACCGGATTCACGCGGTCTTATGACGGGGCATCGTTATAAGCATCGCGCGCGCGATGCTCGGAACGAACTCGGGGCGCAGAAGGCGCGGATCGTACGGTGCCAAGCGTTTCTCGTTCTCGCGCAGGCATGTCTCGATGAACTCTCGTGGAGAGATGTCGCCAAACTGGGCATGGGCGTTCATCGTGAAGTTTTCCTGCTGGACATCGGCCGTGCTTTTAATGCGCATTGCGGTCTTGATCCGACTGAGCGCTTGCAGCCACATGGCCAAGCCGCGCTTGAACACGTAACGCGGGCGGCCTGCGTAGGGGAGTTGAGCCTGGTTGTAGGCGACCCAGTTTACATGAAAGATGATATGGCGGCCTTCCTCCTGCATGATCGGCTCGAACAAAGCGACAAGCGACGGCGGAAAGAAGCCCGAGTCGCGCGCGAGGGCGAACAGGCCGAAGGCGAAGAAGGAGTCAAAACACTCGCCATAGCCGATGCGCATGAACGCCCAGCTCGGATCGGCGGGCGCAATGGGGGAGAATTCAGGAACCGCAATGGCGTACTTGTGGGTCAAGAGTTTTAAAATATCGGCGTGCCGCTGTTCTTCGTAACCCTGCAATGTGATTGCTTCCGACAGGACGGGGTCTTTCTCAGAAGCTCCCATCGTGAGCACTGCGAGCGCTGTCTCCGCCTCGGTGCGCACCGCCTCATCCCAGATGGGCAAGGACTGCAGGCGCTTGATCGCGTCATCGTCCAGATCCGGCCACTGAAGCTCGGCGGGCACGTAGGGAATGTGGGTTTCCGTAAAAAATGAGCACAATAACTCCTTGTGGGCGGAAGAGCCGATGGCGAGGGGAGGCACCGTATTCATAAATTCCAGATGGGATTCTACAAAATTGAGATTTAATCTGTCCCATGGCGAAGGCCGCCGCCATGGAGCTGCCATTGACGATGGCTCCCTTGCGAGGACTCATAAACCGCAACCTGCGCAACGCCATCTTCCACTCAGACTACTCGGTCTATGAAGGGAAAGTGCGAATTTTTAAGCCGACGCGAGAGTATACGCGAGAAGAAGCGCTAGACTGTATAAATCTGGCCCTTGCTTATTGCGGGGCCACAGCGCGGTCAGTGTCAAAATCTCGTAGAATTTCCAAACAAGTCGGCCACCGCCCCGCAGCCTGCAGCTATACAGGAAACCGCTGAAAATACGATGAGGGTCATACGGAACGCAGGCACTGACAGGGTCATCGACCTGCTCCGGCCTTGGCTCAAGCCCGGCCATCAGGCCGATCTGGTCACGCCAACGCTGTCGCTGTTCGCCTTTGGAAGCCTGCTTAACGAGGCCTCGAACCTCTCTCGCGCGCGCCTTTTGCTGCCCCCCGACGGGGCTGACCTACAGTTTCTCGGAACCGATGCCGATCGCGCCGCGCGCAATCGCATGCAGTCGCGCTGGCTTGCCAAGCGCTGCGCCGAATGGGTCGAACGAACCGTCGAATCCCGCCGTGCCGGCGGCCCCGTACCTCAGGGCGCCATAGTAATCCGCGACGGAGCGTCCAGTCCGCAGCAAGCGTTGCTCGGCTCGTTTGCATTCAGCACCGATGGTCTCGGCATCACACCCGGCAACCCGCTCAGCCTAATCCAGGCCTCCGAAAACGCGGAAGAGGCGCAGCGGCTCAGCGCGTGGTTCGACAACCAGGTTACGCAGGGGCTTTCCATTCCAAACCTAATGAAGCGATTAATTGATGTTCCAAGTGATGAGGCAAAGAAGCACTTCCTGAAAGGGAGCAGCTATTTCAACAGCGACTTCCCTAGCTACATACAGGTTCGGAGCCTGTGATGAACCCGGTCCTTATCTATCAGAGCGAGGACGGCCGCGCTAAACTCAATGTGAGCCTCGAAGACCAGGCCGTCTGTCTCAACCAGAAACAGCTCACCGAGCTGTTTGGCAAGGCCAAGGGAACGATCAGCGAACACATCAAGCACATCTTCGAGGATGGGGAACTGGATGCAGGTTCAGTTGTTCGGAATCTCCGAACAACTGCCGCCGATGAAAAATCCTGCGAGGTCTCTTTTTATAATTTAGACATGGTTCTCGCACTCGGTATTCGTATGCGCAGCCCCGTGGCCGTGCGTTTCCGCCAGTGGGCAGACAAGCTCAAGGAGTATATCGTCAAGGGCTTTGTGCTGGATGACAGCGCCTCAAGGACCCGAAGGTCGGCAATGGCCACTTCGACACGTCCTCAACCGCGGCGGCCACGGTGTCCGCAGCCCCACCGACCGCCTGGACCTCGGTGTCGTCTTCAGCCCGTCCCAAGATACACGACCCTAACCCGCCGCGTATCTTGGTCCCCCCCAATGGAAAATCACGGTTTTCGCATTACAATCCCCCCAACACCCCAAGATACACCGACCGATTTACTCAATGGTTATGCGCACGATTCGAATCGGTCCGGCAAAAATAACCTATTGAAATAACAGCGTATATGCTGTATAATAAAATCAATGCCATTGAGACTCGAATTTTATCGCACCGTTAGGGGAATCGAGCCGGTGCTGGACTACATCCGATCACAGATCAAAGGCCACCGATCTAAAATCGGACGGGCTTTGCAGTATCTCGAGGACGTCGGACATCTGGCGAAACGGCCGCAGGTCGGTTATCTTGGCGATCAGATATATGAGCTTCGAGTTGCGATCGAACAGCACCAGCATAGGCTTCTCTATTTCTTCCATGGGCGTTCGATCATCGTCATAACCAGCGGCATTCTGAAAAATGAGGGTAAGATTCCGCAAACAGAGATGGATTGGGCGCGTACATATCGCGCGGACTGGCTAGAACGCTTCGGGGGCAAGGCATGAAAACTAAGCGGCAGAAGGGACGAGGCACGACTCTCCGGCAATACCTACGCGGAGAGATGAAGGATCCTGAGTATCGGCGGCTTTACCAAAAAGCCGACATCGAGCTTCGCGTGGCGCTAGAGATAACCAAAGCTCGAGAGGCGAAACACATGAGCCAGCGTGATCTTGCGGAAGCGCTGAAAACGAAGCAACAAACCGTCTCCCGGATTGAGCGCGGGGCTCAAAATGTGACGATCGAAACGCTTGATAAGATCGCAAGAGCTCTGGGGCGTGGCCTTCAGGTGAGATTTGTTGCGGCCGGCGCATAACCAAGCGCTAGAGCCGACAGGCGCTTTCATTGAGGAGTTCCCGTAGCGCCTGCGGCTCAGCGTTGCGTTGAACGACGGGAACAGATGCCATCCTCCCCTTGCGGTCCTTCGAATAGTGGTGTACACTATATAAAATAATGGCGAAGTTCAAATTCGTTGAATGGCTCATCCTGTGGCTTCAGGAAACTTCTCGGTTCGAGTTTGACTGGGATGAGGGAAATAGTGCCAAAAGCGTGGAAAAGCATGGTGTTGCTACGGCGGAAACGGAAGAGATATTTGAATTGGGCCCAGCAGCAGCATTGGGCGTCCAGACGAGCCCCGTGGTTTTTGAGGAGCGCCTAGGCATAGTAGGCGCAACCGCTTCTGGACGCATTCTGCACGTAGTTTTTACGCTAAGGGACGGGAAGGTACGGCCAATCAGCACTCGTCCCGCAAAGAAGAATGAGAGGGAATATTATGAAGCATACTTACGCGAAATCTCTAAGTGAGTATCGTGGGGCCTCAAAATTCGAGAGGAAGAAGCTCCTTGAAGCGGCGAGGCGCCTTAAGAAAAAGCGCAAGCTGCCGACAAGCATCGCCCTGGAATCGGAAACGATTCAGGAGTTGAAGGAGCTCGCTGAATGGCGTGGCGTTCCCTATCAGATTCTCATGCGGATGTTCATTCTGGAAGGGCTACATCATTCCAGGACCCGCGACGCGCGCTTTCTTTATGGAGTTCCTGTAGCACGCGCGGCACAGCGTTGCGTTGGGCCGCATAAGGCTAAACATGCAATTCTCAATTGATATAGACCCCGCGTTCCACCGGCTAACGCAACACCTGTTGCTTTAGGCTGAAGATCACGCGGTAAGCTCTTCGTGTGCCGTAGCACGAGGAGCGACATGACTTACAAGCGCGTAACTTCGGAAGAACGGACGCTCATTTGCCGCTGGCGTAAAGAAGGCCGAG
>CAZGVK010000220.1:0-3361 GCA_964529095.1 uncultured Elusimicrobia bacterium
TGAATTTATGGCGGCGAGGCGCCCGTCTGGCAAGGCGCGAAGAGCGAGCATACCGCTAGGTATGTGAGCGATGAGCAACGCAGCCAGGCGGGATGCATCGGCGTTATAAATCGCTCATTTATTTCGTTACACTTCCTAAGGCCTAACATCGGGTTCAGCCGACCGCGGCGCAATGAAGCCTGATAGCCGCAGCGGCTGACCCAAGCGTTAGGACGTCTGCGGGTCGTCCCAACATGCCACAATGTCGAGGGTGCGGTGAGCGGTTATGATTTTTGAATGGAACGAGGCCAAGGCGAGAGCCAATCTGGCAAAGCACAGTATCTCATTTGATGAGGCGTCTACAGTTTTTGGCGACCCGTTGTCGGTAACCGTGCATGATCCTTTGCATTCTCACCACGAGGACCGTTTCGTCACCGTCGGGCTGTCCTCGGCCAACAAGATGGTAATCGTTGCACATGCAGATCGCGGGTAGCGCGTCAGGATAATCAGTGCCCGGGCCGCAACCCCGCGAGAGAGGAGACAATATGAAAATGCATGATCGAAATGGTGATATGCTCCCAGAATACGACTTCTCCAGGGGCATTAGAGGCAAATACGCCAAGCAGTATCATCAGGGCTCAAATGTCGTTGTACTGGCCCCCGATGTCGCGAAGCGTTTTCCGAATTCGGAGGCGGTCAACCAAGCGCTACGATCCCTAGCAAGGATTCAGAGCCGAAGACGCCCTGGCAAACGCAAGCAGAGGTCCACTCGGAGAAGGATCGCCGTCGGCCACACCTGAACTTCGGGATAGAAACAGGGTCCATCAAGCGTCCTAACCATCGAAGCTGTGAAAAAATAGAAAATCCGACATGGTTCGGAGTCGGTGGATTTATTTTTAAAAAAGACGCCGGTTTCTGCGGCCGCGACTTTTTTCGATGCTTCCAGGTCATAGGTCTACGCTTTTTCTGTTATCCGAGGCTTGCAGTCAACTGGGGTCGCCAGATCAGCCGAATCCATTGCTGGATGTTATATGTGATGGATGCCCCCACGCACTTCAGCCGCCGCGCGCTTTCTTTAGGGGGTTTTCGTCGCTCTCCATTTTTACACCTTGACGGAACCTTCGCAGGGACCTATCCTTGTCTTGGTGGCCAAGATACTTGTGGTTGATGATGAAGAAATCCTGCCTGAACTCCTGAGGGAATGCCTGCAGGGAGAGGGTCACGTCATCATCATTTGTCATGATTCAACGATGGCCGAGCGCACCATTCTCGTGGAAAAGCCCGACCTTGCGATCATTGACTATCGCATGCCTGGAAAGACCGGGGTTCAACTGCTCGCCGACCTGCGCGCACGGGAAGAAACAAGCCGGCTGCCGGTACTGGTTGTCAGCGGCACGGAGGCTGTGCGCTTCACGGGCCATATACCGCCTGAACCGCATGTGCGTTTTCTGCGCAAGCCGTTGGACATAGACCTCCTTATCACGATGGTCCGTGAGATGCTCAACTCGAACAACCGGTCCGCGCGCCCTTAAACTTTGTTGCCTATCGCGGTGCTTGCGGTCGCTTTCCTTTATTCGTGCGTGGGCCACGCGGGCGCATCCGGCTACATCGCGGTGATGACTTTATGGGGCTTGGCGCCCGCTGTCATTAAGCCGATGGCTCTCACGCTCAATATCCTGGTCGCAGTGATTGCCTCCTTGCAGTTCTGGCGCGCCGGGCATTTCTCCTGGAAGCTGTTTTGGCCGCTTGCTCTGAGTTCCGTGCCCTGCGCGTTTCTGGGCGGCTACCTCGACATCCCCATACATGCTTTCAATATCGTCACCGGCCTTGTCTTGCTGGCCAGCGCTGTGCGCTTTTTTCTCTGTCCGCCAACGGAGACGATTGTGAAGCCTCCAGCGCTCAAGGTTGCGCTCGGCATCGGATCGGCGCTGGGCTTTCTCTCCGGCCTCACCGGCACTGGCGGTGGAATTTTTCTTACCCCGCTGGGAATTTTCTTGCGCTGGGAGCGCACAAAAACGATCTCAGCAGTCTCCGCCGCATTCATCCTCGTTAATTCCGCATCCGGTCTTATGGGATATCTTGGCAGGGTGGGAACTTTGCCCGGCATTTTTCCCGCTTTAGCTTTCGCCGCTCTGGCCGGAGGAGTTGTAGGCGCCTCTCTCGGCAGCACGCGGTTGCCGCACACGGCGATCAAGCGCCTCCTGGCGCTCATTCTCGCCATCGCCGGCGGTAAGCTTCTGTTCGCTTAGATGGGAATTCTCGAGGACTGGGGATGGGATGCGCGTTGGGGGGAGACATTTGGCGACGACGCCGTGAAAGGGTTTTTCCCAGCCCGCCTGATCGAAGAGCAGCGCGGCCTCTTTCAGATTCTAACGGAGCAGGGCGTGCAGTCCGCACGCACGACCGGCTCGATGCGTCATAAGGCGAACGATCGTGCCGCTCTTCCCGCCATCGGCGACTGGGTCTCCGCGGAGGCGCTTCCCCGAGAGAATACGGTCATCATCCGCCGAATTCTCGCCCGACGCACAAAGCTTTCGCGTCAGGCGGCCGGCGAGACAAGAGAAGAGCAAGTCATCGCCGCCAACCTCGACACCATCTTCATCATGACCGCGCTCAACGCGGACTTCAACATGCGCCGCCTTGAGCGCTTTTTGACCGTCAGCCTCGAAAGCGGCGCGGCGCCCGTGCTCGTCTTAAACAAGCTCGACTCCTGCGCCATCCCCGAACCCTTTCTCGAGCAGGCACGTCTCATTGCCGGGGATTCGCCAGTCATCGCAATCAGCGCTAAAACCGGGGCCGGTCTAAACGCGCTTGCCGCCTGGATCAAGCCGGGGCGCACGGTGGGGCTCATCGGCACCTCGGGGGTGGGCAAGTCGACCTTGGTCAATCGACTGAATGGCAATGAGTTCCTAAGAACTGCTGGAACACGCGCCAAAGATGAGCGCGGTCGCCACACCACCACTCATCGCCAACTCTTTCTGCTCCCTCAAAAGGGAATATTGCTTGATACGCCGGGCATGCGCGAGATGCAGTTTTTTGATTCCGACCACATCCGCGCAAAGACTTTTGGGGATATAGAGGCGCTGGCATCTTCCTGCCGCTTTAAAGACTGCGCTCACAATTTAGAACCAGATTGCGCGGTGAAGACCGCCGTCGCTGCGGGGGCTCTGGCTCCAGAGCGGCTCGCGGCGTGGGCCAAGCTCAAGCACGTCTTTAAAAAGAATCGATGAGAAATGCTCCCATCAACGGACCACAGCCAAACGACCGGTCTTCTTACCTCCTTGCGCCGCAGTCACGACATAAAGATAGGTCCCGCTTGCAATCCGCCGACCTTGGCTGTTGCGCGCATTCCAGAGCAGGCGGCTGGAGCCGTCGTCATTAT
>CAZGVK010000221.1:0-9436 GCA_964529095.1 uncultured Elusimicrobia bacterium
CGGTCGGGATCGCGAGCAGCACGTTTACGGTCGACGACCACGAGCCGAGAAACAGCCAGCACACGAGCGAGGTGAGCACGGCCGCGAGCACGAGGTGGTGCGTGAGGTTGCGCACGGAATCCTTGATGAACTTCGTCGAATCGAAGCGCACGTCGATCTTCATGCCCTTAGGCAAAGTCGGCCTTACTTCAGCCATCTTCGCCTTGATATGGTCGGCGATCTCGACGGCGTTGGCGCCGCGTTGCTTGCGGATGCCCATGCCTACGGCGCGCTGGCCGCCGACCCGGGAGATGCGGCGTATGTCGGCCAGGCCGTCCTCGATGCGCGCGACCTCGTGGAGGGGGATCGGGATGTGGATTGGATTTCCGCCGCGCTGAGTGATCAGGAGGTCGCCAAACTCCTTTGGGTCCGAGATCTCGCCTATGGTGCGGACGTTGAACTCTTTGACGTCGGTCTCGATCTGGCCGGCCGGGACCTCGGCGTGCTCGCGCTTGATCGCGCCGAGGATGTCCTCGACCGTGATTTGCCGGGCGCGCATCTTGTCCGCGTCGAGCCAGACGCGCAGGTTTCGCGAAACGAGCCCGCCGAGCAGGACCTCGCCGACGCCGGGCACGGTCTGGAAGCGGTTCTTTAGGTGATCCTGCGCGTAGACCATGAGGTCCTTGACCGGCACGTCGCCGGACAGCGCGAGCCACATGATCGGGTTGTCCTCGGGGTTGACCTTGGTCACGATCGCCGGGTCCATGTCCTTCGGCAGGCGCAGCTGTGCCTGCGCGATCTTCGTCTGGACCTCCTGCAGGGCGGCGTCGATCGGGCGGCCCATCTCAAACTCGATGGTGATCGCGGCCTGGCCGAGCTTGGAGGAAGAGGTGATCTCCTTGACGCCCTGGACGGAGGTGACCGCGTCCTCAATGACGTCGACGACCTCGGCCTCCATGATCTCGGGGGCGGCGCCCTCCCAGGTGACCGCCACGTTGACGATGGGAAAATCCACGTCCGGCATCTGCGAGACGCCCATGCGGCTGAAGCCGATCCAGCCGAAGATCATCAGCGCGAACATCAGCATCCAGGCGAAGACGGGATTTTTTATCGAAAGATCTGAAATCGTCATTAGAGGCTTCCTCCGGGAACTCCCGCCGCGACCTCGAGCTGCACGCGGTACCAATAAGCGTCAACGCGCGCCGCCTTCTGCGCGAGACGCGTCTGCTGAAGGACGTTCAAGCTTCCCAGGACGTCCAGATTCGTCACCTGGCCCAGGAGATAGTCCGTGCTCTGGGCCTTCGCATTGTCCTCGGCCAGCTTCGCCGCGTTGTCGAGCGCGGCGGTCACGGCGGCCGACGAGAGCAGTTCCTGGTGCGCGGATTTCGTCTCGAGCTCGGCGATTCGGATCGCCTCGGCGAGATAGGCCCGGCTCGCCTTCAAGCGCGCCTCCTGCTGGCGCGTCTGCGAGCCGATCTCACGACCGCTGAAGATGGGCAAGCTGCCCAGGATCGTCGCGTCCCAGCGCACGTCCGAGGTAAAGCTGGGCGGGCGCTTGAAATAGTAGTTGGCGTCGAGATCAATCGTCGGCCAGCGCTGGCGCGAGACGACCTTTACGCCGCGCTCGGCGGCGGCCGCCTCTGCCCGGCGAGCCTCCACGTCCGCGCGGCCGCGCGCGCGAGACAGCGCCGCATCGAGCGGGGGGACCGCCCCGGCGGCCGGGATGGGCTCCGGCGCGAGCCGCTCCTCGACGCCCATAAGGAAGTTGAGATGGAACTGCGCGACCTGCTCCGCCGCGCGCGCTCTCTCGAGCTGCGCGACCTGTTGCGCGACCTGGGACTCGGCCGCCAGATGCTCGCTCGCCCGCGCGCGTCCGAGCTTGCGGAACTCCTTGAGGTCCTTGACCCGGTTGTTCGTGATGTCGACGAGCGCGCCGCGGATGCGAATATCGTCCTGCGCGGACAGTAGGTCGAGGTACGCGCGGGCGACATCCTGGTAAAGTAGCTGCTTCGCGCGTTCTAGCCTGAGCTCGGCGGCGCGTCCAATGTCCTTCGACGCGCGATAGGCGATGAACTCGCGCAGCCCCGAGAACAGCGGCTGATGAAGGTTCACCCAGCCCTGCTCGCGCTGGTGCTGTAGGAACAGTCCCGACTGGCCTTTCGGCACGTCCTGGAAGGTGACGCTGCCCATCACGTTGATATGAGGCATCGTATGCGAGAAAATCTCATCCGCGCGCGCGATCGTCTCCTCGTAGCGCGCGCCTGAAATCGCGATCTGCTCGCTTTGGGACAGCGCGAGCTTGAAGGCCTCGGCGAGCCCGATCGAGCGCCCGGGGGCCGGCGCCGTGGAAACGTTCTGGGCCGAGGAGGACAGGGGGAGGAGCAGGGCCGCAATATATAGGAAGCGTGTGCTCATCTCGCGACTCCGCTGCCGTTCAGGAAGAATGAAACGACTTTTTCCGCCTCGCGCTCGATGTCATCCAGTACGATATCCTGGAAGACGCGCTTGACGAGCATGCGGCGAGCGACTCCGGGGATTAAGCGCTTCTTTGAGTCGCGGTTGCGGACGACGGTCTTGACGGTAGCCATTTCAATGTTCCTCAGGGAACTTCTTCACGACAAACGGCGCACGCGTCCGTAACAATCGCATCAAAACCAACTCGTGTCGAGCCGAATCTGAATATGCTGAGCCAGAAACACCCGTTCGCCGATCAATGTGAAGACCTATTCGATCGACGAACTGCTATCGACGAAAATTCGGGCGTTAGACGACAGCAAGAAGGGCCTGGACATCTTCGATCCGGACTGCGCGCGATTCTTGGACTTAAATCGGAGAAGAAGCTCGCCAAGACAAGTCATGTTGTCCATCCGCTCAAGGCCTTGATGTGGCCGATTCCCATAACTGCGGAAGCCGCCGCGTTGACCGTTGAGGATATGCGGGCTTTGCTATTCAGCGGTCAAAGTGACGCGCAGGTATTCGCGGTTTAACCGCGCGATATTTGAAACCTTGATCTCCTTGGGACAGGCCGCCTCGCACTCATGCTCGTTGGTGCAGTGGCCGAAGCCCTCCTGATCCATCGCCGCGCGCATGGCGAGCACGCGCGTGGAACGTTCGGGTTGGCCCTGGGGCAGAAGCGCGTACTGGTTGACCTTGGCGGCGACAAACAGCATCGCCGAGGCGTTTGGGCAAGCGGCGATACAGGCCCCGCAGCCGATGCTGGCGGCGGCGTCCATGGCCTTTTCGGCCATGTCATGCGGTATCAAAATCGCGTTGGCGTCCACGGCATTCCCGGTATTGATGGAGATAAAGCCGCCGGCGGCTTGGATTCGGTCCAAGGCGGAGCGGTCCACGCAGAGGTCCTTGATGATGGGAAAAGACTTCGCGCGGAAAGGCTCGACTGTCACGACATCGCCGTCTTTATAGCGCCGCATATGGAGCTGGCAGGTTGTCGCACTTTTGTCCGGGCCATGCGCCTGGCCGTCAATCATCAGGTCGCACATGCCGCAGATACCCTCGCGGCAGTCGCTATCAAAAGCGACCGGCTCCTGGCCCTGAACTAGAAGCCGCTCGTTGAGCGTGTCAAGCATCTCCAGAAACGACATCTCGGGCACGACATTGGCGACCGTGTAGGCGACGAGCGCACCCGGTTCCGATGCGTTTTTCTGACGCCAGACCTTCACGGTAATATTCATGTCAGGCGTAGTTTCTCTGCGCAATATGAACATTGTCGAATGTCAGCGGCTCGATATGGCGTTCGGGGGTCTTGCCCGGGCCCGTGTACTCCCAGGCGGCCACGTGCGCGAAATTCACATCGTCACGCTGAGCCTCGCCGTCCGGGGTCTGATGCTCTTCCCTGAAGTGGCCGCCGCAGGACTCCTCTCGGGCGAGGGCGTCTTGGGCGAGCAGTTCACCGAACTCGAGAAAGTCCGCCACTCGGCCGGCACGTTCGAGCGTCTGGTTGAAATCCGAACCGACGCCGACGACGGAGACATTTTTCCAGAATTCCGCGCGAACCTCGGGAATATGCGACAGGGCTTCTTTGAGGCCCTTCGCGTTGCGGCCCATGCCGACTTTGTTCCACATGATATGGCCAAGGTCCCGATGAAACTCCGTCGGCGCCTTCCTGCCGCCGACGGCAAGCAACGCTTTCGTGCGGCCGGCCGCGTCGCCCTCCGCTGCGGCAAATGCCTTATGCTCGGTCGTTATTTTAGGAAGATGAGCGCCCGTCAAATAGCCGCCGATCGTGTACGGCAAAACAAAGTAGCCGTCGGCGAGGCCTTGCATCAGAGCTGAAGCGCCAAGGCGGTTGGCGCCATGATCGGAGAAGTTGGCCTCTCCCAAGCAGAATAGCCCCGGGACCGTGGTCATTAAATTATAGTCCACCCACAGGCCGCCCATCGTGTAATGCACCGCCGGGTAGATGCGCATCGGCTGCTCGTAAGGATTTTCATCCGTGATGTGGTGGTACATATCGAAGAGATTTCCATATTTCTCCTTGACCTTGCCCACGCCGATGCGCTCGATTGCGTCCTTGAAGTCGAGATAGACGGAAAGGCCGGTCTTGCCCACGCCGCGGCCGTCATCGGTCATTTGCTTGGCCGCGCGAGAAGCGATGTCGCGAGGCACGAGGTTTCCGAAGGCGGGATATTTTCTTTCCAGATAGTAGTCGCGCTCATTTTCCGGAATAGCGGCGGCCTTTCGACCGTCGTTTTTATTTTTAGGAACCCAGACTCGACCGTCGTTGCGGAGCGACTCGGACATCAGCGTCAGCTTCGACTGATAATCGCCGCTGACCGGCACGCAGGTCGGATGAATCTGCGTGTAGCATGGATTGGCGAAAGCGGCGCCGCGCTTGTAGGCGCGCCAGGCCGCCGTCACATTGCAGGAGTTCGCATTCGTTGAGAGGTGGAATACGTTGCTGTAGCCGCCGGTGCAGAGCAGGACCGCGTCTCCCCAATGCTTCTCAAGGGTGCCGGTGACGAGGTTGCGTGCGATGATGCCGCGGGCAACGCCGTCGACCACCACAAGATCGAGCATCTCGCGGCGAGCGTGGAGTTTGATGGTGCCCGCGCCGACCTGACGCATCAGCGCTGAGTACGCGCCGAGGAGGAGTTGCTGGCCCGTCTGTCCGCGCGCGTAGAAGGTGCGCGAGACCTGCGCGCCGCCGAATGAGCGGTTGGAGAGCGTGCCGCCGTACTCGCGCGCAAAGGGCACTCCTTGCGCCACGCAATGATCGATGATGGCGTTAGAGACCTGGGCCAAACGGTACACGTTGGCCTCGCGGGCGCGAAAGTCGCCGCCTTTGACCGTATCATAGAACAGGCGCCAAATCGAGTCGCCGTCATTGGGATAATTCTTGGCGGCATTGATCCCGCCCTGAGCCGCTATCGAATGGGCGCGGCGTGGGGAGTCTTGAACGCAGAAGGACTCGACTTGATAGCCGAGTTCCGCGCAGGAAGCAGCGGCGGAAGCGCCCGCGAGGCCGGTGCCTACGACAAGTATCTTAAACTTGCGCTTGTTGGCGGGATTGACCAGCTTGAGCTCAAAGCGCCTCTTATCCCATGATTTTTCGATCGGGCCTGTTGGAGCATTAGATTCAAGCTTCATTTGGAGCTTCCGTAAGTCATGCGGTTTTTCACAAAGCCGAAGTAAACGGGCAGGGAGGCGAATCCAACGAAGATCATGAAGGCAAAAGCAAGACCCGCCTTCTTGATCAGCGGCGTGTAGCGTGCATGGCTGAAGCCGAAAGTCTGCAGTGAACTTTGCACGCCGTGCGACAAATGAAGACCGACGGCGCCGACGGCGAGGACGTAAAAAGCCGAGTACCAGGAATTGGCGAACCAGCCAAGCATATGCGCAAACAGGTCCGGCCCCTTGAGGCCTCCGATGTGAAATTTCAAGGTCGCGATATGGATGATGATGAAGGCGAGGATTACGGTCCCCGTCCAAGCCATCGTGCGCGATCCTGGAGTGCGCGCGCCCTTTCCCTTATAGACTTGGTAGCCCTTGGGACGAGCGGCGCGGTTGGCTAAAGTGGCGCGAGCTGAGAGGATGATGTGCGCGAGGAAGAGAACGGCGAGGCCGATCTCTGCGGCCGGCAACAGAGGGTTGCTCTCGAGCGCCTCCGCATAGCGGTTGAAGGCGTCAGCGCTGACGAACATCAGCAGATTTCCAAGAAGGTGCATGACCAGGAAGCCGCACAGGAGTATGCCGGCGGCGGCAACTCCGATCTTTTTACCGATTGAAGATTCGAGAAATTCGAAGAGGCGGGAGGAATGCTTGACGTTGGCTTCCATTGGCAAACGATTCTATCACGGCATTGGCCGGTGAAAGTTGATTCAGATCAACACCGAGAGGAGCGGGACCGGTCTTGCAGCGGGCCCCGTTGCTCGGAGAGGCTGCGCGCATGAGCTTCGCTCAAGACCCTAAGAGGGTGTTATAATCACTGCCACTCCGGACCTGTAAGTTTTCCTCCTCGACCGGAGTAAGGAATTCCAAGGAAATCCGGTGGACGCCGCGATCGACCGCCTTATTGCACTGCACGCCGACAAGGCCTATGCCGTGGCTCTGCGCATGACCGGCAATCCGACCGACGCGGGGGACGTTGTCCAGGAATCTTTCTTGCGGGTTATGAAATATTTCAACAAATACGACCCGAGCCTTCCATTTGAGGCCTGGCTGGTGCAAATATTGAAGAATGTCTACTTCACGAGCCTGCGCAAGGAGGCCTCCCGCCGCTCGGTGTCTTTGTCCTACAAGAAGGACGAAGACTCGGCCGGACTCGAAGATTTCCTGGCTGAGACCGCCCCGGGCCCTGAGCACCTGGCCCAATCTCAGGAGGACAGCGACCGCGTCCAGAACGCGCTGCGTTCTGTCTCGCCCGCGACGCGCATGGCGATCGCGCTGGTTGATCTCGAGGGCGTCCCCCGAGAGGAAGCCGCCGTCGCTCTCGGCTGTTCCCTTTCCGCGTTGGACGTGCGCTTGCATCGTGGACGCGCCCGCCTCAAGGAGCTCTTATCATGAACTGTCACGCGGCCCGTGCTTTGCTCGATTATCATGCCGAAAGACGCCTGACGCCGCGTCGGGAGCAAGCTGTCGTAGCACACCTCGCCTCATGCGCCGGCTGTTTCGCGTTGTCGACGCCCGCCGCCGTTGCCTTGCAAGCCCCCTCTGTCGATTTTAAGGCTCGCCTTGCCGCAGTTCTGAAGTCCGGTCGACAGGCGCCCGTCGCGTTCCCGTCCGAGACGTTGACGCTCTGGCCGGAGGATCTCTTTGGCGTTGCCATCGCGGCCGCAGCGCTGGCTGTCGTTGCCGTCATCATCGGCTGGTCGGGCGTGCCGACACAGCAAAACATCAACGGCGATCAAATTTTCGTCTGGAGGATGCCATGAGAACTCCGTCCGCCGAATCCGCGCATCGCCTGGGAGAGTTGGCCTTGCTGACGACGGCCTTCGTCCTGCCCCTGGCATTTTGTTTACGCGCTTATGACACGGTTTCCATTAAGTTCGCCGTCCTCCAGTGGGGCTCCTTGACTTTGCTTCTCTCCTGGCTGTGGCAAGGCCTGTCCTGCGGCCGGTTTCAAGTGTCGGTCAACTCCTGGACCACCTTGTTGCCGGCAGTAACCTACGGCGCATGGATGCTCGTGCGCTTTGCCGCAGCGCCTCACGCGGTCGCGGCCTTCCCCTATTTTGCGATCCAACTGACCATGCTCATCGGCTTTCTTGCGGCCTTCCTGGGTTTTGCCGGCGCCCGATTGGCCTCGCGTTTTGCGACACTCACCGTCATCGCCGCCTGGATCATCGCGCTGCATGGTCTAATGCAGGCGCTCGGGCTTGACCCCTTGATGTTGAAAGGCGCATTCGATCCCGGTTTCATGGGCGCGCAAATCTTCTCGACAGTGGGCAACCCCTACCTCTGCGCCTGCTTTCTGGCGGTCGCAGTTCCTCTGGCGCTGACGCTCGCCCTCGATCCGGAAACGCAAGGTCCACTGCGCATGTTGGCTTTCGCCCTCGTGCCGGTCGCTGCGATCACAACGATACTGACAGGCTCCTTGCTGGGCATGGCCGCTTTCTGCGCATCCTGCCTTCTCTACGCCATCATCACTCCGCTCTGCCTGCGCGCGCCGGCGGCCCTAAAATCAGCCGTCATTGCGGCTATGACAGCGCTTGCCGTCGGCGTCGTCGCGCTGATGTTCAACGCCGGCAATCGTGAGAGTTGGTCCTATAAGCTCGGCTTTCTTAAGACCACGGCAGCGGCCGAGCTTCGCATGTTCGCGGAAAAGCCATTGGCAGGCTTCGGCCCCGGCTCTTTCTTCGTGCATTATCCGCGCTTCCGCCCGGTCGAGGTCATTCAAATGACAGGGCCCGGCCGTAACACCATGGCCCTTTATCCCGAATTCGCCGTGCTCGGCGTCGCCGTAGAACTCGGTGCGCTCGGCGTCGCGCTATGGCTGTGGCTGTTCACGGCGGCGCTGTGGACGGGGGCGCGCGGCGCTGTCGCCTTGCGACGCGCGGGCGCTCTCTCTGAGTCCGTCTACGCCGCCGGCTTCACTGCCGCCGCGGCCGGGGGTTTGGCCATTGCCCACAGCGGCTTTGCCGGCTCATCTCCGGCAACCGGCTGGTATGCCTGGCCTTTGGCCGGACTCGCCGCGGGTTTAGCTCCCTTAGCCGCGCGCCGTGCCGCCGTCAGCGTCTATCCTCTTCCCATTTCCGATGATATTCGCCGCGCTTTATATGCGCCGAGCTTGCTCGTCTTTCTGGGATTGGCCATGATGCCCGGCCTGTGGCTGCGCTCAGACATAGACCTTAACTCCGCAATGTATTTTGCGAACAAATCAGACTACCCAACTGCCCTGAGTCTTTTTTTGCGGGTCCGCCCCGGCAGCGCCAACTATCCAATGGCGCTCTATTTCGCGGGCAACGCGCTCAGCGCTATGGGAAAACATGATGAAGCCCTGGCCGCCTACGACCGGCTTCAGACCCAAGCTCCGGATTATGTCCTCGTCCACGCGGCGCGCGGCGCGGCTTACGCCAAGCTCGGCGACTGGAAGTCCGCCGCGGCGGAGCGTGCGCGCCAGGCAGAAATTGACCCCTCGTATCTCGAAAATCTTCTGGCCTGGGCGGAGGCGGCGCGCGCTTCCGGGAATCTCTCCGAAGCGCGCCTAGCCATCGGAAAGGCCGTGGAACTTGATCCGAAGTCTGAGCGCGTGCGGCTTGAGATCGCCGCGAATGATTTAATGGAACGCCGTCTCTCAGCCGGAAACGGGCAGGGCAAAACAAACGGCCGCAGTGTCGCCAAAAAAAAGCGGTGAACGCTGATTCCAGCAGAAGCCAAAAATCAAGAGAGACCTCTGAGCAAATAGCCAGCCTCGCGCCCTGGACAAGCATTGGCTGCCAATCAGCCATGAAGCGGCCTGAACCCGCAAAATATTTTTTAAAAACTAAAAAAAACCGGCGGT